>JAICTU010000291.1 GCA_025936205.1 Polyangiaceae bacterium | reverse complement strand
GGCGGGCGCGGCATCGCCAGCTCGAGTCGGCAGTCGCGCTCAAGTTGATGAGCCCCAACATCGCCGCCCAGCCGGAGGCGCTGAACCGCTTCTTGCGCGAGGCGCGGGCTGCGGCTCGCCTGAGCAGCTTGCACGTGGTCAAGGTGTTCGACTTCGGCGTGGACGCGGAGACGCCCTTCATCGCAATGGAGCTGCTGGTCGGCGAGAGCTTGCGCGCACGTCTCGATCGCCTGGGTACGCTGAGCCCGGAGGCCACGCTCTGGGTGATCCGCCAGGCCGGGCGCGCTTTGACCAAGGCTCACGGCGAGGGCATCGTGCATCGCGATCTCAAGCCCGAGAATCTGTTCATCACGCAGCAAGAAGACGAGCTGCTCAAGGTCCTCGACTTCGGCGTGGCAAAGCTGTCCGGCGCGGCAGGCACGCCCAGCACCAGCACGCGCACGGGCGCGCTCCTGGGCACTCCATTCTACATGAGTCCGGAGCAGGCGCGCGGGATCAAGGCAGTCGATCATCGCTCCGATATCTGGGCGCTGGGCGTGATCGCCTTCGAGTGTCTCACCGGTCGGCTGCCGTTTGAGAGCCAGGCGTTCGGAGATCTCGTGATCAAGATCTGCACGCTGCCGGCGCCGGTGCCATCGAGCGTCGCCCGCGTGCCCGCCGGCTTCGACTCCTGGTTCGCGCGCGCGACCGCGCGCGAGCCTGAACAGCGTCAGCCATCCGTCGATGAATTGGTGGAGGAGCTGCAAGCCGCTCTCGCAGGGTCCGAGCTGATCGGTGCTCCTCGAGCTGCGCCCGAGCCACGCGCGCTCCCGGCGGCAATGGCGAACACGGAGTTGCCCGCGGATCCGGGGGTGACCCGTACCGACGTGACCGCTGCGCAGAGCGTGATGGCGGTCTCGCCGGCGCGCGGCTTCAGCCGGCGCGCGAGGGTGCTGGGAGTGCTCGCCGCTCTGCTCGCGAGCGGCGCGTTGCTCATCTTGGGCCGCTCCGACGGGGCGCGCGCGCCGCGCGCCGCGGCAGCGCGCGTGAAGAGCGAAGCGCGCGCGACCACGACGTCCCCTCCATCCGCAGCCTCTCCAGCCACGGCGGCGCCTCAGCCACGCGCCGAGCCTGATGCCGGGCTTCACAGTTCAGACCTCGCGGCTCCGAGCGATGCACCGTTGGCCCCCGTGGAAGCGGTACCCGTTGAACCGGCGCCATGATCCAGCCACTGCCCGACGGTGCGCCTCCCGTGGCGGAACAGGCAGAAAGTTCGTCTGCTGCTGCCGTGCCAATTCCGGCCATGCGAACGCCGGCAGCCGTCCGCGCAAGCCTGCCCCAACACGCGCCGCGTCGCGGGCTGGAACAAGCACGCCGGACCCGTCGACCAAACCTTTCCACACTGGCCTATTCAGCGATCCGGACTGAGCCAGCCTTGCCGGTTCCGCGCTGCCTCGTGTAGTTTGCAGCGCACGCTCGTTGGCGCGCGTTCCCCCGTACCCAAGGAGGTTGCAGACTTTGCGTTCGAGAAAGCTTCTACGGGGTGGTCCCGCACCCCGAGGCGTGCTGCCGTTGCTGGCCCTCGTGCCGGCCTTCTCTGCAGCGCTGTTCGTGCTCGGCTCGTCGAGCACCGCTCATGCCCTCCCACTCGTCACGCTCTCCGGCAGCGCGCGCGGTCTCTACGGGTCGCTCTCCGATGATGTGACCCTGAACCCGTATGGGGGAGGGATTGGCTTGCGCCTCGGGGTCACGTTGCCCGCCTCGCTCTACCTCGGTGGCTCGTTCGACTACTTCTTTGGCGAATCCGAGACGAACGCCGTGGACGTGGAGCAGTCCATCTCGGCGCTGCAGGTGATGGCGCGCGTCGGTTACGATCTGGGCATCGGTCCCGTCACGCTGCGTCCTCAGCTGGGCCTGGGCCTGGCGCAGACCCACGCGGAGTTCGGCGGGGTCAGCACTTCCGAATCTGATTTTGCGCTGGCTCCTGGCGCCGAGTTCATCTTTGGCCTGGGTTTGCTCTCGCTGAGCGCGGAAGCGAACTACAACGTCGTGTTCGTCGGTGACGAGGATCAAAGCCTGAACGCCTGGATCCTGGGGCTCGGGCTCGGCTTCAGCCTCTGAGACGCTGTTCGAGCGCGCTGCTTCAGTCCGCAGTCACCGCCTCGGGGCGGCGCGTACCAAGCATCACTTCGCCCGCTTCGCGCAGCCTGCGCTGCACGGTCGACTGCGAGCAATCGCAGAGCTCGGCGATGCGCGGCAACGTTTCACCGTCGATGAAGCGCAACAGCCATGGCTCTCGCAGACTCGAAGGCATGGAGCGCAGCCGCTCCAGCAGCACGGCCAGGTCGGCTTGCAGCTCAGGGCTCGCCTCGGTGCTCTCCAGGGGCGTCACTTCCTCGACCTGCGCCAGGCTCAGCTTCGAGTAGAGCCAGGGCCTGCCGCGCTGGCGCCAGGCGAGGCGCGTCGCGATGGTCGCGAGCCAGGCCTTGGTCGACGAGAGCCCACGCAGCTTGTGGAACTCCTGGTAAATCACCAGAAAGACTTCCTGCACCAGGTCGTCCACGCCGTTGTTGTGGCCGAGGATGCGCGTGCCGATGCTCGCCACATAGCGCTCGTATTCGTGGAACAGCTCCAGGAACGACTCGGGACTCGGCGGCAGCGGGGGCTCGACCGAGCCGTCCAGACGCACGCTGCCCGGGATGGGCTCGGGGAATACGCCCGAGCGGAGCTCTTCTTCCGTGAGCGAAGCCGGAGGCCGGCCCGAGACACTCGACGCTCCGGTGTCCGTCGGCACTGCATTCCCTGCGACAGCGCGCCGATCGCGCCCGAGCCGACCGCGCTCCAGCAGATCGCGCACGACCACGCGCGACTCGGAATCCGCACGTCCGCGCTCCGGAGCGAGAGCAGCGGGGTCCGTGGGGCGCTCGGACTCCGGATCCTCAGCAGCGCTCGCCCCGATGGATCTTCGCAGCTCGCCCATGTAGCCCGAGGGTACGCCCCCGCCGAATGGCGCTGCAAGGCGAGCGCATGAGCCTGGTGTTAAATGGTGTTAATATTGTGCCTAGATTTTCAAGTTGCACACTAGCCGGAAATTCAAAAGAAATCTGACGAAGTGGTCAGTGGTGGCTCGACACCCATGCCGCATTGAGCCTCTCCAGGAGGGCCCACTGCCGCGACCGCCACTGCGCGTCCCTGCGCGAGCGAGAAGCGTCCCGCCCACTCGGGTCTCATCGGAGCGAGTGAACGGAGATCTATACAGTATGGGTCGCCGCGCTCCTCATTCGCGTACGGGTGAATGATTCGCTTGTGAACGGATCAATGACACTCTCACGATGAAACGACAGTGTGCTGGTGGATCGCGCCTGTTCGTCCTTTCCATCTTCGACCGGAGCCAGTACGCTCGCTGCCGCGCGCTTCAGGAGAGCTGCGCCGGAGCAGCGTGCAACAAACTCGAGTGTCGTGGCACTGAAGTCCAACGCCCCGCAATTCTGTCCATGGATTCAAATCCAGCCAAATACGGCTTCGTCAGAATTCTTGCAGGTGGGCGTAAGTCTTCTCAGACACACGATTTTGGCTGACTAGATCCGGACGTCCTCCTACACTCCTCCCTCGGTGGCGGAGATCGCCATCACACTCAGTGCCATTAGGGCAACGCCAATGAGGGCAGTGCCATCAAGGTAATGCCCATTAGGCGTGCTAGTTGAGGCGTGCTAGTTAGGGCCCCGCAAGGGATCGAATTCATCTGAGTTCGAACTGAGCGGTGCCTTGGCAACCTCGGTTAGGAATCTGACCTCAACCTCGGGTCAGCTTTCTAACTCCAAAACTGGGCGCCTCATTCCCAGTAAGCATATCTAAAATATGCGCAGAATCAGGACCTGGAGGACTCTGTGAAGAACCAAATCAAGCTCGTGAATTTCAGAGCATTCAGCATCGGCTTTAGCGCCGCTCTGCTGGCTCTCGCTTGCGGCAGCGACGACAAGGGCGGCACCGGCACTACGGACCGCGACTCGACCGCCCCTGACGTGCCGGCGACGACCGACATCGCTCCCAAGGACGAGACCTGCGCTGACAACCCGCTGCTCGCGGGCTGCACGCCGCCTGCCGCCGCCCAGGGCAACAACAACAACGCCAACGCCCAGACCCCGCCCTCCCGCAACAACGACCCGAACGAGAGCGACGAGGCCAAGCTGGCCCGTGCCGCTGCCGAGAACGTGCTCGCCGCGAACTGCGGTCAGTGCCACGGCCCGAACCTGACGCCCCAGACGGCGCAGGCCGGCATGAACTACATCAACGACATCGACAAGCTCGTTGAGACCGGCAAGATTGTTCCGCTGAACAGCGCCGGGTCGCGCGTCGTCCAGCGCATGGAGCGTGGTGAGATGCCGCCAGTTTCCTCGGGCCTGCCCGCGGTGACCGATGCGGACATCAACATCGTGTCCTCCTACATCGACAACCCGCGCTTCTGGCCGGACGTTGCCCCCACCGGTGGCAACTGCACGGACAAGGGCCAGCTGGTCGACTTCGATGAGCTGTTCCAGGAAGTCAACGACGACCTGCGTCGCGCTGACGCCGATGACCGCGTGTTCTACCGTTACATCTCGCTCACCAACCGCTTCACGGCGGGTCAGTGCGCGGAGGCCCTGGACAAGGATCGTCAGGGTCTCGCCAAGATGATCAACATGCTGTCGATCGACGCCCGCGTCCGCGAGCCGGTGCCGGTCAACCAGGACGAGACGCTGTACCGCATCGACCTGCGCGACCTGCAGTGGGACCGTGCGATCTCCGTCGAGGGCCAGAACTTCAACGACGTGTGGGAAGCCATTGCGGCCAACAACCCCTACGCCGTCGAGTTCGAGGGTGACGACGCCGACGACGCCAAGGACGATTCCCAGACGGCCTTCCCGATCCAGTTCTCGGATCAGATGATGGACGTCGCGATCATCGGTAACCTCTACTACGCGATCATCGATGTCGATGTGAACCAGACCCTGGGCGACTTCGTGCTGAATGACCTCGGCGTCGACGTCGACCAGAACACGCTGGACGTCAAGGACCAGATCCGCGCCGGTACCACCAAGTCCCGTATCTCTCGCCAGGACCGCCTGGTCGAGCGCGACGAGCTGGTGATCCGCAGCGGTGCCATCTGGCAGTCCTTCGACTTCGAGGACAACCAGGGCAACGAGAGCATCTTCGAGGATCCGTTCAACTTCACCCCCGGCGGCACCGAAGCCATCTTCACGCTGCCGAACGGTCTGTTGGGCTTCATCATCGCGGACGCGAACGACAACATCGTCGAGGACTCGGACATTCTTCTGGACACCAACCAGAACAACTTCCGCGCCATCACGAGCGTGTCGTGCTCGAACTGCCACTCTGGCGGTCTGATCCCGGTGGTGGACGAGGTCCGTGACATCGCTCTCGCGAACGCTCGCGAGATCGGTCTGGACCGCGACGAGGTGGAGCAGCTCGAGGGCATCTACGTGAGCCCGCAAGAGTTTGCTCGCCAGGTCCAGGAGGACTCGGAAGGCTTCTACCAGCGCGCTCTGCAGCTGGCGGACCTCCCGATCCAGGGCGGCGACCCCGTCTCGGGCGTGTTCCTCCGGTTTGACCAGGACATGCGCATCGAGGACGCCGCTGGTGACCTGGGTCTGACGGCCGACGAGCTCGCGGATAACCTCGATCTCCTCAACCCCGTCCTGTCCGTGCTCGAGAAGGGCAGCATCGACCGTGATGATTTCACGGCGGTTTACGTCGACAGCCTCTGCATCCTGTCGGAGCCCCTCGAGAACCAGCCGGTCGCTGCTGTTTGCGATGCGGCAGCCGCGGCCGCTCAGGGATATAGTGACAGTAGAAGCTGCGCTGGGTGTGAGGATGCCCAGCGCAGCGCCTCCCGCAGTTTCTCCCCTCGGTTAAGGTCGCCTTGTAGGCGGCCGCATCGAGGGGGGAAGGGTGGTAGGTTCAGCAGAGCTGGCCTGGGTGTAAGAAGAGGATGGACTCGTTCCAGAATTTAGGCACCCCAAACCGTTCGCGGTTTGGGGTGTTTAAGTTATCAAAGCCGAAGAGGCTCAAGGCCCGGCACGGGTTGCCGGACAGCGTCTCTCAGGGTGCATTTGTCTACCGCGCGTTGAGCGAGCTCGACGCCGACGGAGCCTGGGGGACGTGGCTCGGGGAGCAGCGCGACACGGCAGGGAATACCCAGCCGGTGCTGCTCAAGCACACGGGAGAGAACAATCGGACGCGCGCCGGTGCGGATGCACTCTGGCTCGAAGCGTTGCTGGCGCTGAAGCTCAACGGACCCCAGGTGGTCCCGTTGCTGGACTACGGCGTTCTGGACGGGCGTCCGTTTGCGGTTTACGGGTTTGAGGAAGGTGTCTTCCTCGCCCAGATCATCGAAGGCTTGCGCGAGCGAGGGCGGCGAATGCCCTCGGGCGTGGCCGTCGGCATCATTCTTCAGGCGTGCGAGCTGGTGCGCCGCCTGCACAAGCTCAGCCTGGACGACGAAGAGGCGGGCGGGTTCGTTCACGGGTCGCTGTGCCCGCGTAACTTCCTGCTGACCGAGCGCGGCGACGTCAAGGTGATGGGGCTGATCGGTTCCAGACCGATCGGCAGGGTCGTGGGGCGGGAGCATGTCCCCGCGGCGGCGCTGGCGTATGCATCACCGGAGCTACTGAGCGGCGCGCCCGTGACGGCAGCGGTGGATGTGCACTCGCTGGGCGCCGTGCTGCAGGAGCTGCTGGGTGACGCTCCGGCAGCGGATGGTGAACGGGACGACCTCGGGGCGATCGTGCGCGACATGTTGCGCGCGGGTCCGAGCGCCGGCTTCACGAACGTCGATACCTTCGCGGCGGCTCTTCAAGACGCCGTGCGCCGCACCGGGACGGTGGTCGCGCGCCAGAGCATCAGCGCGCAAGTGCGCGGCGTGTGCGAGCAGTATCTGCTGGAGCGCCGGCGCCAGGTGCGCAGCCTCCGGGAGATCGAGTGGGCGGATCAGCGCGAGGCGGCCGCCAGCGCTCCGCCGCCTTCCGAGGACGTCGAGCAGGTGACCGAGGCGGAGTCGGTGGAGGGCGGAGACGCGCCCGATCCGGCGGAGGCCAGTCTGGCCCTGGGAGAGTACCAGGAAGAGGGGGGCGACGACGCCGTCACGAGGATCTACGACGGCGAGGACCTGGAGTCAGAAGGGCCCTCGCAGCCGCAAGCCTGGATGCACGACAGCAACCCGCCGGAGGGCGTGCGCCAGGGTTGGTCGCGCTGGGCGGTGGTCGGGCTGCTCGGCGTGCTGGTAGCAGTGGCTTCCGGGGCTGCTGTGATGGCGAGCCGCTCGGTGGCTCGCGCCCCGCGCGAGGTCCCGAGTCCGGAGACGCGCGTGGCTGCGGCCAGCGCACCCGCTCCGAGCGCAATCAATCCAAGTGCCGCGTCGTCGGCGCCGAAGGCCGAGCCTGTTCCGGCGGAGAAGGCACCGGCGGAAGAGGCAGCAGGTCCGGCTGCAGGCACTGCTGGAGTGGCGGCTACCGCTCCAGCGGCGGCGGTCACGGAGGAGCCGGCGGACGAGGTGCCAGCGCGCGGCGCGGCTGCCCGGGCATCTGCCGCAGGCCGCGGTCCTGGGCGTGCGGTGTTGCGCAAGGTGGCGGCGACGCCCAAGCGCGCAACGACTCGCAGTGCTTCGACGAGTGCCTCCACGGAGGCGGCGCGTGCTGCAAGCCCAGACAGCGAGCCGGCTACCGTGGGCGTGAGCGACTTGCCGGAGGCACCGGCGGAGTCCGAGCCTGCTGCGCCGGCGAGCCCGCCGCCCGCGACGGCTCCGAAGGCGGCCGCTGGCAAGCCGGCGGACGGCGACCTGGTCATCGAAGAGGGACAGCCGAAGATGGCGTACCTCAGCGTGGACGCCAATCCGTATGCGACGGTGTTCATCGACGGCGACAAGAAGGGCGTCACACCGCTGGTGCGGCTCGAGCTTCAGCCGGGCCTGCACCGCATGATCGCGCGCACGGAGGACGGGCGCACGAAGCGGTTCACGCTTCAGCTCGATGCTGGTAAGACGGAGACCGTCAAGGTCACCTGGGCCGAAGGCGAGTAACGGCGAGCGCCGTTTCGTTTCAGTCGGCTCTACACTTCAAGCACGAGGACGTCGGAAGCGATGCGTTCGAGAGTTGCGCGGCGCGGGTTGGTAGCCGCTGCGGCACTGGGGTTGCTGCTCGGCAGCGGTAGCGCGTTCGCCGCAGACGAGGCGAAGCCGGACAGCGCGGCTGCTGAACCTCAGAACGAGGAGACGGGCAAGCTCGATCAGGCGGTCAAGGCCATCGAGCAGCTCAACTACACCGAGGCGCAGCAGTTGCTGTTTTCCGTGGTGCAGTCCGGGCACGCCACGTCGGGCCAGCTGGCGAAGGCATACTTCAACATCGGTCAGTGCGAGGCCGCGCTCGGCAACGACGTGGAAGCCACCGACTCGTTCTACCTCGCGTTGATGCTCGAACCGGCGACCATTTTCCCCGCGGGTGGCTCTCCCAAGATCCGGGAGAGGCTGAACGAGGCGCGCAGTCGCGTGACGGAAGTGGGCGTCCTCGACGCCTCGGCGCAGTTGCAAGACGGCGTGCTCGACGTGCGCCTGCGCAACGATCCGTTGCGCCTGGTCAAGAACATCGAGGTCGTCACCACTCGTGCCGGCGGCGATGTCGGTCACGCCAAGCTGGAGGGCAAGGGGGCGCGCGTCGAGATCGAATCCGACGTGCAGACGATCCGCGTGGTCTTCCACGACGAAGCCGGCAATGAGCTGAAGGCGATCGACGTCGAGCCGGGCGCGAAGAGCGGAGGCTCGGCACCAGCGCCTGCGCTGGAGAGCAAGCCGTCCGTCTGGGCGCACTGGGGCTTGTGGGCCGGCGTGGCGGGGGCTTTTGCCATCGGCGGAACCTACTTCACGATCGAGGCGGGCAAGCTCGACAAGCAGGCCCGAGACGCGGCTGGTGCGGAGCCACCGAATGAGCCCCAGGTCTCCAATCTGGAAGATCGGCGTGACCGCACCGCGCTGTACGGCATCGTTGGCTACTCCCTCGCGGGCGCCGCGGCGGTGACGGCGGGCGCGTTGCTCTTGTTCCACGACGACCCGCCCAAGCCGGCTTCGGATGCCGGGGCCTCCAACACGGCGCGGCTCATACCCATCGCCGGGCCCGGACAGGTCGGCGCAGAATTCAGCATGCATTTCTGAGCGCTCGGGCGGCTCAGTTGCCGTCGAGCGGGTCGTCGCTGGAGCGCTCGACGAGAAAGCAACGCGCTCGGCGTGAGCCGATCGTGAACAGCTCGGGAGCTTCCACTCGGCAGCGCGCGAAGACCTCCGGGCAGCGCGTGTGAAAGCGGCAGCCCGCGGGTGGCGAGACCGGCGACGGTAGCTCGCCGCCCAGGTTCGAGGCAGCGGGCCTGGCGCCGGGGGCGAGGCTGGGCACTGCCGCGAGCAGCGCGCGCGTATACGGATGCTGCGGAGCTGCGAACAGCCTCTGGGTCTCGGCTCGCTCGACGATCTGGCCCAGGTACATCACCGCCACCTCGTGGGCGAGATGGCGCACGACGCCCAGGTCGTGCGTGATGAACAGGTAGGCGAGCCCGAGCTCGTCTTGCAGCGCGACCAGTAGATTCAGGATCTGCGCGCGGATCGACACGTCGAGGGCGGAGACGGCCTCATCGAGGACCAGCGCGCGTGGCTCGACGGCGAGCGCGCGCGCGATGCTGACGCGCTGCCGCTGGCCGCCGGAGAGCTCGTGTGGATAGCGATCGAACAAGCTGGGATCGATGCCGACCTGTCGCAACCATTTGCGCGCGCCCTCGATGCAGGCCGGACGCGGCAGGCGTTGCAGCAGAGCGATCGGCTCCGCTACCGCGCTGCCGATGGTCAGGCGTGGATTCAAGCTGGCGTCCGGGTCCTGAAAGATCATCTGCAGCTCGCGCCAGAGGGCGCGCTGGGAGCGGCGGTCGTACGCGGTCTCTCGACCGCGGAAGAGCACGCGCCCCGAGCGCGGTTTCTCGAGCCCGAGCACGGCGCGCGCGAGCGTCGACTTGCCGCATCCGGACTCGCCGACGATGGCCAGTGTCTGTCCGGGGGAGAGCTGAAGGCTGACGCCATCGACGGCGCGCACCTGACCCGCGGAGCTGTCGAAGTAGACGCGCAGGTCCTCCAGCTCGAGCAGGGGATTGCTCACGTCCACTCCTCTCGCGGACGGATGCAGCGCGCAGCGCGCCCCGGGGCCGTGCGGAGCAGCGCCGGCTCGCCCTCGTGGCAGGCTTGGATCGCGTGCCTGCAGCGCGGGGCGAAGCTGCAGGCCGTAAAGGGGCCGAGGTCGAGCCGCGGGGGCAAGCCGTCGAGCGCCGTCAGCAGGCGGCGTTTGTTTCCCGTGCTGTCCGCGACGGCAGCGCCTGGAGCCGACGCTGCCGGTACGTCTGCGCGCGGCACGCTATCCAGCAGCGCGCGTGTGTACGGATGGTGGGGCGCCTCGAACAGCGCGCGCGCGGGCGCCGCCTCCACGATGCGGCCTGCGTACATGACCAGGACCCGATCACAGGTGGTGTTGACCACTCCCAGATCGTGGGTGATGAGCAGAATCGAGAGCTGGCGCTCGTCGCGCAGGTGCAGCAGCAGCTCCAGGATCTGCGCCTGAACGGTCACGTCCAGTGCTGTGGTCGGTTCATCGGCGATCAACAGCGCGGGCTCGCAACACAGCGCCATGGCGATCATCGCGCGCTGGCGCATGCCGCCGCTCAGCTCGTGTGGATATTGGCTGGCGCGGCGCGCGGCGTCGGGGATCTGCACCTGACCGAGCAGCTCGACCGCGCGCTGCCAGGCGCGCTGCCGCGTGAAGCCGAGGTGCAGCTCGCAGACCTCGGCAAGCTGGTCGCCCACCTTCAGGTACGGGTTGAGGCTGCTCATCGGATCCTGGAAGATCATTGCGATGCGCGCCCCGCGCAAAGCGCGTAGCTCGCGCTCCGGCAAGCCGATCAACTCACGGCCGGCGAAGCGGACCGAGCCCGAGCGCACGCGGCCGTGCGGGCGCGGCAGCAGGCCCAGGATGCTGAGGGCGGTGACACTCTTGCCCGACCCGGATTCTCCCACCAGGCCCAGTACCTCGGCTCGTGCGAGCTCGAAGCTCACACCGTCGACCGCCCGCACCAGCGCCTGCTCGGTGCGGAACTCGCTCACCAGATCCCGCACCGCGAGCAGCGGGTCAGTGGAAAGCTCTGCAGGGGCAGTCTCCGTGGGGGATTGGGCGGGGCTGGGTCGGCTCACGGCACCTCACTCGAGCGCAGCGCGCGCCTTGGGATCGAGCGCGTCGCGCAGCCCATCTCCCAGGTAGTTGAGGCTGAGCAGCGTGAGCGCCAGCAGCGACCCCGGCCACCAGAGCAGCCACCAGAAGGAGTGGACCGGGTTGACCACGCTCACGGCCTCCGCCACCAGCTGGCCCCAGGAGAGCTTCACGCCCAGCCCGAGAAACGACAGAAAGGACTCCAGGATGATCACGGCCGGTACCGTCAGCGTCGCGTACACCAGGATCACTCCCGCGGCATTGGGCAAGATGTGCAGCGCGATCACCCGCGCGTCACTGGCGCCGATCAAGCGGGCCGCGAGCACGAACTCGCGCCGGCGCAAGCTGAGCACCTGGCCTCTCACCACGCGCGCCATGGTCAACCACTGTACGAGC
>JAICTU010000838.1 GCA_025936205.1 Polyangiaceae bacterium | reverse complement strand
TAGGTGACGGCGGTCGCGCCGCACACGCCGCTACCGAGCACGAAGCTGCCGTCCTCCGCGACGTACAGCGGCTTGCCGAGCTGCCAGCCCTGCGTGTCGATGCCTTGGGCGGCGGCGATGTCCCCGAGGTACTTCACGTCAGACGCGGTCCAGAGCAGGGGCGCGCCGTTGCTGTCCCAGCCCGCGATCAGCGAGCCGTCTGCGCTCATATCTCCCACGCCGCCCGCGAAGAGGGTGCTGGCGTCCCCGGAAGAGTTCCAGCGCATGGCGTTGGGGGCGCCCGTCGCATTCTGGAGTGGGATAGCGGCGGCCACGAGCAGGGAGGCGTCCGCGGTGGAAAACAAGCTCGGTCTTTCGGTGTCGGGCTCCGCAGCGTACGCCAGTGTTTCCACGCCGCCGGTCGCGGTCCAGCGCCAGAGAGTATCATTTGAGAAGGTGGACCCGACATCGCGCAACACATAGCCCAGGATCGTGTTGCCGTCGGCGCTGATGGTGACGGGGGCGGCGCCAAAACTGTCAGGGTGATACGGGAATGTGCCGCCGAGCATCTGCGCGCCGTCGGCCGCCGTCCAGCGGAACGGGGTTTTCGCGCCGCCCAAGTTGTTGTTGCTGATGGACCACGCGACCGCGGAAGCGTTGCGGTTTAGTGCCTCCACGCGCAACTCCGTGACGTTGGTGCCCGTGAGAGCTTCCGGCAGGGCCGCCAGGGTCTCGAGACCTGCAGCCCGAGTCCAGCGCACCAGCGCCTTCTCGCCGCTGATGGAGCTGATGGTGATCCCCACGACCTGAGCGCCCTCGCGACTGAGCAGCGAGTTCCGATCGAGCGGCACCGTCAGCGGTCCTGCGGCGTCCGCGAATTTTAGATTGGCGCCTTCCAGATAGAGCATCTGCTGACCGTCTCCCGAGAGCCCCAGGGGCACGGAGTCGCCCGCGATGCGTTCCGTTCCTGCTCGAGTCCAGAGCAACGTTTCGCAGTCGTTGGTGTTGCTGCCGTGCGGGGCGTAGCAGACGCCGTACAACACTCGCTGCCCGTCGTCGCTCACGAACATCTGGCGCTGGTCGGTGCGCACACCGCGCGTCTCATCGCAGCCGAGCGCGCTGAGCCCGGGCGAGCTGGCACAGTTGCAGGCGCTCGACAGGCAGCGGAAGCAGTCTCCGCCGCAGTCGACGCCGGTCTCGTTGCCGTTCTGGACGCCGTCATCGCAGCTCGCCTCTGTGCACAGACCCGCCCGGCAGGAGTGGCTCGCACAGTCCTCATGGCGCGAGCAGCTGAAGCCGGCCGCGCACGGCGAGCAAGGCCCGCCACAATCGATGTCGCCCTCGCCGCCATTTCGGATGCCATCGTCGCAGCGGCTGGCAACGACGTCACCCGCGTCGGGCTTGTCGTCGCTGGACACCGGCGTGGGGTCGGCGGTCGAAGTATGGTCATCGGAAACCACCGCGCCGGCGTCGGGCCCCTGGCTTTGCACCGGCTCCTTGCTCACTGCGAGGCGACCATCACAGCCCGGCGCGAGCCAAACCAGAACCAGGGGTGCGTACGAGCTCTGAGCGTGCAACAGACGGTAGCGACTTTGATTCATGCTGACTGACTCCTGTTGCTCCCGCGGTGTCCGGCGCGCGCGCAATCGATCACGCTCATGCCAGAAGCTAGTGCAAGAAGCTCTGCACGCGATCGATCAACGG
>JAICTU010000673.1 GCA_025936205.1 Polyangiaceae bacterium | reverse complement strand
TCCGGGCGCGGCGTCGGGATGGACGTCGTGAAGACCAACATCTCGAAGCTCGGCGGCGTCATCGACCTCCAGAGCGAGGCGGGTATCGGCACCAAGGTGACGATCACCCTGCCGATCACCCTGGCGATCATCAGCGCCCTGGTGGTCTCGGTCGGCGATCGCCTCTTCGCGATCCCGCTCGCCAACGTCCAGGAGGCGGTGATGCTCGACAACGGCGCGGTGCGCGTCGTCGACGGCCGCGAGATGATCACCCTCCGCGGGAGCACCCTCCAGCTCTGCCGCCTCGGGCGCCTCCGAGCTCGCGGATGAGCGGATCGCGCTGGTGCTCGACCCCGGAGCGTTGATCGAAGAGGCGAGCGCGGGTAACACGCGCGGCGAGCGCGGGGGGCGCGTGCGTGCCGCTGTCTGAAATCTCCGACCAGGCGACCGCCGCACCGTTGCGGCTCAGCACCAGCGAGCCGGTGCGCGAAATCCTGACGTTTGCCGTCGGCGGCGAGGCCTTCGGAGTACCGCTGACGCAGGTGCTGGAGATCCTCGGGGTGCGCAGCATCACACCCGTTCCCCGCTCGCCGCTCGACATCGTCGGGGTGTGTACCGTCCGCGGTGAGTTGGTGACCGTCATCGACACGCGGCGGCGGCTGGAGCCGGGCGCGCCCAAAGCGCCCAATCGCGGGCGCATCTTGCTCACCAGCACGGCGGCGGGCGAGAAAGTCGGCCTGCTCGTCGACGAGGTGCTCGGAGTGCAGCGCTTCTCGGAGGCGCAAATCGAGCTCACGTCGGGCGTTTTGGTGGGTGACGTGTCTTCTCACATCGAGAGCATTGCTCGTAAAGGCAACCAAGTGACCGTGCTGGTCAACTTGGCCTCACTCACGAGCTAGACGAGGGCTCTCATGTTGAAACGCGGGTGTCGGTCGCAGCGCTCGGGGGGGCCTTGAATACCGAACGGCTCCGGCGTGACCAGTACCGAAGCCTGGTCGGGTTCCTGGTGGGAGAGGTCGCGTATGCCGTGCCCACGGCTTCGGTGCGCGAGATCACCACGCCGTCCCCCGTTACCCCGCTCCCCCACCTCCCGCGCGGCGTAATTGGGGTTTTCGATCACCGCGGGCAAGTCGTACCGGTCATTGACTTGCGCACCTGCTTCGACGTTGCGCCGCGAGCCCTGGAAGGGCGCAGTCAGTGGATCATCGTGGAGGTCGACCATCACCGCATCGGGCTTTGCGTCAACCGCGTCAGCGGCGTATTCGAGGTCGGCTTCGGCGGCCTCAAGCCGGTGCCGGAGCTGGGCAAGAGCGTGGATCCGCGCACTCTGGTCGGCGTCGCCAGCCAGGACAATCGCTTGACCTTCGTGCTGGATGTTGCCGCCTTCCGGACTTACACGCTGGAAGTCGCCCTCCCCGAGCTGCCACCGGGCTGAAAAATCCAAGCATGTCCTGGGCGCCACATTTATCCGTACCGGAGTTTCAGCAGCTGCAACGCCTGTTCAACGAAGCTGCGGGGCTGCGCTTCGATGCCACGGCGCTGGTGCTGTTTCAACGGCGGCTCGGGCAACGCTTGCCGGTGCACGAGCTCACGACGTTCCGCGACTACGCGAGAGTCCTGACCGAGAGCCACGAGGAGCTCGGAGCTGCCCTCGAGCTCTTGACGAGCGGGGAGACATATTTCTTCCGACACGAGGAGCAGCTCGATCTGCTGGCAGGCACGATCCTGCCGGCGGTCGCCGCCGCCAATGCCGCGGTACGGCGGCTGACCATCTGGAGCGCGGGTTGTTCCAGCGGTGAAGAGGCTTATACGGCGGCGATCCTGGTCCAGGAGAGCGGTCTGTTTCCGGGCTGGGACGTGCGCATCCTGGGCAGCGATCTATCCCCCGAACGGATCGAGCACGCGCGCCAGGGCTGCTACTTTCAGGGCGCCTTTCGCAGCACGGATGAAGCGCTGCGCAGCCGGTACTTCGTGCAGAGCGGGCGTTTCTGGCAAATCCGCGACGAGACGCGCGAGCTCTGCCAGTTCGTGATCGGCAATTTGCTCGACACCTACTTCGATCCCTTGATCGGTCGCGCAGACGTGATCCTGTGTCGCAACGTGCTCATCTACCTGGACGACGCCGCGCGCGCACGCGTGCTGCGCAACGTGTACGAGCGCCTGGCGCCCGGGGGCTTTCTGCTGCTCGGCCACTCCGAGTCGCTCAAATTCTTGGACGTGACGCTGGACTTCCAGAGCCTCCAGCAGGACCTCGCATTCCGGAAGCCGCCGCGTAACCGCCGGGGGGCTGAGCTGTGATGGGGCGAATCCTGCGCGTCCTCGTCGTCGATGATTCAGCGCTGAATCGCGACGAGATGCTGCTGTCCTTGCGCGCCGCCGGGGATGTGGAGGTGGTCGGCACCGCTGCCAATGGCAGCGAGGCACTCCGCCTCTTGCCCCAGCTGCGGCCGGACGTGATCACGCTGGACCTGGAGATGCCGAAGATGGACGGCTTCAGCTTCCTGCGCATCATCCCCAGCGTCTGGACGTGCCCCGTCATCGTAATTTCCAGCTGCTCCGCGGACAAGAACGTGTTCCGTGCGCTGGAGCTCGGTGCCCTGGACTTCGTGCCCAAGCCCCAGACGAGCGCGGAGCGCCGGACCCTGTTGCCGGCGATCCTGCGCGAAAAGCTGGACGTGGTGCGGGCACTGACGCCCGGCGTCTGGTCGCGACCACCGCCAGCCGAATACGTGCGCCACATCACGCCCGTGGCTCCGCGCAAGATGACGGGAGTCGTGCCGCGGCACTTCATCGCCATGGCCGCGTCGACAGGCGGCCCCACCGCGCTCACCACCATTCTCTCGACGTTGAAGCCGACGGCAGATTGCGCCGTGCTGATCGCACAGCACATGCCGGACACATTCACGCGCACCTTCGCCGAGCGCCTCGATCGGCACAGCCCGCTCAGCGTGAGCGAGGCGCGCGCCAACGCCGCGATCCTGGGAGCGAGCGCGCTGATTTGCCCGGGCCGGCGCTGCCTCGAAGTCCAGCATGAAGGCAAGCAATTCACGGCCGAAGTGCGCTTTCCGACGACGGGCGACCGTTACGTGCCGAGCGCCGATCGCTTGTTCTCCAGCCTCGCTCAAGTTGCAGCGAAAGTGACCATCGGCGTGATCCTCACGGGCATGGGAGATGACGGTGTGGAGGGCGCCAAAGCGCTGGTGAATCGCGGTGGCATCGTCATCGCTGAAGGCCCAGAGACCGCGGTCGTGTATGGAATGCCGCAGGCAGCGGTCAAAGCGGGCGTGGTCCGGCGCAGCTTGCCGCTCCACGACATCGCGCATTATCTGAACGATTTGATGCGCAGCTGAGGAAAACGCGCTGCTGACCTGGCGTCCCTGGACGGCAGGATCGGTTCCGTGTACTCCCAAGCGCAGCCGGAGGATCGATGAAGCAGAGATTTGCCCCGTTCGCGCTGATGCTGACCTGGACCGGCTTGCTCGTCGCCTACTGGCCGGCAGCCTGCACGCAGCAAACGCCCGCCGTCTCCCGCCCTGATCCGGCTGCCAGTGCGCCGGGCGCGCTGCGCTCGCCCGAGCAGCTCTCGCAGGCTGGCACGCCGCAGCTGGCGCCCACATCAGGAGCGGCGGGCACGTCGCAGCCATCGATCTTGCCGCATCCCGCCTTCGCGTTCGCAGAAGAAATGGGCGGCAAGAACGTCACGATCGCCGACATCGCCGAGCGTGCCACGCCCAGCGTGGTCAATGTCGCTTCGCGTCGGGTCGTCAAAGAACGTCCGCAAGAAGATCCCTTCTTCCGGCACTTCTTCGGTCCATCCAATCCCGAGCCTCAGGAGCGCCACCAGGGCGGACTCGGCTCGGGCGTGATCTACTCGAGCGATGGCCTGATTCTGACCAACAATCACGTCGTCGAAGGCGCGGACGAGATCACGGTCACGACGGCGGACGGCACGGATTACGACGCGGAGGTCGCCGGTAC
>JAICTU010000140.1 GCA_025936205.1 Polyangiaceae bacterium | reverse complement strand
GAGCCCCATCGCATGGATGCCAGCGATCTGTGCGGCGGAAGGTGTTGCGGGCCGGATCGATGTGGGCACCAGACTCACGGCAAGGGCAACGGCTAAGGCAACACCGATTCAGGCGAGTACCGGTCCAAAACCGAAAACGAGCGCGGGAAAGCGCGCGGCGGTGGAGCGCAACTCCGGCCGTTCGAGCATGCTCTGCGCGAGGCTCTCTTCCGTGCCCAGGCGCGCTCGAGCGGCCTCGCGAGCCGCGATGGCGTCGCTGCCCTTGGCGAGCTCGGCCCTCAGCAGGTCCTCCTGGTGCTCGCTCAGCTCACGCAGATAACGGCGCACATGGCGCGGCGCGACGCCAGCGCGTAGCAAGCGCTCGGCCAAGCTTTCAAATGGATGCGGCTGCATGACTATCCCCTTCCAGCACCTGGGAGACCGCCTGTGAGATGCGCTTCCAGTCCTGAATCACCGCGGCCAACCTTTTTTTTCCGGTTGCCGTGACCGAATAGTAGACGCGCGTCCGGCCATTGACGGGTTTGCGCCGCGCGCGCAAGCAACCGTTCTCCTCGAGCGCGTGCAGTACCGGGTACACAACACCTTCACCGAGCTTGATGGCTTCCCCCGTGGCGACCTCGATCGCCTGCACCAGCTCGTAACCATACATTTCCCGCTCCGCGAGCAGGCGCAGGATGAGGATTTCGGGCACGCCGGTCATGAACGCGGGATTGGATCTGGAGACAGACACTTGATACCTGTTACTTCCAGGTATATGCCTTCGAACTGAAGGTATGTCAATCCGTGTGCAGAATTGGTTGTCTGCCCCGACGGCGCTGCTTCTCCAGCTTGCCGCGTGTCAGGCCACGACGGCAGCTCCGTCACGGCACCCCGCCTCTGCCAGCGCAGCGCCCGCGTCGCCGTCGGAGTATGTGCCCGTCGTAACCACGGGCTCCCCGCACAGCGTGACCCTGATCGAAACCGAGCCGGGTGTGAAGCTCGAGCTGCTCGACTGGGGCGGGACCGGGTCGCTGCTTCTATTGTTGCCGGGTATGGGCAACACCGCCCACGTCTTCGACGACTTCGCACTCGCCTTCATCGACCGCTGGCACGTCGTGGGCCTCACCCGTCGTGGTTTCGGCGCCTCTACACCGCGGCCGGGCAGCTCGGCAAGCTACGCCCTGTCCACGCTCGGTACGGACATCCTGCGCGTGCTCGACCACCTGGGCGCTCCACGCGCCGTCTTCGCAGGCCATTCCTTCGCTGGCGAAGAGCTCACCTGGCTGGCGATCGAGCACCCCGAGCGCGTGGCCGCCCTCGTCTACCTCGACGCCGCCTACGATCGGGCTGCGCACGGTAAGGAGTTTGCCGGTGCGTCCCGGCCCGAGCCGCCGACGACGCCTGCTGATTTCGAGAGCGCCCGCGCTTACGCTGCCCACCTATCCCGCATCATGGAGATGCCGGTGGCACTCGACGAAGTCGTGGCCACCTTCCAGTTCGACGAAAGCGGACATTTCCTCGGCCCCGCGCCAAAGGCCGACGTCATCACGCAGATGCTGAGCAGCATCGTCTCACCCGATTACACGCGCATCCGCGCCCCCATGCTCGCGCTCTACGCCAACGCGGATTACTGGCCTTCCGACAAGGCCGCCGTCTTTGCTCGTGAGCGCGTGCAGCTCGCGCGCGCCCTGCCGCGAGCCCGCATCATCACCATGGACCACGCCCCGCACTATCTCTTTCTCACCCACCAAGAGCAGGTCGTCCGCTACATGCGCGAGTTCCTGGGCGGGCTCGGGCTGTGAGCCGCCTTCGCGGCTCGCTTGCAGCGGGTGCCGTGGAACCTTTGAGCTCAACCGATGTCGGCTCGTACATGAGCCGAGAGCGTGCGCGCCAGCTCCAGCGAGGCCTCGATCTCCGCCTTGCGGATCGAGACGCTCTCGACGTTGACGCCGAGCGGAATGCCTCGGTCGCGCGCGTAGCCCCAGACTTCGAGGAAGATGCGTTCACAGAGCGCGAGCGAGGTTCCGAGTGGGTCGGCCGCGTTGCGCAGCTCGTTCTCGAGCCAGCGTGGGAAGCGGATGCCAAGCCACTTCATGAACGCGAGCGTCTTCTCCGAGCCGCAGGGCGAGAATGTCAGGATGATCGGCACCGGCTCGGCGCCGGCCGCTTTCAGCGCGAGGGAGTAGTCGCTGAGCAGCGACAGCGTCGAACTGACGTCGTAGACCGCCTGAGTCACGAAGAAGCGGCAACCAGACGCCATCTTGGCGAGGATTCGCTCGTGCTCGTCGAGTGTGCGCTCGTGCCGTTCCGCGATCGCGATGCCGCCCAGCGTGAGCCCCGGTGCGTGCTGCGCGGTCAGTGCATAGGCATCGCGCAGTGCCACACCAGGTAGTGCGCGACGGCTCGCGGCGCCAACCAGCACACTCAGCGCGGGCGGCGTGCGCGCCCCGAGCCAACTCCTGAAGCTCTCCGGCGTATCTTTGGCGACCGAACGATAAACGATCTTGGGCCGCTCGAGCATGGCCAGGTGCTGTTCCGCATACTCATCGGGAGCGACCGTCGGCAGGAACGGAAATGGCCGCGGCTCCGTGCTGCGCTCGGTTTCGGCTTGGATGTCGTAAACGATCACGCCGTCGAGCTCGAGCGACTGTAGCCTTTGCACCTGCTGTGCTGCAATCGCCGCTACCTCGGAGGCCGGCAAGCTGAGCTTGGGTGGCGCGAAGCCGTACAGACGGATGCCCGGCTGTCGCGCGGCGATCTTCTCGAACAAGCTGGAGGAGGAGTCCGAGGCGCCGCGATTCATACGTGCATCATGTTCTCACGGAAGCTGCCCCGGCCGCCACAGCCAAGGAGAGCGGGGCCTCTTGCCCCCTTCTCGCCAGCTTGTCGCCGGCACATACTGGACGGGTGAACGATCCCCGCGCCTACACCTTCGGCGATACTGATCTCGCGGCAGAGCGCTTGCGCTGGCTCGCGTTTGCGTACGAATCAGCATCACGCGACCTGCTCGGGCGTTGGGGCGGAGCCGCGCCGGCGCATGCCATCGACCTCGGTTCGGGTCCCGGGCATACGACGCGGCTTTTGCACGAAACGCTGGCGGCAATGCGCACGACCGGGATCGACTCATCGCCCCGTTTCGTCGCGGAGGCGCAGCGCGCGGCGCCGCCCGGCATCAGTTTCGTCGTCGCGGATCTGTTGCGCCCGCCGTTCGCCGTCCAACCCGGCGACGTACTGTTCTGCCGGCACCTGGTGGCACACATTGCAGAGCCAGGCGTCGCCTTCAGCGCCTGGACAGAGCTGGCCTGCCCCGGCGCTCGCCTGATCGTGCAGGAGACCGAGACGATCGCCTCGGATCATCCCGCGCTGGCTCGCTACTACGAATGGGTCGCCGCGATGCAGGCCCGCCATCGTCAGCAGCTGAGGATCGGCGCGCACCTGGAAGCAGCGCTGGCAGCGACGCCGTGGCGGATCGAGCACAACGCCGTGCGGCAACTGAACCTCGATCCGCGCCTGATGGCTCGTATCCACGTCTTGAATCTGCGCACGTGGCGCTACGACCCTGCGGCCATCGCACTCTTTGAGAGCGCCGCGCTCGACGAGCTGGACCTGCAGCTGTCCGCGATTGCTGAGGGGGCGGCCCACTGCGCGGCGGCCGTGCGGAACGAATTGCGCGAACTCGTCCTGCGCCTGCCGGCCTGAGTGCTGTGCGGGCACCACACGCTATCCGGGTCTTGCTCCCCGCGTGGACTGTTCTACGTTGGGATCATGCGCCTCTCACGCTCCACTGCCGCTTCTGAAGCTTGGCTCGTGAGCGACATCGCTCGCGATTTCACTCTGGATGAGATCTGGGAGTACCCCATCACGGCCGACGCCAGTAACGGCGAAACCTTTCGCACCTTCTGCCAGCTGGAAGACGCGGCGCGTTTCGAAGCGCTCTCGGGGCCAGCGGAATGGCTCATCCGGTTGCGCTTGTTGCTCGGCAGGCTCGGGCTCGATCGCGGCACCAATCAACTGCCCATTCCCGGCTGCAGCGAAACGAGCGTGTCGGAGCGCCTGAAGGCGGAGGACCGAGAGGCCTTGCCCGCTCGAGACGCTCGCCTGCCATTTCGAGTGGTCTACGATCGAGACTCGGAGCGTTTGCTCGAGCTCTCGAACAGCACCGTGCACGCGCTACTGCATTTGAGCTGGGCGCACAAGACGGGCACGCTGTACGCTCCGCGCATGGCTGTGTACGTGAAGCCGCGCGGCTGGTTCGGGCGGCTCTACATGGCGCTCATCTACCCGTTTCGCGTGCTCGTGGTGTACCCGGCGGTGCTGCGCGCGTCCCAGCGCCGCTGGGAGAGCCTGGCCCAGGGTCTGGAGGCACTGCGCCGGCGTGAACGCTCCCTTGGCAGCCGGCCGCTGATCGTGCTCACCCGGGGGGTGTCCCCGCCAGTCCAGCCAGGCGTCAGCGCGGAGACCGCGCAGCGAATGTGGGTTGAACGCAAGGCGCTGCAGGTGGAGCTCACGCAGCTCTCGAGCAACTCGGCGCAAGTCATCGCCGAGCAAAGCGGCCATGCCGTTCCTCGCGACCAGCCTCAGCTCGTGGTGGACGCGACCATCGAGGTCGTCCGAGCCGTTCGCCAGGGACGCCGCATCGAACGCGAGCACATGCTCGCAGGGGCCGCTCGCGCGCGGCCGTGACACGGCGGTCCGTGCGGGATCAGAGGGCGGAAGGCTTCGGCTCTGAGCGACACATCAGCCGCACGTCATCCAGCCACAGGTCGTACGTGCTGCTCGGCGTCTGCATCGACCAGCGGAGCTCGAAGACCTTCGCGGGCGTGAGCGCGCGCTGCGGCTCACCCCAGCCCAGCTGCGAGAGCGAATCGAACGAGACGCAGCGTTCCGTCCAGCGCTCGGAGAGCGTGATGTCCGTGCCGGGGTTGTCGTAACAGCGATGGCACACACCGCCCTCGGGGCTGGTGCTCACGTCGGCCACGTCGAAGCGCATTTTTCCCGATCCCCGGACGCGAAAACACACCTGCGTCCAGGGCGAGAGATCGAACGGCGAGGCCGTGTCGCCGGGCTGGAGCGCGACGCCGCCCCAGGTGAAGCGCTTTGCTGCCAGCTTCCCGGAGATGTGCGAGGCATACTTCGAGTCGTCCGAGCGCGTCGCGACGAGATCCCCCTCGGGCAGCAGGGTGCTGCCGGTTCGGTCGTGATAGCTGTGCCACTTGCTCGTGCCGAGGCGGCCCGCAGAGCCCAAAACATCGCCGTCTTCGAAGTCGTCCAAGGTGATGTCCTGGCAGGGCTGGGAGGCTGTAGCCGGGGAGCCCTCGCCCAGCGCGGGCGCGTGAGGCGCGAAGCCCGCACGGGCGGCGCGCATGAGGCTTTTCCCCGCTGGCGGATCGAGGTTGGCGAGCACGACCACCAGGTGAGAGCTCGTTTCGCCGGGCGCGCGACAAAGGCGCAGGTGCGTGTGCATCCCCGGACCGCCCCCGCTGTGCCCGATGCAGCGAACGCCGTCATTGGTCGCATCGGAGAATCCGTAAGCGTATTTTCCGCCGTCCGGCATCGGCGCTTTGCCCGTGGTCAAGAGCTCCGTGTGCCGCGCGTCGAGCAGCCGGTGGCTCTCCAGCGCGTTCGCGAACGCGAGCAGGTCGCCGGCGGTCGAATAGGCGCCCCCTTCCGAGCTGGCTCGGCCAGGCACAATCGATGTGTTGGGAAAAAGCTCGGCGCTCGGCGCCTGGCCCGGTCGGCGGTGCGTGTACCCGATCGCGCGATCATCCGCTGCGAGATCTGCCGAGCCACCCTGGACGGCGAAGTCGGTATGCGTCATACCCGCGGGCGAAAACACGTGCTCCGCGACATAGTCGTAGTACCGCTGCCCGCTCACCTGCTCGATCACGCGCCCGAGCAGCACGAAGCCGTAGTTGCTGTACTGCCAGCGGCTGCCGGGCTCGAACAGCGGGGCTCGGTTCCCATACAGCGCGACGTAGTCTTGGAGCGAGTGCAGCTGCGCGCGGTGCGCCGCGAATTCCGGTCCGAAGATGTCGCCGGTGCCCCCCGTATGCGTCAGCAACTGGTGGATCGTCACCTTGCGAGCCACTTCCTGCTCCGGATAGTTCGTCAGGTACGTCCCGAGCGGCGCGTCGAGGCGTACTTGGCCCGCCTGCACCAGTTGCAACACGGCCACCGCGGTGAACATCTTGCCCAGGGACGCGATGTCGAAGCGCGTAGCGAGCGTGTTCGGGCGGCCATGTTCGCGGTCCGCGAGCCCCACGGCCTTTTGATAGATGGGCACCCCGTCGCGCGCCACCAGCACGACGCCGGAGAACGCATCGCCATCAGAGGCGAGCCGGGCGTCGAGGCTTGCCGCGAGCGCGGCGTCGGGAGGCGCCTGCGCCGGCGCTGCGGAGAGCGTGGCAGTGGGCCCGGTCGCCCGAGAGCAGGCGAGGCAGGCCATGGGAGCGAGCATGACCCAGGCGAGACGAAGGGAACGGAAGTGAATCGCGCGCATCACCCTGACAATGTCGTGGTCGCGCGCAATCCATTCGCGTGAAGATCGATATCGCTCAAACCGAAAGCGTCGCGCGGAGGGGCTCGGCCTTTCGCGACATCTCCGGCTCCAGAATATGCCCGCTGCGCGGCACGCTCGGGTCGCGGCGGCTGCCTCAGGGCCCGAACTGCAGGGGATAACCGACCGTGACGTCGCCAGCCTTTGGGGCCGGGAAACGGAGCGCGAGCATCACCCGCTCGAGACACTGCCCGAGCGCGGGGCTCGCTTCCGACTCGACATGGCCCGCCGTGACATTCCCCGCAGCACCAATCGTGAAGTTGAGCTTCGACACGACCACCGGTCGCGGCGGGGGCAAGGTTGCGTAGCACTCGCGGAAGCGGTCGAGTTCATTACGCATCACGTCGCGGATGACCCGGGGCGCAAGGCCCCCCGAGGCCTGTACGTCTCCGGCCTTCAGCTCCCCGGAATGGCTGCTCGGCGACACGAGTTCGGCAGCCGGCGCTGCGCGCTGCTCCGGCAGCGGCGTGACCCGCGTGCGATCGCCGCGCACTTGGAGCCCGACGGCCGCGGCGCTTGCCAGGAGCAAGAGCCCGATGCCGCCCCGCCCGGGGAGCGCGCGTTTCGGCGCGGGTTCTTTCAGGCGCTCGAGCCGTTCGGCGACGCGCAGGCGAAAGTCCGGCGGGGCTAGCTCTGTACGGTGCAGCTCCTTGAGTCGCGCCAGCGCTCTCGACTCCGGCGAAGATGAGAAATCAGCCATTGCCGCCCTCCTCTATTGGGCAGTTGCTCTCCAGCTGTCGCCGCCGGCAAAAGCTCTGAAACACCTCGCGCCCTCGGCGCAGCCTCGACACCACGGCGGCCTCGGGGATCTCCAGCTGTTCGGCGATCTCGCGGGCACTGAACTCCTCCAGCTCGAACAGCGTGAAGACCAGCCGCTGCCCGGGCGTCATCTCCTGCAGCGCCGCTTCGAGCAGCGCCAGGCCCTGCGCACGCTCGAGCGCTGCCTCTTGCGCCGGATCGCCTACGCCCTCCAGAGGGGCCAGTTCGGCGCGTTCGGTCCCGGCGAACTCTGCCGCCGCATTCGCCAAGGGCTGCGGTTGACGCTGCCGCGAACGCCGCCAGTTCGAGGCGATGCGTGCCGTGCTCCCGATCACGAACGCGCGCTCCTTCCCGGGATGGATCACGCGCTCGCGCCTCAACACCACCAGCGCCACCTCCTGGGCTACATCGTCTATGTCGGAAGGTGGCACTCCCAGGCGCCGCGCCGTGCGCCAGATCGCGTCCACGTGCTCGAGGACGATCTGCTGCGCGCGAACCGCACCCCCCATCGGTTCGTCGTATGCGCGGGCCAGCGGCGCTGCTACCGCAGGCTCGGGCTCAACTGCCATGGTTCGCGGCATGTGCCAGCGCCTCCAGCGCGCGTCTCCGGGCCCGTTTGGCTGCCGGCTGGGTGGAAGCGGTCTCGCTGCAGCCCGGCGGTGCAGATCGGTACAGCGCGAGGAGACGGTTCGAGCCAACACGGACCGCGGACATCGCCGGGTGATGTCCGGCAAGAGGCGAAACCATCCGCGACTGGAATGCGCCGCCCCGCCCTACCGAGCCTCATCGCTCTCGCGACGGCGGAGGGGCTGCCCTGCCATGCAGCACGGCGCGGGGGGCAGCTCATGACCGCATCTGCAGGTAGACCCATCGTTCGTCGATCTGCCCGGCCAGCTCATCAACGGAACTCCCACCGAGCTCGGCCTCCGTTACTTCTGGCAAGCCGTCTTGGTCGCTCAGCGCCCGGCGCGCCGCGTGGGGTCGATGCTTCCGCCGGCGAAGTCCCTGCGTGGGACGAAAGCCTCGGACGTGCCCGGGCGAGCCTCGATGAGCACGAGATCAAGCTCGTCGACGTCGCGCGCGAGCAGAGCACCTTCTACGCCGACCCGCTCTACCGGGCGCGCGGCAGCGCGGCGAGTCGAGTTGATCTAGCCGGCCCCCTCCGCTCGCCGTGTCAGCGCGCGGTGGCGGTTGACTGCGCGCCAGCAGAGGGCTGGCGATAGACGCGCAAGATCGGAAGCCTCTCATAGCCGGAGATGTCCGTACGCTGCTCGGCGGTGCGGGCGGCCTCCACGTCTCGGTAGCTATTCGCCCACACGACATCGAAGATCTCGGTCACGGCCGGGTTCGGCGCTGGCGGATAGTCCTTCGGATAGCGCAGGTCCCAGTGGTTCGCTCCGGCGATGGTGACCTGGAGGTCCGAGGGCGGCCCCGCGAGATAGCGCAGCGGCCAGTAGATCCAGTGGTCCTCCGCGCGGATCAAGGTGATCCGGTCCGGGTTGCGGGAGGCGCGGATCAGCTCCAGCGCTTGCTGCTTCGGGTCGACATCGCCGGTGCGAAAGGTGTCGTGCCGCCCCAGGTCGGTGTGGCGGTAGGCCGCGAGGAAGTAGCGATCGAACGACAGCAGCAGCACGCTGCCCACTGCTGCCGCGACCAGTCGCGCGATGGCGGCGCCGCGGGGCGCGCGCGCGAGCATGTCGAGCAGCGCCGCCATCACGTAGCAAGTGGGCGCCACCAGGAACATGGCGTAGCGCTCGGTGTGCGGAGCCAGCACCTCCCGTCCGCCGACGAGATAGGCCGCGATCAGGCTCAGACCGATGCCCACCAAGACGGCACGGTCGACGCCCCGTGCATCGGTTCTCCGTCGCAGCAAACCCCAGATCACGGCGACCAGTACCAGGATGGCCGCGACCAGGTGCACCGATGCCGCTGCTGCCGGTAGCGAGCCGGTCATGTAGCGGTAGACGGTGGGGCCCCCGACGAACTCGGCGTAGAGCAGCAGAAAATGCACAAACTCGCCG
Source organism: Polyangiaceae bacterium (assembly GCA_025936205.1). The sequence goes on along the minus strand of JAICTU010000140.1, from coordinate 9,109 downwards.
GGGTCTCGCGCGCGGGCCCAGAGCTTTTCGGGCAGGCCTCCGCGCAGCGCGGCCAGCACCGGCGGCGGCAAGAACTGGCTGTCCACGAGCCAGAAGCCGGCCGCCAGCACTGTGGCGGTGATCAGGGCGGCCAGGGCCAGCGTCCGCGGCCTCCAGGCGCCACGCGCGCGCTGCGCCCAGAGCGGCCACTTCGCTGCGAGCACGGCCGCCGCCAAGATCGGCGCAGCGAAGACCGATGACGGATGCACCCAGAGGCAGAGCCCAAACGCCAGGGCCGTGGCGAGCGGGCGACCACGGGTGGCCGCCGCCAGCGCGAGCACCATCACGGCTGGGATCGCCGTCGGATCCCAGGCCAGCCGGGCGTATCCGAGCTGGATCGGTAGGGTGGCCATGAGCAGCGCGAACACGGCGGCAAAGGACCATCCCCGCTCCCGAAATGCCCAGAGCCCGAGAACCACGCCGAGCACGGACGAGAGCACCGCCGCGAGCCGCACCGTCCAGAGGCTGATCGGCAGCAGGTAGCTCAGCGCGACCACGATGCCAAAGAACAGCGGGTTCATCGGCAAATTCGTGCCCGTGCGCAGCTGCGAGAGCGGTGTGCCCGCTCGCCACTCCGAAGCGTGGACAGGAAACACCGTCTCGTCGCCGTTCACTCCGGGGACGTGATCCAGTGCCACGAATCGAACGACCAGCGCCGCCGCCAGCACCGCGCCCAGCCATGCCCACGAGACCAGCAGCCAGCGCCGCTCGGTCGCTGCGATCTTGCCGGGCATGCGACCCATAACGGCTCCCTGCGTCCCGGCATTGAGTGCGGGCTACCGCGGTCCGGGCGCGGTTCCGCTCGCGGCATTCCCGTCGTGCTCAGGTCGGCGGCACGACGACGAAGCTATAGAAGCGCCCGCCGTTGGAGACGATGAAGGCGCGCTCTCCGTAGACGGAGGGCGGCATCGAAAAGCCCTCGCCCGTGTGGATGCCGTCGATCACTCGCCCGTCGAGCGGCGAGAGCAAGAAGAGCCCCTGTTGCGTGGTCGAGAACATCAAGGCGCCCTCGATCGGCACGGCGCGCGAGCTGCCGCCGAGCGGAACCTCGCGGTGCCAGACTTCGTTGCCGCTGCTCGGATCGATCGCCCAGAGGCCGCTGGTGCCGGTGGAGGCGATCAGCAGCTTGCGTGCGGGCACCGGCGTGGACTCGCCGGGCGGCGTGTAGCCGGGCTGCTCCCAGAGCACGAGCTCACTCGCGCCGCGCACATTGGTGTTGCTCCACACGCGCGAGCCGGTGTCGGCATTGAGTGCGAAGACGCCGCCCTCGTAGCTCGCCACGTACACGACCGGTTGCTCTTCGAGCAGGTCCGGCACCGGCGTCGTATCAGCGTCGAGGTACGTCGGCAGCTCCCCCAGCGTCTGCTCGGCGATCGCGGAGAGATCGACCGGCGCCCAGCGCTCGTCGCCGTTGCGCGCGTCGAACGCGGTCACTGTGCCATCGCTGAAGCACGTAAACACGAGCCCGCGCCAGACCAACGGCCCCGCATGGCCGGCCACTTCCATGCCCAGCGCGGGGGGCCGGTGCTGGTTCCAGACCATCGCGCCGCTCTTGGCGTTGATGGCGACCACCGTATCGTTGGCGTTGGTGATGTAGACCAGGCCGTCTTTCAGCACCGGACGGTGCGAGACCTCGGCCCCGGTCGCGAAGCGCCATTGCATCTGGCCTGTGCCGGCCGCCACCTTGTACAGCGCCCCGTCGTTGGAGCCGAAATAGAGCGCGTCCTCGCGCGCGTCATATTTGGCCTCCGCCTGCACCGGGCCCAGCGTCTCGAAACGCCAGAGCACGTCGCCATCGGTCGCCTGCAGCGCGTACATGCCGTGGTCGCGCGAACCGACGAACACGCGCCGATGCCCGACGTCGAGCTCGGTGCCGCCGCGCTCATACGGCTCGCCCACGACGCGGGACTGCGCGAGAATGGTGCGGCTGTAAAGCAGCTGCATCGACCCACTCGGGCGATGCACCCAGAGAGGTACCTCCGGGTTGACGCCGGCGCTCGACTGGCAAGCGCTTGCTCCCAGCAGCCCGCCCATCAGCCCGACACGCAGCAGCGCGAGCTCACTGCGCGGGCGCTGCCGGTGGCGTGACGACACCCTGCTCCTCCAGTTGCTTGAGCATCTGCTGTACGGCGTCGTTCCCGAGCGGCGGCTTGGGCACCTGAACGTCTTTCTCCATCGGATCGATGACTCCGGCCAGCGCCGTGGCGCGCTCGCGCAGCAAGTCGGGGCGCTCCGGCAGGCCGCCGATGCTGGCCGCCTTGGGCGAACCGAGCGCCTTGAACAGCTTGGACAAGGCCGCCTTGGCCGCCGGCAGGTCCTTCTGCGCGGTCGCGATGCGCGCTTGCTGGTACAGAGCCGGGTTCTCGAAGCCCGGAACCGTTGCCAGCTCCTCGAAGGCGCTGCGCGCTCCGGCCAGATCGCCCTTGGCTTCGAGCGCGTGCCCCTTGCCCTCCAGGGCTCCGGCGCGCACATCCGGCACCTTCTGGGCGATCGAGCTGCCGGCGAGTTTTTGGAACACGTCCAGCGCTTCGTCCGCCTTGCCCATCTCGAGCAGCACGCCGCCCTCGCCGAGGCGTGCGAAGCCCTCCACGGCACTGCCGGGGCGCTCCTCGGCCGCCTTTCGATAGGCCGCGAGTGCGGCAGCCTGACGGGCAGCTTCCGTTTCGAAGATCGGGTTGGGCGAGATCACGCCGTTCGCGTCCGCCTTGCCCTGCTCCTTGGGATCGCCGATCGTCCCCTGCTCCGCCTGTGCGCCCTCGAACAGCAGATCCGTGCTCTTTGCGTCCAGGCTGCGCGTGCGCCAGGTGTAGATCTGAAAGCCGATCCCGCCGATCAGGCCGAGGGCGAGGACCCACTGGATCACGTTCCAGTGCTTGCGGCCGAAGCGGCTGACCTTGTCCGTCGCGCGCACCAGCGCATCGTCCATCATCTCGCCGGCGTCGAGACCGATGGCCGCCGCTTCCGTGCGCTCGCGTTTGCGGTCGGCACGGGCTTTGGCGGCGGCCTGGCGGCGTGCCTGGCGATTCGGGGCGGGCGCCGCGGGCGGCGCGCTCGGCTGCTGGGCAGCGTCGTCTCCGGCCTCCACGTCGGCCTCTGCCGCGCCTTCAGCTTCTGGATGTTCCGAATCCTCGGCGGCTCGGCGCTGGGCGCGCTTGGAGACCTTGGTTGCTTCTTCCTGGGCCACGCGCCGCCTCTATACCACCGCTGCCCCGGACGGTAGCAATCTCGCAATCATCGAGACGCGCACCGACCGGACTCAAATGAGTAGGTCGTGGGGCCTATTCTGGGGACGCCGGGCTCCGGGCGGCGCCGAGCCCTGTCCTAACGGAACTCGACGTCGGTGATTTCGTAGGTGCGACGCCCACCCGGCAAGGTGACCGTCACTTCGTCCCCGGATTCCTTACCGATCAAGGCGCGGGCGAGCGGAGCGGACACGGAGATGGTGCCCTCTTCGATGTTCGCCTCGTCAGCTCCCACGATCTGGTAGGTCGAGGCCTCCGAGGTCTCCACGTTGGACAGCGACACGGTGGCGCCGAAGCGCACCTTGCTGCCCGAGAGCTTCGCCGGATCGATGATCTCCACGCGCGCGAGCTTGTCTTCGAGGTCCTTGATCTGGGCCTCGACCATCCCCTGGCGCTCCTTGGCCGCGTGGTACTCCGCGTTTTCGCTGATATCACCGTGGTCGCGCGCGATGCCGATTTCTCGCGAGATCTTGGGGCGCTCGGCCTTCAGCCGCGCCAGCTCCTCTTTGACCTTGGCCGCGCCCCGGGGCGTCATGGGAACTCTTTCCGGCATGGTGACTACCCTTACTGCCAGCCTTCGGGATTGGCAAAGGGTTGCGCGAGCCGGCTCGAGCGGCTACCACCGCCACATGAGGCCGAAGGGCTGGATCGGATTGTGCTTCCTGGTGCTGGCCGCGAACGCCTGCGCGCCTGCGCCCAGACAGGCCACGACCGCGGAGCAATACCAGGAAGAGGCTCGTGTGGCCTACGAGGAGGCTGTGAACGCTTTCCTCGATCAGGACTGGGAGGTCGCTACGCGCCTGCTCGAGCGCGTGCGCAAAGACTTCAGCTACACGCGCTATGCGCGCCTGGCGGAGCTGCGGCTCGCGGATGCGTCGTTCCGTCAAGAGAAGTACGCAGAGGCGACCGTGGCGTACAAGAGCTTCGCCAAGGACTACCCGAGCGATCCGGAAGTGCCCTACGCGCGCTATCGCGTGGTGCGCGCGCAGTTCCTGCAGTCCGGGTCGAGCGTGTTTCAGCCGCCGCTGGAGGAGCGCGATCTGGCGAGCGTGCGCGGTGCTTATACCTCGTTGCAGGCGTTCCTCGCGGATTATCCGAATTATGCGAAGCGGGTCGAGCTCGACTACATGTTGCTGGTGGTGACGGGCGTGCTCGCCCGCCATGAGCTGTACGTTGCCCGCTTCTATCTGAAGCGCGATCAGTATCCCCCGGCGATCGAGCGCGTGCGCTACGCGCTGGACCGCTACAAGAACTCGGGGCTCGAGCCCGAGGCAGTGACACTGATGGGCGAGACCTATCTGAAGATGAAGGATCAGAAGCAGGCGGCCGCGGCCTTCGAGCGGGTGCTGAAGGAATATCCGGAGAGCCCCTTCGCCGTTCCCGCGCGTCGCTTCCTCGCCCGCCTGGAAACGGAGCCGCAGAGCTCGGCGCCGGCGGCACCCGGCGCGCCCCCGGTCAGCAATCCCTCCACGAGTGCGCCGCCCGCTGGCGCAGCCGCGGGGACGCCGCAGTGACGGAAGCCCAGGCCAACGCCACGGGGGAACCGGCGCTGCCGGTCACGCCGCCCTCCACGGTGCTGGTGGTGGACGACGAGAAGAACATCCGGCGCACCTTGAGCATGGTGCTCTCCGGGGTGGGGTACCGCGTGCTGGAGGCGGGGAGCGCGGAAGACGCGCTGGAGAGCTTCAAGAATCCGCTGCACCCGATCGATCTGGCGATCGTGGATCTGAAGCTGCCCGGGCGCAGCGGGCTCGATCTGCTGGAAGCCGTCAAGGGTGACGAAGCCACGCGCGACATTCCAGTGGTCGTGATCAGCGGGCACGCGAGCGTGCAAGACGCCGTGCAAGCCATCAAGTTCGGCGCGAGCGATTTCTTCGAGAAGCCGCTGAACCGCGATCGCATCGTGGTCAGCGTCGAAAACAGCATTCGCGGCGCGCGGCTGCGGCGCACCGTCGAGCAGATGCGGCTCGAGATCGAGCGCCGCTATCAGATGGTGGGCACGAGCGAGCCCTTGCAGCGGCTCTTCCGCGACATCGATCGCGTGGCACCCACCAAGGCCAACGTGTTGATCACAGGCGAGAGCGGCACCGGCAAGGAGCTGGTGAGCCGTGCGCTGCACCGGCTGAGTCCGCGCCACGACGGGCCGTTCGTAAAGGTCAACTGCGCGGCGATGCCGCGTGATCTGATCGAGAGCGAGCTGTTCGGCCACGAGCGCGGCGCGTTCACCGGCGCCCACGGCTCCAAGCGCGGCCTGTTCGAGCAGGCGCACGGCGGCACGCTCTTTCTGGACGAGATCGGCGACATGGACCTGAGCGCGCAGGCGAAGGTGCTGCGCGTGCTGCAAAACGGTGAGCTCTCGCGCGTGGGCTCGGAGCACGTGATGCATGTCGATGTGCGCATCCTGGCCGCAACCAACAAGGACCTCGGCCGCGAGGTGGCGGCCCAGCGCTTTCGCGAGGACCTGTTCTTCCGGCTTGAGGTGTTTCCGATCCACGTGCCGGCCTTGCGCGAGCGTCCCTCGGACATCCCGCTCCTGGCCGAAGCCTTCGTGGAGTCGTTCTGCAAGGAGAACGGGCTGCGCACCAAGCGCATCGACCCCGCCTTCTTCCAGGCGTTGCAGCAGCGCACCTGGCCCGGCAACGTGCGCGAGCTGAAGAACGTGGTGGAGCGGGCCGCGATCCTGTCGAGTGACGTGATCAGCATCGCCGACCTGCCGGAGGATCCCCACCTCAGCCCCTTCGACGACGATCCCCGCCCCGCTCCCGGGGCCCCTAGCGCGAGCGCCGCGGTCGCGCCAGTGGCTGCGCCTGCCAGCGGCGAAAAGTTATCGCTGCGCGAGTACCGCGATGCCGCCGAGCGCGCGTATATTCTGCAGACGCTGATCGATACCGACTGGAATATCTCGCGCGCCGCGGTCATCCTGAGTGTGGAGCGCACCAACTTGCACAAGAAGATTCGCGCCTACGGTATCAAACGAGGGGATCCGTGACCGCTACCGGGGGAACGGCTGCCGGGGGAACAGCTGCCGGGGGAGCAGGAGGGTGTGGAAAATGAAGGGTGGAGTACCGCTCGGCACACTGGAGGCGGCGGGCGCCGCGCCCGGGGTGCTGGCGTTGCACGGCTTCGGGGCCACGCCGGAAGAGGTGCTCATGATCGTCGAGCTGGCTCGCGAGCTGGGCCTGCGGGCGCTCGCTCCGTTGCTGCCGGGTCACGGTCAGAGTGTGCACGCCCTGGCGCAGTCGCGCTGGAGCGACTGGCGCCGCGGCGCCGAGGCGGGGCTGGATGCCCTGCTGAAGGCGGGCGCGGGGCCCGCGATCGTGGTGGGTTCCTCGATGGGCTCGCTCCTGGCGCTGGAGCTGGCTGCTGACCGTCCCGACGACGTGCTGGCGATCGGGGTCCTGGCTTCTCCGATCCGTTTGCGTTGGCCTTTCCCTGCCCTCGGCTTGCAGCTGATGGCGGCGCTGGGCGTGCCTGACTTCGCGTTGCCCAAGGCCGGGGTGGACATCCGCGACGCGGTCCTGCGGCACACGCAGGTAACCTATGACGCGCAACCCGCGTATGCCGGCAACGACCTGCGCCTGGCTGGGCGGCGCCTGGAAGCGCGGCTCGGCGAGATCCGCTGTCCGGCATTCGTCGCTCACGGCCGCCAGGATCACGTCTGCCCGGTCAGCAATGCCCGGCGCATCTACGCCGGGCTGGGCACGCCGGCGTGGGAGAAGGAGTTGCTGATCCTGCCGCGCTCGTACCACATCATCACGCGCGACATCGAGCGCGGCCAACTGCGCATGCATCTGCACCGCTTTCTCAGTCGCGTGCTGCCCCTGGCGCCGCGTGCCGTCTCCACCGGGCAAGCACTCACCGGGCCAGCCGCTGGGGAAGCCGCGCGCGTTCAGAGGCCCGTCGAGCCGTACCCGCCTGCGGCCCTGCCCGTTTCCGAGAGGCTCAGCGCGAGCTCGAACTGAGCCGCTATCACCGGGGCAATGACCAGCTGCGCGATGCGATCGAGCGGGGCAATCTGCACGCTTTCTGCGCCATGATTGATCAGGACGATCCCCAACTCTCCGCGGTAGTCGGAGTCGATGGTCCCCGGCGAGTTGAGCACGGTGACGCCGTGGCGCAGGGCCAGACCGGAGCGCGGCCGTACCTGCCCCTCGTAGCCCGGAGGGAGCTCGATGCGCAGGCCCGCCGGGATCAGCCTGCGCTGGCCCGGCTCGAGGCGCACGGCTTCCAACAACGCGGCACACAAATCCAGCCCCGCGGAGCCCGGCGTCTGATACGCGGGCAGAGGAACTTCGACCGGACCTACGCGCTGAATGCGCACCTGCACTTGCATCACGCTCGCGTGATACTGCGCTCTCGCGGAAAAGGGGCGCGCGCGTTGCTCCACGCGCTCCGATGGGCCAAACCGGGCCCAGTGGCCGCCTCAGCGTGTGAGGGAAGGTGCGTGCGGTCTCTCCGGAGGCGCGCGCCCACCGAGGTAGAAGTACAAAATATTTGCGCTTTGGAGCGGGGTTTGAAACCCTGCACGCATGTTTTGGCCGGGTGCGGTGGCGCCGCCTCGCAGGGTGGGTTGAGCGGCGAGCGGTTTGAGCTCGACGCGGTGTCGGGAACCACCTGTTGTGATATCGAGGAGCGGTGAGTCGTAATCTGCAACAAAGCCTGCAGCGGCTATATGGATTGCTTCACCGCGGCAGGCAGTTTGGCCTCGAGCGCATGCAGGCAGCGTGCGCCGATTTCGGCCACCCCGAGCGCTCGTTTCGGGCGATTCACGTGGCGGGGACCAACGGCAAGGGCAGCGTGTGCGCATTCACCGCATCCATGCTGCGCGCGCAAGGCAAGCGCGTCGGGTTGTACACCTCGCCGCATCTGAATCGTTTCGCCGAGCGTATCCAGATCGACGGCACGCCGATCTCGGACGACGTGCTCGCGCGACTGATCGATGAAGTGATGGATCGGGCTCCCGATCTCACCTTCTTCGAGGTGGCGACGCTGATGGCGTTTCTCGCGTTTCGAGAGGCCAAGGTCGACTGGGCCGTCGTCGAGGTGGGCATGGGCGGCCGGCTCGACGCGACCAACGTCATCCCGCCACCGGTCATCGCCGCCATCACGCGCGTCTCCTTCGACCACATGGACGTGCTCGGGAACTCGCTCACCGACATTGCTCGCGAGAAGGCCGGCATCATCAAGGCGGGCAGCAAGGTCGTGATCGGGCGGCTGCATCCGGACGGCATGGCGGAGGTGGAGCGTCGCTGCGCCGAGGTCGGCGCGGAGCTGCTGCCGCTGGGTGATGCGGAGCCCTACCAGGGCGCTCAACTCGCCTACCCGCGCATCGCCATGTACGGAACCAATTTGGCGGTCTCGACCACCATCGCACGCGCGCTGGGCATCAGCCCCGATGCCATGGCGCTGGGCGTGGAAACGGCAGTCTGGCCGGGCCGCAATGAGCTGCTGCATCGCAGCGGCCAGGAGCTCACGCTGCTCGACTGCGCGCACAACCCCGACGCGGCCGTGTGTCTGTCGCACATCATCGACTCGAGTCTGGCCGGCGGCGCCGGTACGCGCTCCGACGTCGCGCTGGTGTTCGGCGCGATCCAGAGCAAGAACTGGAAGAGCATGCTCGATCGCTTGGAGCACAGCGCCGCGCATCGTTTTTACGTTGCGCCGCCGGTGAGCAGCGCCGTCGATCCCGCGGAGATGGTGAAGTATTATCCCGGGCGCATCTGTCCGGACGTGGGCCGTGCCATCGAGGGTGCCCGGGCCAAGGTCGGGCCTCAGGGGCTGGTCGTGGTTACCGGGTCCTGCTTCCTCGTGGGCGCTGCCCGCGCGGT
>JAICTU010000773.1 GCA_025936205.1 Polyangiaceae bacterium | reverse complement strand
TCCCCGCGCTCCAGCTGCTCGATCAGCTCCAGCAGCGCGAACTCGCCCTCATACGCCACCGCCGAGTCGAACGGCCCCAGCGCGCGCTCCAGCGCCTCCGGCTTCAGCCGCAGCAACATCTGTGTGAGCGCCGGGCCACCCACCGTGAGATACACGCCCGGCAGCTCGCGCCGCAGCGTGTAAGCGAGTGAAAATGCCGGCTGGATCTGCCCGGGGAAGGCCACCGAGAGCCCCACCAGCGGGCAACCCTCCTGGCGCACGCGCTCCGCGATGCGCTGGAACGCCGGGTGGAAGGGATTCCGCTCGGGTGCCGCGTCGCGCTCGATCTCGGTCGCGTTCATCAGCGAAAATGGCGTGCGATAGGCGACGAAATCCAGGCCCAGCGGCGTGTACACGGCCGAGATCAGCCGCTGCGCCGACTCCACGGTGCGCACCGCCTCGGCGTAATCACTCTGCCGGTAAAAACGCGCCGGATCGCGAAACACGGAGAGCGCCTCTGCGATCGCGCCCGGCGCGTAGCGAGCATCCGCGGCTGCGTTCAGCAGCGTGGCATAGGCGAGCTGATCGGTGTGGGCCAGGGCGGGCTGCTGCTCGAGCGCCTGACGCCGCTGCTCCAGCCGCTGGGCGAGGCGGGTGAGCTCCGGCTCCGACAGCAGGTGCTCCCAGCCCTCCAGATTGGCGTCGATCGGCAGCACCTGATGGCCGTGAGCGCGCAGCCAGCCGCTCAGCGTCGGCAGCGCGAGATACGGAGCCGTCGGATCACACGTCGGCGGATACAGCAGCGCGACCTTCATGGGACGCGCTGCATAGCACATCCGGGCTGGGCGCCGCCTACTACTGCGCACGTTTTCAGCTTGGCGCCGGACGGGCTGCCGTGTCGCTTCGGCGCTACTGCCTCCGCTACTGGGGGCGGTCGCGCCACGCTATCGTTGCCCGTGATGCGCCGATCTGCTTCGATTCAAACCACACTCGTCGCGGCCATGGCTGCCGCGCTCCAGGCCTGCAACACCGGACCCGCGACGGTCCGCCACTGCGTCGACGAGAATGGCAACGTCGTCGACGACGACAACTGCGCGCCCGGCACCACGCGGCATAGGTACTGGTACGGTGGCTACACGCCGATCGGACATCACGTGTATGGCGGCTCCTACACGGCACCGCACGGCGGGGCGGTGCCGCACGCCACCGTCTCGCGCGGCGGCTTCGGCACGACCGGGGCAGGGCACTTCAGCGGGGGTGCCTGAGTGAAACGCTGCACGGTAGCACCACGCGCCAACTGGCAGCGCGTGGTCGAGGCCCAGGGCCTGCTGTTTCACACCAGCGACGACGTGCGCTACTGGGACGAGCGCGCGTACTACGCATTCACGTCCGCCGAGATCGAACGCATCGAACGAGCGACGGCCGAGTTGAGCGAGATCTGCATCCAGGCGGTGGCGCACGTGATCGAAAACAAACGTTACCGCGAGCTCGGCATACCTCCCATCGCCATTCCCCTGATCGAAGACAGCTGGGAGCGCGAGACGCCCGCCCTCTACGACCGCTTCGACCTCGTCTTCGACGGCAACGGCGAGCCGCAGATGCTCGAATACAACGCCGACACCCCAACCTCGCTGCTCGAGGCGGCGGTGATCCAGTGGTACTGGTTCGAAGACACCCGGCACGGAGCGGATCAATACAACTCCCTCCACGAACGCCTCGTCGACAAGTGGCGCAGCCTCAAACAGGGCGGCTACCTGTTCCCGGGGCCCGTACACTTCGCGACCACCGAACAATCCCTCGAAGACCGCCTCACCGTTTCCTACTTGATGGACACGGCGCTGCGTGCCGGCCTCGACGTCGTCGAAATCCCGATGCTGCAAATCGGCTACGACACGGCCCAGGCTGCATTCGTCGACCTCTCGCTCACACCCATGCGCAACGTCTTCAAACTCTACCCCTGGGAGTGGATGTGCCACGAAGACTTCGCCCGCCACCTGCGCGGCGTGCAACACCGCATGCACTGGATGGAACCCGCGTGGAACATGCTGCTCGCCAACAAAGGCCTGCTCGCGATCCTGTGGGAAATGTTTCGGGATCACCCGAATTTGTTGCCGGCATATCTCGGCAGCCCGCGCGACCTGCGCAGCTACGCCAAGAAGCCCCTGTTCTCACGCGAAGGTGCCAACGTCACCCTCGTGCAAGACGCACGCACCGTCGAACAGACCGACGGTGACTACGGCGACGAAGGCTACGTCTATCAAGCCCTGCGCCTCTTGCCGGAGTTCGACGGAATGCACCCCGTGCTCGGCAGCTGGTTGATCGACGGCGAGCCGGCGGGCATGGGCATCCGCGAGTCGCGCGCGCTGGTGACGGACGACCGCAGTCGGTTTGTGCCGCATGTGATGGTTTAGATTTTGATGCCCACCCCCGCGTGCTCGGCCCTGCGGGCCTGCGCGCGCGGCCCCTCCCAAGCGCCGTCCTCGCGCTTCGCGCTGCGGGCGGACGCGGGAGGGGATACGGAGACGCGGAGACGGGCGGCGGTGACTATGGCGCTGCGCGTGTTATCCGCGCTGCGCGGATAGGTGACCAGTTGGAGAGTTGGAGAGTGGTGGGATGAGGTTTGGGTGTGCGGTACTGCGCGGGGGCGCGAGCTTCATCGCGGACCCGGGCGGGCGCTTGGGTGCTGGGGCCGTCTGCTTGTTGTGACGGACTACCAGACGTCGCGCTGGAGTGCTTGTTCC
>JAICTU010000707.1 GCA_025936205.1 Polyangiaceae bacterium | reverse complement strand
GTTTGCATGGGCAGCACCGAGGTGCGATTGCCCAGCATGTCGTTCGGATCCGTGAAGTACAGATTGCCATCGCTGCGGATCGCGATGTCGTTCGGCGAGTTGAAGGGCTGGCCGTTGAAGTTCGGCACCAACACGCTCGCCTGTTTGCTGGCCAGATCGAAGCGGGTCAGCGTCTGGTCCCTGTGCCGCGCTCCGAGCAGATTGCCGTCGAAGCCGATCACGAGGCCGTTGGTGCCCGAGTTCGTGATGAACTCCTGGCACGGGCTGCCGGCAACTTGGCCACCTGGCGTGTACGAGAGAATCCGGCCGTTGAAGTTGGAGGCGGCGTCACGGATCTGGAAGTCGGAGAAAAACAGCGTATTGCGTTCCTGAAACCAGACCGCGCCTTCGATGAACGTCATGCCGGTGCAGATCGGCTGCGGAGTGGCGCCGGCCGGCAAGGGGCTGGCCGCGAAAGGGCCCGTGGGACATACACCGCGGGTCGGCAAAGGGCTGCCCGCGTCCGGCGTGACCCCTGCGCCCGGTGCAACTCCGCCGCCTGGCGCGCCTCCAGGAGCCGATGTTGCACCATCGGCACCGGGATCTGCGATGCCGACCACGTTCGGGCTCTCGGAGCTGCGCGAGCCCAGCCCGCTGGCCCCGCTGGACGAGGGGGCCGGCGCGCCCGCAGCGCCGCTGCCCGCGCTGGCGTCATTCTGCGTGCCGCCGGTCCCTCCGGAAGCAGCGAGCCTGCCCGCCGTCTGTTCTGCGTCCGAGTCGCTGGAACAGGCCATGGAACCACTCAGCAGGCCAGCAAGGCACAGGCACGACCAGGCGGTCGGGGAGATAGACATGGTCCAGACGATAATCGCCAGCCCTCCGTGCGGGAAGGCGGATCGACTGACGCTGCTGCGCGGCGCCGAGGGCTTTCGTGATATCCTGCGCGTTCACGCTGAGAATGACTCGGGATCGACGCCATGGACGCTACCGTTCGCGCTGACGCGCAGGCCGTGCGGGTGCAGCTCATGAGTGGAACGAGCGAGCGTGCGGAGTTTCGCAGCAGCCTGCTGGCGGTGCCAGCGGCACAGCGCGACGCCTGGCTCGATCTGGTGCTCGGTATCGAAGAAGTACCCGATGACAGTGCCGAGCTGCCGCGCGGCTGTGTGCCCTACCTGCCGTGTTCCGTCGACGCATTGCTGCGCATGATCGACGCGGCCGGCGTGGGCGAGCGCGACACCTTTGTGGATGTCGGTTCCGGCCTCGGCAGGGCGCTGCTCCTCACGCACTTGTTGACGCGAGCGACCGCGGTGGGCATCGAGGTGCAGTCCCATCTGGCCCGATCCGCGCGCTCTCTCGCCACGGGACTGAATCTCTCACGGTGCTCCATCCAGGACGGAGACGCCAGTGCCTGGACCGGGGCGCTCGCGAGCGGTTCCGTGTTCTTCTTGTATTGCCCGTTCTCGGGCGAACGGCTGGAGGCGCTGCTCGCTGCCCTCGAGGCCATCGCCAGCAGGCGTGAGATTCGGATCTGCACCGTCGATCTGCCTCTGCCGCCGCGTTCCTGGCTGACTCGGCTCGCGCTCCCGTGGGGCGATCTCGCCGTCTATCGCAGCCGAGCGCTCGCGCAGCCCTGAGGGGCGGCCAAAAATCCGCGGGCATCGAAGTGCGCCCGCCGCGCAGCGGGATGCGCTATCGTGTGAGCCTGTGAAAGCACTGCCGCTCGCATGGGGATTGTTTGGCCTGCTGGCATCGAGCGCGTGCGGTGGCCGGGCTGAGGACACGACGATCTTGACGGGCCTGCCTTGGGATGGGCCCGCAGAAGAGCCGCCGCCTGCACCCGCCGCGGGCGGCGCCCTCCAGGCGCTCGCGCAGCCCGCCGCCCGGGAGGCCTTCTGCGGCTGGATCGGCGCGAGCGCCGCGAACGTCGCCGCGCAATTCGGGGCCGATCTGCCGTGTCTGGATGCCGTGAATCGCTGTCGCGAGACGACATCGGATCCACGCTTCGCGGGGACGCTGCTGGCCGCCGCCGGTCTGGTGGGGGCCGCCGGGGATCTGGAAGGCGTGCTGGGCTGTCCGGTATCGGCGAGCACGCTGGATGCGTGTCTCGGCGAGCTGATCCCGGTCGCCGTCGCGCGTTATCCCGAGGGCCCCAACTGCGGTCGAGCCGCCCCGGCCGCTCCGCTCGGGCTGAACGATCTGGCGACGCTCGGCAGCTGCGTCCAGGTCGCTGTGGACTGTCCGGAACTACTTCGACAGCTGCTCGCTGCTGGCGGTTGAATCCCCCGGCGGTGACGCCAAGCGCTCGACAAACAGCGCGCGCGGCCGTTAGGGTAATGAGATATGCGCGCACCCACTGCAGCGGTGGAACAGCTGGACGCCGCCGTGGAGGCCTGGGGCATCGGGACTTATGCCTGGCAGCATGGAAGCGCTGAATTCAGCGTCTCCGCACGCTGTCGTGAGCTGTACGCCTGCCGTGGCGAGTCACTCGCGGGCGTCCAAGCCCTGTGGGCAAACCTCCACCCCGACGATCTGCCTCGTACGCAGCAGGTGTTCCAAAGTGCGCTGAATGCGACAAGCGGCGGCCGGGTGGACTTCGTGCATCGCGTAGTCGGTCCAGATGGTGCGCTGCGTTGGTTGCAGCACCGCGCGCGGACGAGCTTCGTCGAGGTCGATGGCGAGCTTCGCCCCCGTGAGACGATCGGGTCCGTCATGGACGTGACCGAGCGCACGAACATCGAGCAGGAGCTACGCCTCGCCGAGACGCGTTTCGAAGAGGCGGAACGCGCGGCCCAGTTCGGCATCTTCGAGCACAACCACCTGGAGGACCCGAAGGCGGAGCGCGTCTACTGGTCCCCTCGGCAGCGCGAGATCTTGGGTGTCAGCCAGTCCGAACCGGGGTCTGCCAGCACGCTGCTCGCGCGCGTGCATCCCGATGACATCGATGGGCTGCACGCCGCCGTGGCGCGTGCCCATGATCCGCGCGGCAGCGGCTACTACGACGTGGAGCATCGCTATCTCCATCCCCGGCTGGGCCTGCGCTGGCTGCTCACACGTTGCTCGACCCATTTCTCCGACGTCGCCGGGCAGCGCGTACCGGTGCGCACGGTCGGGGCCATGATGGACGTGACGGCGCGGCGTGCGGCCGAGCAGGAGCGCGAGCAGCGCGCGCAGATCCTGGATGCCACCAGCGATTTTGTGGCCGTGGTCGACCCCGGCGGCAAGCTGGTTTACCTGAACCGCGCCGGGCGCCAGTTCCTTGGAATCGGCGCCGGCGACGACGTGGCAGGCCGCAGCCTCGATGGCGCGTATACCGCCGAGTCGCTGCAGCGGCTGGTGACGGAAGGGCTGGGTGAGGCCGCGCGCGAGGGCGCCTGGCGCACGGAGCTCGAGTTCCAGCGCCACGACGGCTCGCGTGTACCGATGTCGCTGGTGCTCTTGTGTCATCGCGGCCCCGACGGCCAGGTCGAGCTGTTCTCGACGATCGCTCGCGATGTCTCGCGCGAGCGGCAGCTCGAAGAGAACATGCGCCAGGCGCAGAAGCTGGAGGCGGTGGGGCG
>JAICTU010000381.1 GCA_025936205.1 Polyangiaceae bacterium | reverse complement strand
CGCTGCGCTGGGGGTGAGCGTCGCGCTCTGGCTGCGGCTGCGCGCCGGGCAAGCGACGGAGCTACGCACGTGGGCGCGCCGCGCTGCACCGCTGCTGGCGATCTGGCCCGCGCCCGTGCTGCTCAGTCCTGCGACCTTCGTGGACCGGCCTGTGTTCCTGTTGCTGGTGACCGGAGCCGTGGGGCTCGGGCTCCAGCACAGCTGCCGCCAGGCGGCGCCGGCCTATCGCGCCGCGCGGCTGAAACTGCGCGTCACGTCGCTCCGATCGTCCCGGGCGGTGCCGAGGCTGCTCGCTTCGCTGGCGATCCTGGCGGCGGCAGCGTTCATTCTGGTCGGCAGCCTGGTGCTGCACGCTCGCATGCTGAGCTCCACGTACGATCTCGGCCTGTTCGAAAATTTGTTCTGGAACACGCTGCACGGCCGCCACGGCATCGCGCTCGGCGAGCACTACTTCCGGGAGCACGCGGAGTTTCTGCTGTACTTGCTCCTGCCTGTCTACGCGCTGGCGCCCCGCGCGGAGACGCTGTTGGTGTTGCAGACCGTGCTGATGGTCGGAGCGGCGGTGCCGCTGTTTCTGCTCGCCGAGCGCTGGCTCCGCAGCGGCTGGGTCGCGCTGATCTTCGTGCTCGCCTACCTTTCGCATCCGGCGCTGCACGGCCCCGCTTTCTACGACTTTCATTTCCTACCCTTGAGCGCCTTCTTCCTGCTCTGGGCCGCCTACTTCCATGCCCGGCATGCGGGCGGCCTGGCATTCTGGCTCGCGGTGTTGCTCGCGCTCTGCTGCCGGGAGGATGTGGCGATCAGCGTCGCCGCTGTCGGAGCCGGTCTGGCGTGGAATGCTCGACAGCGCAACGCCGGGGCCGTGCGTCAGGGACTGGTGCTGGCGGCCACCGGCCTCGCCTGGTTCGTACTGATCAAGTTCGTGTGGATGCGTCAGTTCGGTCCGCTGCGCTTCGCCAGCTACTACTCGGAGCTGATCTCGCCGCCCGTCAAGAATTTCGGTGGCGTTCTATTCACCGTGGCCTCCAACCCGCTGTACACGCTGAGCCGGCTGCTCAGCGAAGACAAGCTGCTGCTGGCGTTGCAGCTGTTGGTGCCGCTCGCGTTTCTACCGCTGCGCTACCGGAGGGCTTGGTTCCTCCTGGTGCCCGGACTGGTGGTCGTCGGGTTGGCCAACAGCGGGTCGACGATTGTCGATGTGCACTATCACTATGCAACGCACTTCCTGCCGCTGATGTTTGTCGCCGCCATCTTCGCTCTGGCGGTACGCTCACGTCACTCGCGCGCGCCCGTGGTGCTCGCGCTGGCGTTCTGCAGCCTGGTGAGCGCCGTCCGATTCAGCGCATTCCAGCCCGCCAGCGCCACGGATCGATTCTCGCACGTCTCGTTCGGCTGGACTGCGGACGATAGCGCGCGCCTGGAGGCGTTTCGCAGCGTCGCGGCTCTGATTCCGGCCGAGGCTTCGCTGAGCGTTGGCGAGTACGAGGGCCCTCACCTCGCGCGGCGAGCCACACTGCTCGCCCTCAAGCTGGGGATCGGAGACGCGGCCTACGTCCTGTATAGCGATCGCAGCTTGCGCTGGGGCGGCTGCGAGGAGGTCCAGCGAGTGCTCGGCAACGGCTCGTATGGCGTGCTCGACACTGCCGGCGATTTTGTCTTGCTGGCGCGCGGGCACAGTACGCTGCACAACGGGGAAATACTGCAAAGACTGCGCTGAACGTCCCCCGCGCCCTTGTGGCGGGAACCTCGGGGGCCTAAGTTGGGTCCGGCACGGTTCGAGATGACCGACGCGAAGGACCCTCTTCCTGCGAGCGCCTGGCGCGAGCTGCTCGTGCACACGCAGCATCGCCCGTATCCGCTGCCGGACGCGCCATTCATCATGACGATGAGCTGGCACGATCTGCTGTTCGCGCACTGGCCGGTGCGGGCGGACGAGCTGCGCGCGCTGGTGCCGGCAGCACTCGAGCTCGACCTCTGGGAGGGCGAAGGCTGGATCGGGGTCGTGCCCTTCCACATGACGCAGGTCGGCTTGCCCGCGCTGAACCGGCTGCCCTGGGTCTCGGCGTTCGCCGAGCTGAATGTGCGCACCTACGTGCGGCGCGGCGGGAAGCCGGGCGTTTACTTCTTCAGTCTCGACGCGGCGTGCTGCCCCGCGGTGCTCGGCGCGCGCGCCAGCTTTCATCTGCCGTACTTCTGGGCGCGCATCGCGCGCTCGGCCGAAGGCGCGGGCGTGCGGTACGACAGCCGGCGCCTGGCCGGGCCCAGCGCCAGCCTGCGCGCGCGCTATGGGCCCAGCGGTGAGCAGATGCTGGCCGCTCCCGGTAGCTTCGATGACTGGCTCACCGCGCGCTACTGCCTCTACACCACTGACGCTTCAGGTCGTGTCCATCGCGGCGAGATTCATCATCTGCCCTGGCCGCTGCAACCGGCGGAGGCCGAGCTCGACCCGACGGAGCAGGTGCGCTGGGCGGGCCTGCACCTGCGTGATACGGGGCCCGTGTTGCATTTCGCGCGCCGGCTCGACGTGCTGGCCTGGGCGCCGGTCACCGCCTGACGGTCAGTTCTGCAGCAGCCAGCGCGCCTGGCGCGCGAGCCCCTCGACCACGGCGTGCAAGCCGCTGAGCGAGTGCAAGCGATCGGCGCCGAAGCGTTGCAGGAGCGCCTGGCGTACTCGCGGCACGCGCGCGGTGCCGCCGGTGAGGCACACCAGGTCCACGGCATCCGCGCTCACGCCCGCGCGCTGCAGCGTGCCATCGAGCGCCGCGACAATCGCGTCGAGCTCCTTCCGGGCACCGCGTTCGAACTCCTCGCGCGTGAACTCCTGATCGATGTCGATGCCCGGGACGTGAAACGAGAACAGCGTCGACGTGTCCGCGGACAGCTGCTTCTTGGTCTGTTCCACCGCTTCGAACACCACGAAGCCGAGCGTGTCCTCCACCAGCGTGAGCAGCTGGTCGATGTGGTGGCGATCTTCGGGCCCGAGCGACCAGCTGCGCACGTCCCGCAGAAAGCTCTGCGCATCACGCTGCGCGAGCAAGGACATTTCGGCGGGCGAGCACAGCTTCTCCATCAACGGACGCGGCATGCGCAGCACGTTGTCGCCGAGCGGCACCCGATAGCGAACCTCCGCGCCGAAGTGCCGCGCCAGCCTGGAGCGCATCAGCGAGCCATCGAGCGCGTCGCCGGCCACGCTCACGCCGTGCGTGGCGAGCACATTCTCCAGTGAGAAGCCGCCATCGCTCATGCGCACCAGGCTGTAGTCGGAGGTGCCGCCCCCGAAGTCGCCGATCAAGAGCAGCTTGGGCCCCTGCAGAGCGCCGCGAAAGTCGCGCGCCGCGGCCACCGGCTCCGGACAAAAATCCACGTGCGTGAAGCCCGCCAGGCGCGCCGCAGCGTGCAGCCGCCCCTCGGCAAAGGCATCGTCCTCGTCACGGCTGGAGAAGCGCGCTGGCCGCCCCAGCACCACGCGCTCGACGCGGGCGCCGAAGAAGCGGTCGGCGCGCTGCCGCATCTCGCGCAGGAGCGCCGAGATCAGCTCTTCCAGCGTGTAGCTGCGCGGACCGATCGTCGCGCGCGAGAAACCGCGTGCGGGTAGAAAGCGCTTGAGCGAGCGCAAGAGCCGGCCGCGCGCGCCCCGGGCCACGTACTCATCGAGCGCGCTCTTGCCGAAGAAGCAGCGCTCCTCGCTGGAGCCGTCCGCCTCCGGAAAGAACAGCACGCTGCGCAGCACGGTGGGGTCTTCCGCCTGCTCGTCAAGCGGCACGGCGGGGTGCAGCTCGGTGCGGTTGGCCGCGGCCAGCAGCGAGTTGCTGGTGCCAAAGTCGATCGCGTAAACTTCGGGTACGAATTGAGCCATCTGGGGCTGATGCCGGCGCCCGTTCCGGGTCGCAGGCTCAGCCAACTCAGCCACCCAACTCAGCCACCCTGCGCCGATTAGCGCGCGTTGACGGCCATCATGACCCCCGACTCGGTGGTGGGTACCGTGCGCTCCGCGCTTTGCATCGGCACATCTTGCACGGCGATCAAGATCAATGGCTCCGCGCGAGCGAGCAACGCGGCCAGCAGCTGTACCGAGACCGCGGGCCCATCGAGCGGCAGCAGCTCCAGCTCGGCCGTTTCCCGGGCCTCGCTGTCCAGCACGCGCTGCACGAGATCCGCAAACACGGCCCGGTAGCTCGGTGCCACGAAGGACTCGAAGCGGCGCTGCAGCAGCGTGCTGCGCATGCCGCCGAGCACGCGCGCCGCCGCGTGATTCAGCTCGTGCAGCGCGCCGTCGATCGCGATGGTCACGTAGCCGATGGGCGCGAACTCGAACATCTCCGTGTAGCGCGCGAGCGCCGACTCCGTCTCGACGCGCGCCTCGCGCAGCTCTTCATTCTGCATCTCCAGCTCGATCTGATGCACCTCGAGCTCGTGCAACAGGCGCTGCAGATCGGCCTCCTGCGGGCGCTCCGAGCGCTTGCGCTCGTGCAGCCGTTCCTCGGCTCTTCGCCGCAGGTTGCCGAGGTCGAGCGTGATTCTGCCTTTTGCCATGTTGCTCGTCGAGTCGCCCGCCATGCCGCTCGCGTAGTACCGCTGCCCCCCGTGGGCATTGTGACACGGAACGAACCTTACCGTGTGCCTTTCGGCCGGCACGAGCCACTGCGGGTTCTATCGGCAATCACTGGCCTTCGCACTCACCCCTGCAAGGGGTGATGCACGTCGGGCCGAGACTCACAGTTGACCCTGCGCGCGCTGCATGTGAGCAGTCCCACCATGGCAACCAAGCGCATGATCGTGACCGGGAGCAGCGGAAAGGTGGGGCAGTGGGTCGTCAGACATCTCCTGGAAGAGGGCTATGACGTCGTCGGCATCGACGTGCGGCCGCCCGCCGAGCCACTGGGGCGCCAGCTCACGGTGGACCTCACCGATCTCGGGCAGGTCATCGACGCATTTTCGCCGCATGCGACCGGCAACCGCGAGCCGTACGCAGGCGTGATCCACATGGCAGCGATTCCGCGGCCACAGCTGCATGCCAACGTGGAAGTTTGGCGTGTGAACACCCAGAGTACCTACAACGTGCTCGAGGCATGCGGCTTGCTCGGAATCCGCAAGGCCGTGCTCGGATCCAGCGAATCGTCCTACGGCTTTTGTTTCGCGAACGAGTTCTTCGAACCCAGATATTTGCCGATCGACGAGGCGCACCCGCAGCTGCCCGAGGACACCTACGGGCTGAGCAAGGTGGTGAACGAAGCCACCGCCGCCATGTTCCATCGCCGCGACGGCACGCAGATCCTCTCCTACCGCATCGGCAATGTGCTCTGTCCAGAGGATCACGCCCAGGTCAAGGCGCGCTTTGACCACCCGGAAGATCGCCTGCGCATCCTCTGGTCCTACATCGACGCGCGCGATCTGGCGATCGCCTGCCGCCTCGGCATCGAGCGGGACGGGCTCGGTTGCGAGCCGCTGATCATCGCCGCCGACGACAGCTCCTCCAACCTACCCTCGCGCGAGCTGATCCGCCGCTTCCTCCCCGGCGTGAAGGAATTCAAGTCCGAGCTGCCCGAGCGCACCGCCCTGATCTCGAACCAGCGCGCCAAACAAGTCCTCGGCTGGCGCCAGCGCTACCACCTGATCTGAGCAAGGGCTCGCCCCCGCCGATCACCGAGCGACCTCAGGATATGCCCATTGCTCGAAGGCGCCCGTGACCTCGAGCGCCCGCCCGCTGATTCTTCTCTCGCGGCAGTCCCCCTTTTCGGGGGACGGGTGCAGTCGATCATCTCGGCATCATCGACCTCGTTCGTGGCAGGAGGCTCGGTCTTTCATCGTGCCCGCCAGCGCGGTTGTCGCCCTCGTCGCTCTGCTCGTGGCCGTTGGGCCATGTTCCGAGCGGGGCCAAAACGCCCACAGTACGATGCCGAGCAACAGCACAATCCCCGCGGAAAGGCGCCAGACGATCGGCGACCTGGCCAAGCTCCGCTCGACACAGCGCGAGGAACGTGTCCTGGCCGACGTCTGGCGCGGCCGCCTTGCCGACGATGCTCGCCGCATAGCGCAGCGCTCCTCGCCCTCCGACAACGCGGCAGCGCTCCTTTTCTTAGTGTCGCACCTCTTTCCTCCCGGGCCTTTTCAGCGCCCCGTTTCAGGCAGTCTTGCGTGCGGCGTTCTGGACGGCCTGCACATCGAGCTCAATGTCGATCCGGTCGGCAACCAGGACACCGCCCGTCTCCAGCGCCTGGTTCCAGGTGAGCCCGAAGTCGCTGCGCAGGATCGACGTGGTCGCCGAGAAGCCGGCGCGGCGATTTCCCCAGGGATCTTTGGCCTGTCCGCCGCGTTCCACGGCCAGCGTGACCTCGCGAGTCACCCCGTGCAGCGTCAGATCTCCAATCACGTCGAGCCGGTCGCCTCGCACGTTTTCGATGCGTTTGCTCTGGAAGCGCAGCGTCGGGAACTGTTCCACATCGAGAAAGTCCTTCGAGCGCAGGTGCTGGTCGCGCTGAGCGACGCCGGTATCGATGCTGCTCGCATCGATCTCCACCTCGACGCGGGAGCGCGCCAGGTCTGCCTCATCGATCTCCACGTTACCGGACCAGCTGGCGAAGCGGCCGCGTACCTTGGCCACCACCATGTGCCGAACCGAGAACGCGATGCCCGAGTGTGCCGTGTCCAGTGCCCAACCATTGGTATTCATAGTGATTCTCCTCATTTGCTCCAACGAAGTTCAATCTAGCTCCGTCCCGCCTGATGAACTAGTGGCGCTTTTCAGGAATCACTGTACCGCCAATGGGATAATCTGCTCGCCATGGATCTGAACGAGATCTTGGTCTTCGCGAAGGTCGTGCAGGCGGGCAGCTTCGTGCGCGCGGCGCGCCAGCTCGACATCCCGAAGTCGACGGTGAGCCGCAAAGTGCTGGAGCTCGAGGAGAGGCTGGGGGCGCGGCTGCTCGAGCGCACCACGCGCACGCTGCGGCTCACGGACACGGGCCGCGCTTACTTCGCGCATGCCGAGCGCATCTTGCTGGAGCTGGAAGCCGCTGAAGCCGCGGTGACGCAGCTGCAGGAGGCGCCGCGCGGTCCACTGCGCGTCTCGGCGCCGCTGAACTTCATGCAGCTCGGCGCCATCGGCGAGCGCTTTTTGATGCTCTACCCCGAGGTGCAGCTGGAGATCGTGTGCAACGATCGCGTCGTCGATCTGATCGCGGAGGGCTTTGATGTGGCGGTGCGCGTGGGCAGGCTCGCAGATTCTACGCTGATTGCGCGGCCGCTGGCCACGATGCGCAACGTGCTGGTGGCGAGCCCGGCCCTGCTCGAGCGGCTGGGCACGCCGGCCAGCAGCGAGCAGCTCGCACACTGGCCCTGCATTGCCTTCGGAGGAGCCGCCGAGCGTGCGAGCTGGGAGCTCGCGAGCGCCGCGGGCAAGACCGCTTCGGTGCGCATCAGCCCGCGTTTCATCGTGAATGACTTCGACGTGCTGGGCGGCGCAGCCGTCTCGGGGCTGGGCATCGCGCTCTTGCCCGAGAACCGTTGCGTGGAGCACGTGCGCGCTGGGCGGTTGCAGCGCGTGCTGCCGGAGTGGTCGTCGATCGAGCGTCCGCTCCAAGCCGTGTATCCCGGCGGCCGCCATCTCTCGCCCAAGCTGGCGGCGTTCCTGGCGCATCTCGTCGAGTCCTTCTCGCCCCCACCGTGGGAGCTCTTGCCCACCTGAGGCGGCCAGAATTCCTTTTGCCTACATCCTCAGACACCCGTCGGTGAATATTCGGTGAAACACCGGAGCAGCACTCTGGGGTACGTTTGCTGGTTTGAGAGTGGCAAGCCAGACTTTGTCGATGGCTGTACCGCGTTGCATCGCTGCGGGGGTTACCTGGGGCATCTGCGCCGCGCTCGTCGCGTGCGGCAGCGATGGTCCGCAGCAGGCCGAGGGCCTCGACTCCGGCGATCCGGTGCAGTTTCTCGATGGGCCGCCCGCCGGCAACCGCGCGGACGGCGACTGCGATCTCCCCACGGATGCGGCGCCGACCAACAACCCGCTCCCCGAGCACGTGGTCGGCGACGGCACGGCCGCCAGTTGCACGGGCAGCGCCTTCATCGCGGCCGTGGCGCAGGGCGGGCGCATCCGCTTCAGCTGCGGCGCGGACCCGGTCATGATCACGCTCGACCGCCCCGCGAAGGTCGTGAACAACGCCGGGGATGACGTCATCATCGACGGCGGGGGGCTCGTGACGCTCAGCGGTGGCGGCAAGAGCCGCATCCTGTACATGAACACGTGTGATCGCCTGCAGGTCTGGACCAGCGATCACTGCGACAACCAGGCCACTCCGCGCCTGACCGTCCAGAACCTGACCTTCGTCGACGCCAACTCCTCGGGTGAAGAGGGCGAGGCCGACGGCGGCGGCGCGATCTGGGCGCGCGGCGGGCGGCTGCGCATCATCAACTCGCGCTTCTTTCGCAACGTGTGCGCCAGCTCCGGTCCAGATCTCGGCGGCGCCGCGGTGCGCGCGCTGAGCCAGTACAACGGGCAGCCCGTGTGGGTGGTGAACAGCACGTTCGGCGGCGCCGAGGGCTACGGCAACCAGTGCTCGAACGGGGGTGCGCTGAGCAGCATCGGCGTGTCCTGGAACATCGTGAACAGCGTGCTGTCGTACAATCAGGCGGTGGGGCGCGGCGGCAATCCCGCGGACAAAGGCTCACCCGGCGGCGGTAGCGGCGGCGCGATCTACAACGACGGCAACACCATGACGCTCTCGCTGTGTGGCTCGCTGCTCGAGCACAACCAGGTGAACGCCTACGGCAGCGCCATCTTCTTCGTCAGCAACGATCACAGCGGCACCCTGCGCATCGAGGACTCCGTGCTGCGGGGCAACACGGGCGGCGGCTGGAACGTGATGCCAGGGATTTCGATGCATGAGGATACGCGGCATGTGGTGGAGGATGCCCTCATTGAATAGGGGCCAAGGGGTCCAGGGGTTCGGAGCTCGGAACTGCGAGTCGGGGTTCGACTCCAGGATGCGCCCGTTG
>JAICTU010000399.1 GCA_025936205.1 Polyangiaceae bacterium | reverse complement strand
CGAGCGTCGGCCAGCTTTTGCGCACGAACTGCACGCACACTGCGACGCCCACCAAGACGACGAGCGCAAACGCTCCCAACTGCCAGGGCCCTTCGAGACGGACCTGGGGTGAATCGCCCAGATAGTATTTGCTCAGCAAGAGCCAGGCGCCGTTGTTCAGTACGTGCAGAGCGATCGGCGCCCACAGCGAGCGGGTGTGCGTGTACGCTAGTGCAGAGTACAAGGCCGCGATGAACGTGCCCACGTGATCGTGGTGCCCGAGGCCAAACAGTACGCTGGAGGCGAGTGCAGCCATGCCGGGATTGAACCGCGCGCGCAGGTTGCGAAACAGGGTACCCCGGAATAGCAGCTCCTCGACCACGGGTCCCAGCACGCCGGTACTCAACAAGACGAAAGCGTCAACCTGCGTGTGCGGCAGGACGAAGGTGTAGGCGCCAGTCGTGCGCGCCACCTGCAGAAAGTCCCGGCAGTACCAGCTGATCCACCACACGATTCGGGCGCAGGTGTGTCCGAACATCACCAACGCGACGACCCCCCAGCCCGTGAGAGCGAGAGGCCGCCCGAGGCTCGACCTCGAGGAATACGGGCGGGGAGCGGCCATCAGTAGCCACCATCCAAACCACGAGCCCCATACGATCAGATCCGCAATTCGACGGGACGCAACCTCTGAAACCCCAGAATGTGACCCCAGCTGGTCCCAGGCAATCACCGGTAGCAACACCGCGGGCAACGCTGTCCAGACGCGAACTCTGGAGATCCGTTCCTCGAAGCTCTGCGGGGGCGGCGGAAGGCGTTTCGATTTCACGAGCTCCGTACTCAGCGGACACAAGGTCTGGCCGAGAGGTGTCAAGGGCTAGGGCCCGGCGCGCACGGGCTCGGGCAAGCACGGGGAATTCTCCACCGCAGAAGCTTGCAACGAATCGGGGGGCAGAGGGTCGCCGAGCGTCGGCCAGCTTTTGCACACGAACTGCACGCACACTGCGACGCCGACCAAGACGACGAGCGCAAACGCTCCCAGCTGCCAGGGCCCTTCGAGACGGACCTGGGGTGAATCGCCCAGATAGTATTTGCTCAGCAAGAGCCAGGCGCCGTTGTTCAGCGCGTGCAGAGCGATCGGCGCCCAAAGCGAGCGGGTGCGTGTGTACACCAACGCAAAGCACAGCGCCGAAATGAACGCGCCTACTTGATCCTTGTGCCCGAGGCCAAAGAGCGCGCTGGATGCGAGCACCGCCACGGCGGAATTGAAACGAACGCGCAGGTTGCGAAACAGGGTGCCCCGGAACAGCAGCTCCTCAACCAATGGTGCAAGCACGCCCGCACTCAACATGTAGGAAGCGTCCACGTGCGTGTGCGGCAAGTGGAAGGTATAGGCGCCGGTCGTGCTCGCCACCTGGAAAATGTCTCGGCAGTACCAGCTGAGCCACCACACCATTCGGACGCCGGTGTCTCCGAAGAGCGCAAGAGCGACGATCCGCCAGCCGGCGAGATCGAGAGGCCGCCCGAGGCTCGCCCGCAAGGAATAGGGGCGGGGAGCGGCCATCAGGAACCACCATGCGAAGGCGGACGCCCACAGGATCAGATCTCCAAAGGGTGGCGACGCAACCTCTGAACCCCCCGTATGGGGGCCGAGCTGGTCCCAGGCAATCACCGGCAGCAACACCGCGGGCAGCACTGTCCACACGCGAACGCTGGAGATCCGTTCCTCGAAGCTATGGCGGGGTGGGGGAAGGCGTTGCGATTTCACGAGCTGCTCCGCTTGTTCACATACCATCGGTCCATTCGGCGTGCCGCCCCGGCTCGGCCAATGCGACCCACGCACAGACTACTCCTCGCTCACGACAGCGGCTGGGCAGCGCCCAGCCGCTGCAGACATTGCCGCGGGTCGCGGCACCGTCAGTGGCCGGTGCCGGAGCTCGGGCTGGTCCCGGTGACATGCTGGTCGATCGACATGATCACGTCGTGACCCAGCTGACCCAAAGCCTGGCCGATGGGGTGGATGGTATCGTAAACGATGTCGCCGGCTTTGTGCGCCAGATCGACCACTTCGTGACCGATCTCGTAGGCGGTCTGCGCCAGTCTATCTATCGGACCCTCTCCCCCAGTATGTGTCTCAGTGGACCTCACGTCGACGTTGACGTTGACGGGGGTGACGGTGGTGAGGGTGGGAATGGTGGTGAGGCCGGCCATGGGCTGCGGGCGCGGATCATCATCACCCGAACCAGTCGCGGACGTAGCGTTGTTGCCACCCAAAACCAGATCGAGGTCATCGAGAGAGAGCTCCCGGTTCGAGTCCAGCAACGCGGCGACACTGATTGAATTGAACATTTTCGGGCTACCTTTCGGGTTCGGCGCTTGCGCCATGCCTGCTTTGTCGATCACTGCGCGGCTGGGTTGCTCAGATTTTGCGGCGTAGAATGTCGAGCAATCGCGTGAAATTTCCGGACGATACTGCCGGCGCATTTCCGCATCTCAGCGCGCAACCAGCGCCAGCGATGGCCGACATGGCGTTCACGGCTCCGAGCCTGCCGAGGAGCGGCTGCCGACTCACACGAGAAACGTCATGCAGGCGACCACCATCGTTCAACTCACTCACTCGCAATCGACGTTTACGCAGCTGGTCGATTGCTTCGTGACCGGTCTGCGCCGCAGGATGTTCGTTCCGGACCACGCCGATGACGAGGTCGAGGCCGAGTTCACCGCGTTCCGTAGCCACCTGGAGACGCGCTATTATCCGGAGTTCTGCGAGCGGTTTGCTGGCGCACTGAGTGAGCAGCTCGGTCGGGGACAGCTGGAAGAGCTGCTGCCTAAATTGAGCCTCGAGGCGGCCCAGCGCTACCTGGAGGCGGCCTCTCCCATCCAGCAGGAGCTGGAGCAGAGCTTGCCAGCCCTGACCCAGAAGCTCACGGCCACGGCGCAGCAGGCAGTGTCGGGTAGCGCGGCGGTTTCGACCGGGAGCGCGCCGGGCGCGAAGGCGCTACGCCTGGCGCAATCGACGGGAGTCCATCAGCTCCTGAGCAGCGTCGCTCAGGCAGTGAGCCCCGAGGCGCGGATCATGCGAGAAGCTTTGCTCGCTCAGCTGGTAGCCTTCTACGCGCGTCTGTTCATCCGGCACGTGGGCGAGCAGCACGCGGCAGCGGTCGTTACCGAACTGGAGGCGGGAGCCCTGCCCAGCTATCTGCGCGCCCGCAATGCAATGAAGCCAGCGCTCGACCGCGGGCTCCTGGAGATGGTCGGGAGCATGACCCGCGAGGTATTTTGAGATGAGCGCCGGGATGTCAAAGCCCAAAATCATACTCGCCGGTATTGGCACCAAGGGCGATGTATTTCCGTTGCTCGCGCTCGGGTGCGAGCTGGTGCAGCGCGGCTACGAGGCTCATCTGCTCGGCAACGACGGCGCGGGCGAGCTGGCCGCTCAGCATGGCCTGGGCTTCACCTCCGTCACCGTCGAACAGACCGACAACACCGTGAGCGCCCAGGACAATCTGGACCACCACGTCTTTCCTTCCTACGGTCCCACCGCCGACTTTTTCCGTGAGCAAGTCGCTCGAGGGCAGCCGCTGGTCGTCGTCAACTCGAGTCACTACTGCGCGACCAATCCCGTCTGCGAAAAGTACGGGCTACCGGTGTTCCGCGTCCATCTGGCACCCAACGGCATCCGTTCGCTGATCCGTCCGCCGTGGCCCTATCGCGAGAAACTCGAGGGGCCGCTCGCCGCCACCTTTCGCAAATACTTCCTTCCGAACCTCTATGCCAACTGGGACCGCTCGACGCTGCTCATGCCCGGCGTCAGCCGGTTCCGAAGGGAGCTCGGCCTCGCTCCGGTCGAAACGGTGCAGGAGATCGATCGCGTTGTCCGAGCTCACCTCGGCTTCTTTCCCAGCTGGTTCTCGGAGCCCGCGGCGGACTGGCCTCAGCCGTTCGAACTCGCGGGGTTTCCGCTGCCTGGGACGTCGGCGGCGCTGCCCGGCGACTTCACGGAGTTCGTGCGCCGCCAGGGTCGCGCGATCGTGTTCACTCCGGGCACCGGAGTGCCCGACGTCCAGCTCTTCTTCGCCGAGGCGCGCCAGTGCTGCGAGGCTCTGGGTCTGCCGGGGGTGTTTCTCAGCCGGCATTTTCATCCTCCGAGCGGCGGCCTCGGTGACCGCATTCGCCAGTTCGAGTTCTTGGACCTGCAGCTGGTGCTGCAGCACGCTGTCTTGCTCGTCCATCACGGGGGTATCGGCACCACCGCGCGCGCCTTCCAGGCCGGCGTGCCGCAGCTCATCCGGGCGCGAATGTACGATCAACCGGACAATGGCGATCGCGTCACGCGGCTCGGCGTGGGCCGTTGCCTGTTCCAAGAAAGGGACACGACGGAAGCGCTGATCGCCGCGGCGCGGCAGCTGACCTCCAGCGCCGAGGTCCAGCAGAAGCTCGAGCACTTTCGAACCGCCGTCGCCCGGTGCGACGCCATCGCCCGCGCCGCAGATTGGCTGGAGCGCAACCTGAGGAGCGGCGCACCGGCGGCGCGCCTGGCCAGCTGAAGCCATGACTGCCCAGCTGAAATTCATGCTGAGCTCGATCGGCACGCTGGGGGATATGCTGCCGATCCTGGCGCTGGGCAGAGAGCTCTCGGATCGCGGCTATGCTTGCCACATGCTGGGCAGTGCGCCCGCCGCGCCGATCGCAAAACAGCTGGGGCTCGAGTACAGCACTGTTTCCCCCACGCGCGTGAGCGACCGGGACGGCGCGGAAGAGACCTTTGATACCTACGTGCGCCCCTCTTACGATCCTACCTTCCGCATCTTCGAGCGAGAGCACGCGGCGGGCCATCGGCTCGTCGTGGTCAATCAAAGCAACTACTCCGCCACCTCGCTGATGTGCGCGCGGTATGGGTTGCCGCTCGTGCGCACGATCTTGTACCCGGCCTTGATCCACTCCCTGGCCGCGCCGCCGATGCCCTGGAGAGCCAAGCTGGAGGGCCCGCTGGGCAAGAGCTTCCGGAGGCATTTTCTGCCGCGAATGTTCCAGGAAAGAGAGCGCGGGAGCTACCAGTTGAGCACGGTGAACCAGCATCGTCTCGCCCTGGGATTGGCAGCGCTCGACAGCCTGCAGGAGACGGAGCGGCTGATTCAGCTGCGTCTCGCGTTCTTTCCAGACTGGTACGCGCCGCGCGCAGCCGATTGGCCCGAGCTCGAACAGGTGGGCTTTCCGCTGCCCGCCTCTCGAGCGGAGCTGCCGCCAGCCGTCCGGCGCTTGCTGGAGATGCACGGTCGGCCGTTGGTGTTCACTCCGGGAACCGGCGTGGCGGACGTGGAGTTGTTCTTCGCAGCGGCCCGGCGCTGTTGCGAGCTGCTGGATCGCCCCGCCGTATTTCTGAGCCCGCGTTGCCCGGCATCACAGACACAGGACCCGCGCGTGATGATGCTCGACTACGTCGATCTGAGCGTGCTGCTGCCGCACGCGGCCCTGCTGGTGCATCACGGAGGCATGGGCACGACGGCGCGGGCGCTCGAAGCCGGCATTCCTCAGATCATTTGCCCCCACGGCTACGATCAGCCGGACAACGGAGCGCGCGTCGCCGATCTGGGGGTCGGGGCAGTGGCGGAGGTCTCGAAATCGAGCGGAGAGGCCTGGGCCGCCCTGGCGCACGGGCTGGTCACGAGCGAGCGAGTGGCGGCCAGGTTGTGCGACGTCTCGAGCCGCCTCTCACGGTCCTGCGGGCTGACCCGGGCTGCCGATCTGCTCCTGGAACGCTTTGCCGCGGTAGCGAGCTAGCGGAGGGCCTCCTTCCCGGGAGCGCCGTTCGTGCGCCGGCCAGCCCGAAAAGGCGGCGTGCTGGTCGCCGCACGCAACCCCGCGCGCGCCCTGGCCGACCAGAGCAACATGGCAGCGCCCTATACACTGATGGGTTGGCTGGGCCGGCCCCCGTCGCCGCAGAACCCGGTGCCCGGCGCATCCGCCCCGATCCAGGCGCACGGTTGCATCGCGCTGGAACGCTCATCCTTCGGTGCACGTGCGCTCTCTCGTAAAACCCTCGAGGGCGCGCGCGGGGGCCGCTCGGCTGCCGCCGCTCTTCCGCTGGAGGCCACCTTGGGCGCAGCACCTCGGAATATCCCCCAGGCGCTGCGCGAGCCGGCTGCCGCCCGGCCCGTGCTGCGCGCGCTGGAAGCGCACGCCGAACAGCCACGAGTGCAGCCTGCGAGCGCTCCGCTGCCCGCGGCTCGGCCCGTTGCAGCGCAGGGCCCCACAGCGGTCGAGGCTGCAGCGCAGCCGGTGGAGCCCGCCGCGAAGCCCGCCGCCGATCGCCTGTTCCGCCGCGAAGCCCTGCAAGCCCAGCATGGTAGCAGCGAGCCCCGCGCGAGCCTGCCTCGACCGACCGGATCCAATTGGGGCATCCTGGCGGTCGTCGCATCGCTGGTCAGCGTCGTGTTCGTCGGCGCGTTGTTTGCCAGCGTCGAGGTCACGGTCAAAGCTCCCGGCGCCTTGCGGGCCCCAGAAGGACTGCGCCCCGTCGAGTCTGCGATCGCGGGCGCGATCGGCGAAGTCCAGGTGCACGCCGGTGACCAGGTGAGCGCGGGACAGCTGATCGTCAAGCTGGCGGTCGCCCAGCTCGACGCGAGCTTGACCTCCAAGCGCCAGGAGCTGGAGGCGGTGAAGCATCAGAATGCGCTCGGTGAAGCCACCGACAAGGCCTATTCCCACCGTATCGACACCGCTCTCCGGCACCGCCGTCAGGTGCTGCAGCGCCGCAGTCAGCTCAACCAGACGCTGCGCGATCAGCGTCGAGACCTGCTCGATCGCACGAGCGAGCTGGTGCGCGAGGGGGCGGGTAGCCTCAACCAGGAGCTGGCCACTCGCGAGTCTCTGCACGACGCGGTCGACGCCGGGGAGCTGCTCAGCTCGAATCTCGCGGACATCGACGTGCAGCTGGCGGAGGTGCGCAATCAACTGGCGGAGCGTGCGCTGACACGACAGATCGCGCTGGCACGCGCTCAGGCGGCGATGCTGGAAGTGGAAACGATGATCTCGCACGCGGAGGTGCGCTCGCCTGCGGCGGGGCGGGTGGAGTCCTTGCTGGCCAAGCCGGGCGAGGTGGTGCAGCCGGGGCAGCTGCTCGCGCAGATCGTGCCGCAAGGTGCGCCGCGCTCCATCGTGGCGTTCCTGCCTGCTCGTGAAACGGCCTTCATCGCGGTCGGGACATCGGCTCGTGTCGAGATCGAGTCGTTGCCGGTGTCGGAGTTCGGGATGGCCAATGCCACCGTTCGGCGCATCTCCGCAGATATCGCGGATCCGCAGGAGCAAGCCGCCGCCTTCGGCCAAGCGACGCCGGGCGCGAGCGTACGCGTGGAGCTCGAGATTGATTCGGCGAGCGAGAAGATGACGCCGCATCTGAGATCCGGCGAGCGCGTCACCGTGCGGCTGCATCGCCGCGAGCGCCGCGTCATCAGCCTGATGTTCGATTTTGCCAGAAACCTGTTGGAGCAGTGATGTTTCGGTTGTTCCGCCGTCCAATCCGCCCGATTCAGCAGCTCGAAGCCGCCGAGTGTGGGGTCGCCAGCCTCGCCATGATCCTCGACTACTACGGTGCGAGCATTCCGCTCGATGAGCTGCGAGACCTCTGCGGCACCTCGCGTGACGGCAATAGCGCCCGACAGCTCGTGGATACGGCGACACGCTTGGGGCTCCAGGCGCGCGGCTTCCAGCTCGCCATCGAGCAACTGAAGACCGCCCCGACTCCGCTCGTCTTGCACTGGCGCATGAACCACTTCGTGGTCTTCGAGGGCTTCCGGGGCGACCGCGCCAGTATCGTCGACCCGAGCACCGGCCGCGTGCAAGTGGAGAGCGATGAGCTGAGCCGCTGCTTCTCGGGCATCGCGCTGGCGTTCGCGCCGACCAAGCAGCTCCGCCGGCGGCCGCGCGTTTCACCCGGATTTGGTCGTATCCTGGGCGAGCTCCAGACGGGCAAGAGCGCCGTGCTGTTCCTGGGGGTGGCCGGAGCCCTCAGCCAGCTGCTCGGTGTCCTCTCGCCGGCGCTGCAGCAGGTGCTGGTCGACGAGGTGATCACGCCGCGGCGTTCCAACTGGTTGATGCCGATCCTGTTCGCCCAGATCGTCGTGGTGCTGGCGGTGCTGGCCTTGAGCTGGCCGCATCAGACGATGCTCTTGCGCCTGCGAACCAGCCTGGTCGCGCGCCTCACCAATCAGCTCGGGCGGAAGCTCCTGCGTGTTCCGCTGACCTTCATCGAGATGCGTAGCCGCGGGGACCTGCTGCAGCGCGTGAGTGGCTACTCGGGGCTCGCAAACTTGCTCACGCAATCGGTGGGCGGCGTGTTTCAGCTGCTGTTCGCCGCGGCGCTGGCCGCGCTCATGCTGGCCTACGATCCACAGCTCGCTGCGGTCGCCCTGGCCGTGGATCTGATCCGCATCCTGATCGTACGGCGCCTGCGCGAGGAGACGCGCCAGCGCTCGGCGGGGGAGCTCACGGCGCGCGGCGCCGAAGCATCCATCGTCGCCCAGGCGGCGAGCTC
The DNA here is from genome assembly GCA_025936205.1 of Polyangiaceae bacterium. The sequence continues at coordinate 144 of JAICTU010000399.1, read as the reverse complement.
GGGTGAAGTCGTACAGTCCTTCCGCATGGAGAAGCAGATCGAGAACTGGTATGCGAACTGCCTGGAGGAGCGGCTGGGGTGGACGGTGCGCTCTGCGCGGCTCATGCGTGGCACGGGCGCTTGGCTCAGCATCTTCGACGGCAT
>JAICTU010000666.1 GCA_025936205.1 Polyangiaceae bacterium | reverse complement strand
GGAAACCTCAAATCCGACGCCGCGACGCCCCTCGTTCCTCCGGAAACCTCAAATCCGACGCCGCGACGCCCCTCGTTCCTCCGGAAACCTCAAATCCGACGCCGCGACGCCCCTCGTTCCTCCGGGAACTTCAAATCCCGCTCCGCGACGCCCCTCGTTCCTCCGGAAACCTCGCTCCGCGCTCTCGACAGGCCTCCTTGTGCCAGGCTGTGCCAAAAGCCGAGCCGTTCGCGATCGAAACGGAGAAAATCCGCATTTCCATGTGTCTTGCGACTGGCATGTGAGTTGCTCCCACCAGCCGTATCCTCATGAGCCGTCGCTCGCGCATCGCGCATTTCAAGACACCGTTCATCGTCAGCATCGCGGCACCCGCCGCGCTCGGCATCGCCTGTGGGGGCAGGACGGAGGTGCTGGACGGCTTCGGTGGTGCGGGCTCCTCCCACGTGTCCAACGGTGGCTCCTCCGCGGGGGGCGGCTCGTCCGCTGGCACCGCTGGTAACTCCGCAACCTGCAACGACATCGCACCCGCGGCGTCCGGCTGCTACGAGGCGGTGTGCGTCGATGGCCACTGGGAAATGACGGGCGGTGGCTGCAATCCCCCACGCCTGCTCCGCGAAGACTGCCCTGCTAGCGAGCCGCTCAGCGGCACTTCTTGCGCGGACTATGCCGGCGATCTCCGCTGTTCGTATGAATATTGCTCCGGCACCACGCCCACGCGCCGCTGCAACGGCAGCACCCTTCTCTGGGAAGAGATCGCGCTGCCCACCTGCAACCCTCCGCCCCTGCTCGACGCCCTCTGCCCCGACGCGATGCCGCAGGCGGGCTCCGATTGCAGCATCGAGGCGCAGGAGTGCCGCTACGACGGTTGCCAGGGTCCGCGGTCGAGCGTGGCCATCTGTAGCTTCCGGCAATGGACGACGGCTTACTCCAGCAGCTTGGTCTGCAATCCACCCGCGATTGCACCCGTCTGTCCCGAGCGCGCGCTGAGTGCCGGCGAGGGCTGCGCGTTCGAGGGGCAAGCGTGTAGTCAGGAGCCCTGCACGTCAGCTTCGCGCAACGGGTTCGTCTGCAGCGGTGGAGCCTGGCAAGCCACGGTGTTATCCTGCGATGCGGACGCGGGAGCCGATTCCGGACTTTGAGCTTGCAGGAAATTCAGGGCGAGTGGCTGCGGCGTGTCGAGGCGGAGTACACGTCCGCGGCGCTGACGCACCACCTGGCGCTCTGGCTGCTGCAGCTCACGGCGCCGCTCGAGCTGGTGCGCATGGCGCTCTCGATCGTCGAAGACGAGTTGAGCCACGCCGAGCTGAGCCAGGCGGTGTATGCAGCGGCGGGGGGCAACGCGCCGGCGCGGCTCGAGCGCCAGCGCCTCGGGCTGCGGCAGCCGGCGCAGGAGTCGCTCGAGCTCGCGCTCGCGCGCGTGAACCTGGAAGTGTTCTGCCTCGGGGAAACGGTCGCCGTGCGCTTGTTCTCGCGGCTGCGCCAGGGTTGCACGGAGCCGGTCGCGCTGGCCGCGCTGGATCGCATCCTGCGTGATGAGGTCAAGCACCGCGACTTCGGCTGGACCTTGCTGGAATGGCAGCTCGACACCGAGCACGCGGCAGCGGTGCAGGCGCTGGCGCAGCGAGAGCTGCCGCGGATGTTTGCGCGCGTGCGCTCGAGCTACGCATTCCACCAGCTGGGCGTGCCCAATGCCCATGATCCGCTCGCGCGGCGCTGGGGCCTGATGCACCCGGCGGAGTATGCGGACACCCTGCGCGAGACGCTGGAGCGCGACTACGTGCCGCGCTTCGCCGACCACGGCCTGGATGCGCGGGCCGCCTGGGACGCGGAACGCGCCGGCTCTAGCTGAGCAACTGACATCGGCCCCGCTGTCGCGCCCGGTTCACTCCTGCGCTGCGATGGCGGCACGTTGAGGGCATCTACCCCTGCGAGCGTGCCGAAACGACGCTCGGGAGGGTGCGCATGTTGGCCTCACTGAAAGTGACCGGTTGGCCTTTACTGGCAGCAGCATTGGGCTTTGCCGGCGGTTACGGTGCGCATGGAGCGGTGCCGGACGAGGCGCCACGGGAGCGCTTCGTGGCGGTGGCCCCGCCAGCGACGCCGATGCAACCCGAAGCGGTGGCCGATCCGGCAGTGGCCGAGGGTGAGCTATCGGGAGCGAGGGCTGCTGCCATGTCCAGCGGTGTGGTGTTGGGGGGCGAAGTCATGCAGCCGTTGCCGGCGTACTGATTTTGCCCCATAGCTGCCCGGATGCGAACTCACTTCACCGTCGTTCCCTGCTCCCTCGTGCTCGGATGCGTGATCGGAACCATCGCTTGTCGGCAGACGGAACCCCAGCCGCAGTCCAAGGCGGCCGCGTCGACGGCGCCGCCGGGCTCCGGCGCGGCAACAGGCACTGAAGCCAGTGATCTACGCGCGCGCGCAAAGGCCCGCTTTGCTGCGTTGCCCGCGCCGGAGGCGGTCTCGCCCGCGCAGGCCGCGCTCGGTCGCCGGCTGTTCTTCGAGGCGCGCATGTCCGCCGACCAGCACGTGGGCTGCGTGAACTGCCATTTGCCCGAGCGCTGGGGCGCAGATGGTCAACCCGTGCCGAAGGGCGTGTTCGGCCGCGAGAACGCGCGCAACGCCCCGACCGTGTTCAACGCCTTCGCGCAGAGCGCCGAGCACTGGCGCGCCGATCGCACGTCCGTCGAAGACCAGGCGAGCCGCGCGCTGAACGGCCCTGCCTCGTTCGGGCTCGGGACGGAGGCCGAAGCCACGGAGAAGCTGCATGCGTTGAAAGAGTACGCAGCGGACTTTCACACGGCCTTCCCCGGTGACGCCGATCCCGTGAGCGTGAAGAACTGGGGCGCAGCCATCGGCGCCTACGAACGCACGCTCACGACCCCGGCGCCGTTCGATGCCTGGCTCGGCGGGGATGACAAGGCGCTCGACGAAGCGGCGCGCGCGGGCTTGAGTCGCTTCATCAGCGCGGGCTGCCCGAGCTGCCACGATGGCGCCCTGCTCGGCGGCAACAAGCTGCGCAAGTTCGGCGTCGAGAAGCCCTACGCGGACTTCACCCACTCGGCGAAGGTGGACCAGGGTCGCTTCGACATCACCCAGCAAGAGGCCGACCGCTTCGTGTTCAAGGTGGCGGGGCTGCGCAATGTCGAGCGCACCGGGCCCTACTTCCACGATGGTTCCGTCGCGTCCCTGCCCGAGGCCGTGCAGATCATGTCCGAGACCCAGCTCGGCAAGACCCTGGACAACGAGGCGGCGCAGCAGATCGTTGCGTTCCTGAAGACGGTCACGGGCCCCGTGCCGGCGAACTTCGCGCCGCCCCGCTGAAGATCAGCGCGAGATCTCGCACAACGGATCGGTGCGCGACAGGCGCACGCGATCCGTGCAGACACGTTCCGTGTCGGAGAAGCGATAGCAAAGCCCAGAGCCGCACTGCGCATCGAAGGTGCAATCCGCATCGATCGCCAGACCGGCGGTGCAGACGTTGTTGGGTCCGCAAAAGCCGTCGGCGCACTGAGCATTGCGCACGCACGCGCTACCGACCGCCGCGCCCTCCACGCAGTTGCTGCCATTGCAATAAAAACCCTCGGTGCAGACCGCGCTGTCCGCGCTGCAGTCGCGCCCGGGCTCGACCGTCACCGGTTTCTGACAGCTGCCCATGGCTTCATTACCGGTAAAGACGCAGTCGTAACCGCCGGGGCCATCGCAATCGAGCCTGGTCATGCACGACTCGCCCGAGGCGCGCGGGCCCCGCACCAGGCGATCACAGGGCGCATCCAGGCGCAGCACCGTTCCGAGCTCCTCGGGGTCGAGATTGGCATCGGAGTAGGCCGCCTTCACCGCATCGATGCAGGCATCCGCGCGATCGGAGGCAAAGCCCGTCGCCGGCACGAGATCGAGGCAAGCACGCTGCTGGCTGAGGCGACATGCATCGGCGCTGGCAGCCTGGCACACCGACACGACCTCATCGTTACAGGCGGCTTCGCCCCAGCGTTGACAGAAATCATCGCGAGTTTCCGCCTTGTCGTCGCCGCTCGAGCAGGCGGCGAAGG
>JAICTU010000174.1 GCA_025936205.1 Polyangiaceae bacterium | reverse complement strand
TGACGCAGCTGGCGCGCGGCCACCAGCAGCGGCACCGGGAACAGCCAGGTCAGCGGTGCGGACGCGAGAAAGCCGGAGATGGGCTCCGGCGTGATATAGTCTGGCGCCCTGGGTACCCAGGGCGGCCTGGATGTGGGCCCGTGCGCCATGCTCTGGAGGACATAAGGGAACCGGCACGACCACTCGAACGGCGCGAGCGTGTAGGCGTAGAGGTTCGTGAGCAGATAGCGCGCAGAGAGCTTGAATTCGAAATAGGAGACCTGCTCCTTCATGCCGAAATCGAGCCAGCGATCGAAGCGCGCGTGGTTGTAGAGCAGCAGCAGAGCGACGCTGACCAGCGGCGCCACCCCGATGCAGGCGGCATTCGCGCACAGAGCTCTCCAGCCGCGGCCCCAGGAGACCACGCAGGCCGTCAGCACGGCGACCAGCGCGGCCGCCGCCCCGACGCTGATCCTGCAGCACAGGGCAGCGCCGAATGCGGCGCCCGCCAGCAACAACCAGCGGCGGGCGCGGGCGGGTGTGAGATCGCCCTGTATTGCCCGGAACGCGCACCACATGCCCGCGACCAGGAACGTCTGAGCTCCCGCGATCGCCGCCTGGTACTGACCGGCCGTGGACACCAGATACGGCACCGGGTTCATGAACGCGATCGCCAGGATGCACAGCACCGAGACCCAGCGCGACACGCGCCGGAACATGCGCAAGCGCAGGTCTTCGATCAGCAGTGCGCCAAAGGCGGTAGAGAGCAGTGAGAAAGCGAGGACGAGGTACTGATCGCCGATCAAGTCGTGGATGCCGAGCGCGCTCTTGGTGAGCGCCTGCAGCAACGACGGGAGCGGGCCCCAGTACAAGTACCACTTGCCGCCGTGATACGTCGCATCAGTGATCCAGTACCTGCCGTTGGCACGATCATAGGGGTTTGCCGCCGCCAGCAGCTCCGGGGCGGGCATGACCGGCAGGTACAGCTGCCCGCGGCGGAAACCTTCCGCCAACAGATCGAAGAGCGTGGTGTACACCGGCCAGTGCCGGAACCTGCCCGCGGAGGACCAGAGCGCATACACGGCGAGCACGCCGAGCAGCAACGGCAGCAGCCACAGCCCGATCGGTCGCACCGCACGAGGCTCGAGCCGAGGCCCTGGAACAGGGCGGGTCGGGGCTGCTTTCGAGATCGACATCGCGTGACCGCCAGCGCCGCCGGCGTCGGCACTACCACGTCAGCCAGGCCCCTTCCAGTCTTGCACGGCCCAGCTCCGGCGACCTAGCGTACCGGGGGTGATTCAGCCCCGGCTCCCCGAGTGGTTGTGGCGGGGGCGAGCCATCCGAGACGTACGGCAGCGGCTCGGATCGAGCGAGGCTCGGCGCGCTGCGCGGCAAAGAGCCCGCGAGGCGCTCGAGGCAGGCGAGCGCGCCGAGGAACCGAGCGAGCCCTTCGAGGCCGGGCCCGATCCGCCGCGCGCCGCAGAGCTGTACCGCGCTGCCGCCCGCTCGGCGCTGGCCGCCCTGGGCCGGAGCGAGGAAAGCGCCCACGCCTGGCCCGAGCCGCTCGCCGAGCTGCGCGCGCTGGCAGCGGGGCTGGTGGCGGAGGCGGGCGCGGACGAGGCGGCTCTGCGACGGCTCCGGGCACAGCGCTGGTGGCGCCTGAGCGCCGTGTTGCTGCTGCTCGCGTTCGCCGCCTTCCGGCTCGCGCCGCTGCTGCGCAACGGCATCGAGCTACACACGGACCTGGCGGCGGGCAAACCCTGGCGTGCGAGCTCGGAGGCGATGCGCTGCGATCCGGAAGCGCGGCGCTGCGGCGACTATCTGGGCATGAGCATCTTTTTCCACACCAAGAACGAGCCCTCACCGTGGCTGGAGATCGATCTGGGGCAGCCGCAGCGGATCTCGCGCGTGAAGGTGCGCAATCGCACCGACTGTTGCGGCGCGCTCGCGCTGCCGCTGGTGGTGGAGCTCAGCTCGGACGACAAGACCTGGCGTGAGGTGGGGCGCCGCGTGAGCAGCTTCCGCACGTGGTCGGCCCGCTTCGAGCCGAGCGAAGCGCGCTGGGTGCGGGTGCGCGTGGACGGCGAGTCGATGCTGCACCTGGAGCAGGTGAGCGTGTACCGCTGAGGGCCGCGGCTCGGCAGCGCTCAGGCGCGCGAGCTCTGCGAAGCAATCAAGCGTTGCCGCCCGGCTCGCGAGCGATGGCGAGCAACTGCCAGCCCCAGCGCCCGTGCCCGCGGTTGAAGCGAAACAGGGCGGAGAAGGCCAGCATTGCCGCCCGAGCCGAGAGCGGCAGAGCGCGGCCGGTGCCGCGCGCGGCATCGGCGATCAGCCGATCGCCGCGCGCCACGACCGCCAGCCGATAGGCGTTGAAGAAGGGAAAGCCTGCCGCCTCGACCCGGACTGGCTCGAGCCCGGCATCCCGGATCACGCGCGTGAGGGCGTCGCGCGTGTAGTGGCGACGATGACCGATGTGTCGATCGAAGGCTGACATGGGTCCGCCCGGCACGGTGATGACGAGCCGGCAACCCGGGGCGAACAGCGCACGGGCGCCGCGCAGCAGTGCGGCTGGATCATCGACGTGCTCCAGCACCTCCGAGCACACGGCACGGTTGGCGAAGCCGCGGTATTGCGCGGGCAAGGACTCGGGCCGCGCGAGATCCGCCTGCAAGAACACAGCGGCGGGAACCTTCTGGCTCGCCAGCTCCACCGCCGCGGCCGAGCGATCCAGCCCGACGAATCGGACCCGCGGATGGGAGTGCAACAGGTCCCAGGCAAAGTGGCCGTGGCCGCAGCCGAGCTCGAGCAGAGAGACGGGCTGGGTACCACTCTCCAGCTCCAGGGCTTCGTGGATCAGCTGCCGCCGATAGTCGTTGGCCGGGTTCAGGTCATTGCTCTCGGCGTACTGGGTCCAGTGCGTATCCCAGTCGTCACGCGCGTGAGGGTGATCCGTCGCAGAAGCCGTGTTCATGACGCCCTCGCGCAGCTGGCGAAGGTATTGAGCCCGAACTTGTGGGAGAAGCAATGGATCTGGCTGGGGGCAAAGCCAGCTCGTACCAGCAGCGGCCAGAGATCGCGCTCGTCGTAGTACATCTTGTGGTCGTCCATTTCCTCGGCTGGGCTCACTCCCCACTGGAATGCCGCTCGCTCCAGGTAGCGCTTGCCCTTCCAGGAAGGCACGTTGATCAGGCACTGGCCTCCGGGAGCCAGGATGCGCAGCATCGACTGCAGCAGGGCCTGTGGATCCCAGACATGCTCCAGCACCGAGATCGCCATCACCACGTCGCAGCTGCCGTCCGGGACGGTGCGCAGCGTGTCCGCGAGCGGGCCGATACAGGACTTCACGCGCGCATGCGCCACCAGATCGGGGGCGAGCGCGACGTCCAGCAGGGTCGCCGATTCGACCTCGTTCAGCACGGTGCGCGCGAACGTCGCGTGGTAGCCGCAGCCCAGGTCCGCCAGGCGCTTGCCCGCGAAGCTGGGTACCCAGCGCCGGATCTGGCGCGCCGAGAGCCAGACGCCGAAGCGGTCGACGACCGTCGGCGCGTAGTTTTGAGCGAAGGCTCGATCGCGCATCAACGCCGCCTCACCGCGACTCGCGTGGAGTGCAGCACCAGGGTGAACGTGAACGTCATGAAGCCCGCGATCAGCAGCAGCAGCCCGAACACGCCCAAGTTGTTGACGTGCGCGCCCTCCTCCAGACGCAGATCGTGGTTGACGTAGCTGAGCGCGAGCCAGCCGCTCGCCAGCCCGCCCAGCGCCATCAAGGCCCAGGACTGGAACACCGTGCGCGTGTACGGGAAGCGCTGCAACCAGCGCTCCGTTGCCTCGCCGGTGTAGTCGAAGAACACCTGCGTGAGCACGCCCATGTAGATCGACTGCAACCCGAGGATCGCCAGCGACACGCCCAGCATCATCCAGTGCAGCGAGAAGGTGAGGGGACCGAGCGTCACGTCACCCGTGGCGAGCGGCACGGTCAAGAGCAGGCCGAGGACCAGGAACAGGATACCCGGCTTGAACAGGAAGAAGTTCGCGCCGTACACGAACATCGCCCGCAGATTGATCCAGGCCGCGTACCAGGGCGAGAACCAGCCCGAGCGCTTGTGATGGCTCAACCGTCCGTCGCGGTCCTTGAGGAAGCGGATGGGCACCTCCTCGGTGCGCAGGTGCATGTGGACGCTCTTCAGCACCATCTCGGAGGCGTACTCCCAGGACTGGGAGCGCAGATCCATGCGCAGCAGCGCCTCGCGCGTGAGTCCGCGCATGCCGCAATGGATGTCGGAGAAGCGGCTGGAGAAGATGACGTTGAGGATCCAGGTGGTGACCGGCGTGCCCAGGTAGCGGTGCAAGGGCGGCATCGAGCCCGGCTCGATGTAGCCGCGGAAGCGCGAGCCCATGACGAACTCGGCCCCGCCAAGGAACTTCTCCACGAAGGGCCCGAGCTCGCGAAAGTCGTACGTGCAGTCGCAGTCGCCCATCAACACGTAGCGACCCCGGATGAAGGGCAGGGCGTCTTGATAAGCGCGACCGAGCCCGCGCTTGGGGGTCCGCAGCACGCGCGCGCCGCGCGCGAGCGCCAGCTCCGCCGTGCGATCGGCCGAGCTGTCGACGATCAAGATCTCGCCCGCCACCCCCACCTTCTCCAACCCCTCCCGACACCAGGAGATGAAGTCCTCGATCGTGAGCTGCTCGTTGAGCGCGGGCACCACGATCGAGAGCAGCGGGTCTGCGGTGTCGTGCTCGGGAGTGAGCAGCTCCGGCTCGAGCTCCGCCGCGTTGTTCTGCGGCGGCGAGGCCGCGCGCGCGGCTTCCAGGCGCGATGTGTCCATGGCGACCGTCACATCCGCCCCGCTCGCAGGTCGGGCAACATGGCCAGGATCGACTGGCGCAGCGCCTCGCGTGACGAACGCTCGCAGCGCCAGCCCGTCGTGCCGATGCGCTCGCTGGTGAAGCGCACGATCGGCACGTCGCCCTTCCAGCCGCGGTTGCCCGAGGTGTACTGGAATTCCACGTCCGCGGGGTCCAGGCCCACACACTCCAGAGCGAGCCGGGCGATCTCGGTGACCGTGATGTAGTCGCCCGTGCCGACGTTGAACGCCTGGAACGGTACGGAGCCCTTGGCTCCGGGCTGCGTGAAGCAATGCGCGGTGAGCACCGCGCGCACCACGTCGCTCGCGTGGATGTACGACTTGCTCTGCGTGCCGTCACCGAGGATGCGCAGAGCAATGCGGCCCGTGGGGCGCTCGGCTCGAGCCGCCAGCAGCCGGCGCGCGAAGTCGAAACCGACGCCGTGCGTTTGCCGCGGGCCCACCACATTGGCAAAGCGAAACACGCACGCCGACAGATCGAACATGTAGCTGTAGCTGGAGATCAGCGCCTCGCCGGCGAGCTTGCTGGCACCATAGGTGGAGATCGGGACCAGGGGACCGTGGTCCTCGGTCGCCGAGCGCTCTCCGAGGTCACCGTACACGCCGCTGCCGGACGCATACAGAATGCGCTTGGCGCTGCTCGTGCGCATCGCCTCCACCACGTTGTGCGTGAGCGCGGTGCCCTGCCAGAAGTCGATGCTCGGTTCGGTCGCGGCGCGCGCGATATCGGGGTTCGATGCCAGGTGGATCACCACGTCGTGCCCGTCGAGGGCAGCGCGCAGCTGGTCCAGCTGCTCGACCTCGCCTCGGATCACGCGCAGGCGCGCGTCGCCCTCGTGATGGGCGTAGTGCCAGGCACGCCCGGACGAGAAATTGTCGTACAGCGTGACCTGGCGGACTTCGGGATGAGCGAGCAGCGCATCGGTGAAGTGGCTGCCGATGAAACCGGCACCGCCCACGATGCAGAAGCGCTGCCCTGCGAGGCCTTCGAGCTGATTTTCGCCGGTTTGCATCGTGATCGAGTCCAGGAGGTCCAGGCGGGGAGCAGATCTGCCGTGGTGGAAATTCGGCCGCCGCATGGATAGTCTATCGAAGCGCGGCCGGCCACCTGATCCTGACTGTTCCGGCGACGCCTCCGGGCGTCTTGACGGCCATGGGTCCGAGCCGGGAGCGGCGCGGGGCCTGCTCGCTACCGTCGACGACCGACGTCCACTCGCGGCTTCGCTCGAGCAGCCGTGCGCGCGAGTGCGGTCATCCGTGTTCGCAGTGACGTACGACGCTGTGCAACGTCGACCTGCGTCGCGGCAACGGCTCCCCGAAGGCGTGCAGGGTCCCCGGCTTCTCGCGCCAATACTAGCGCGCGGGCTCCGCGGGGCGCAGTCGAAGCGCCAGCCGGATGCTCGTGGACTGATCCTTCTGCGCGTTGAAGCCGAAGTTGAAGGAGTTTTGCGAGCGCTGCTCGAAGTCCACGCCGTCCGTGCTGAGCAGCGGGGGCCCCTCGGGTCGCAGCAGCACGAAGAACGGCTGCAACGCCTCCACCGTCCACGCGCCCGCGGTGTCCAGCTTCAGCAGCGTCGAATCGAGCACCACCTCGATCGGGAAGCGGTCCCCCTTTCGCACCTCCAGCATCAGCGGCAGCGACGCGAGCGCGCTCGCGCGCTGCGCCTCCGGTAGCTCGCTGATGTGTGCGATCGGCACGTGCGGCGACTCGCGCGCCAGCTGTGCGGCGGATGCCCCGCAGCCGAGCAGCACACTGCCGAGCAGCGCAGCCAGCGGTCGAAGCAGGGGATGGCCAGGGGCGGACTCGTTGGGCGCAGGCAAGGGGGGCATGGTTCTCCTGGAAGCTGGCGGATGAAATACTCGTAGTTGGTCCAGCCGGCTACATAAGCCGAGACCGCGTGGCGGTCTGCGGCAGGCAGCACATCTCGCTGCTCGCGGGCTCGGGCTTCGACCGCGGTGTCTTAGAACTGCGCTCGGAGGTGTAGGGTGCGGTTACGAGGCATCAACTACGACACGGGCTTCGCCCCATTCGGATCGCTGGAACAGCTGTCGCGGCCCAGCTTCGACGCCGAACAGGTGCGCAATGAGCTCGCGATCATCGCACGCGACCTGCATTGCACGGCCGTGCGCATCAGCGGCCGCGACGTGAAGCGGCTCGTGGTGGCCGCGGAAGCGGCCACCAGCCTGGGGCTGGAGGTGTGGTTCTCACCTTTCCCGACAGAGCTGAGCGCGGCGGAGCTGGTCCCGTATTTCCGTGAAGCCGCCCGCGCGGCGGAGCCGTTGCGCGCGCAGGGCAACGTCGTGTTCGTGCTCGGCTGCGAGCTCACGGTCTTCAATCGGGGCTTTCTACCCGGCGACACCCCGCTCGATCGCCTGCACGCGCTCGCCGATCCAGCGCTGCTCACCTCCGCTGGGTTGAGCCTGGAGGAGCAGGTCCGCGCCTTCCAGAGCGCGCTGGCCGAATCGGCGCAGGCCGTGCGCCAGAGCTTCAACGGTCCGCTGAGCTACGCGGCCGGCAGCTGGGAGCCCGTGGATTGGTCGCTGTTCGACATCGTCGGTGTCGATCACTATCTCGACGCGAGCAACCGCGACAGTTACGGGGCACAGCTGCGCCCGTACCTGGCCCACGGGCGACCGGTGGTGGTGACGGAGTTCGGCTGTTGCACGTATCGCGGCGCCGAGGACCGGGGCGCGTTGGGCTGGAACATCGTCGACCGGGCAGCGCGCCCGCAGCGCCTCACGCAGCACGTGGTGCGCGACGAGCGGGTGCAGGTCCAGTATCTGCGTGAGGCGCTGCGCGTGCTGGAGAAGGAGGCCGTCGCGGGGGCCTTTTGGTTCACGTTCGCGAGCTACCTCAATCCGCACCGCGCAGACGCGCACCTCGATCTGGACTGCGCTTCCTACGGGCTGGTGAAGGTGCTGGAGAACGGGGTGAGCAGTGCCTACCCCGGGCTGCCGTGGGAGCCCAAGCTCGCATTCCATGTGCTCGCCGAGCTGTACGCGCGGCACGAGTGAGGAGGACGCGGTTCAGCTCAGCATGCCAGGCTGAGCTCGCACCTCGCCCGGCGCCGGCTGTGCCCGTTGCAGTGGTAGCCGCACGTAGAACTTCGCCCCACGGCCGGGGACGCTGTCGACCTCGATGCGGCCGCCGTGCGCGTCGATCAGCCTCCTCACCACGTACAGCCCCAGCCCGGCCCCCGGGATCGTCTCCTCCGAGAGGCGGGAACGCCGGAAGGGCTCGAACAGGTGCTCCAGATCGTGCTCGGAGATGCCGATGCCATAGTCGCGCACTGCGATCACCGCCTCGTCGGCGTCGCGAAACAGCCGGATCTCGACCTTGCTGGCGCTCGGAGAATACTTGATCGCATTGCTCATGATGTTGCTCACGATCTGCTCCACGCGCAGCGAGTCGCAGTCGACCATCAGCGGCTCGTCCGGCAGCGAGAGCTCCAGCCGATGCCCGGGCTGAGTCGCCTCGAACAGCTGCACCACCTCCTGCACCAGCCCGCGCAGATCGTGGCGGGCGGTTTGCAGCTCCAGCGTGCCCGAGTCGATCTTGGTCATATCCATGAAGTCATTGATCATGCGCTCCAGCTTGGTCAGCTGCCGGCGCACCAGATCGAGCGTTCGGCGGATGCGCGGCTCGGGCGGCAGCGGCTCGCCCGGCGGGATCAACTGGACGGACGTGGACAGCGCGGAGAGCGGATTGCGCAGGTCGTGCGCCACTCCGCCCAGAAAGGCGATCTGCGCTTCTCGCCGCGCGGAGAGCGTGCGCGCCATCTCGTTGAAGCGCACCGCCATGTCGCGCACCTCCGCTGGCCCCGATTCGACCGCGCGCACGTCGCGCTCGCCGCGGCTGAAGCGCTGCATCGCCTCGGACAGCGCGAACAGCGGCTGAAACGCCTGGTTACGCATCCACCAGACCAGCCAGATCGCGAGCACCAGCACGAGCGCCGTGATCGCGAGGCTGGCGTCGTGCAGCAAGCGATCCCAGCGCGCCGCCGTATCTCGCGCCAGCTGCGCATCGTTCACGTTGGTGTCCGAGATCTCGTCCAGCACCCGATACGCCGTGCCGTGCTGCTTCACCAGCTCCGGCGAGCGCACGCCGCTGCGCGCCGTCGCGATGTAGGAGTTCACCAGCTGCGTCGCCTCCTGCACGCGCCGCGCTGCTTCTCCGGGCGGCGCGCTGCGCTGCATCGCCGCCAGGTTCCCCAGCATCTCGTTCTCGTAGCGCGTGGCGCTGTCTGGGTCGGCAGCGTGGTCGTGCAGCAGCAGCGCGATCTGCGTCTCTTCCGCGGCGCGCACGTTCTCCACCGCATTCGCCAGCTGGGCGCTGGAGCGGCTCAGGTACTCGGTGAGCAGCAGCACGGATGTCGTCACTGCGAGCGCCAGCAGCGCGACCGTGACGACGATCGCGGTGAAGATGGTCCGTAGGGTGAATTCGGGCTTGGGCATGCCGGAAGACCCCGCCCCCGCGAACCGAAGGCGGAGTGGAGTGTACCCAATAGGACCGAAATCCCCCCGCGTCGACCCGCTATTGCTGGGTCGCCGCGTGAGGCAGATTGCCGCGGGCGCGCAGCGGGCTCGAGGACGAACGGGGCGCCCTCAGAGCCCGCTATCCAAACCAATTTACTGGCGGCGACGCCGCGAGCGCAGGCCGAGGCCGACCAGCGCGGCCGACAGGGCGAGCAGGGCAGAGGCGCCGTTGCTCGAACGAGCGCCGCTCACCGAGCAGCCACCGCTGCTGTCCGAGGACTCCGCATCCATGGTCACCGGCATGACGCTGGTGTCGCGCGCGGAGCTGCCCGTGCTGGAGGTGGCGGGCGTGGTGGTCATGCCCATCACTGCCGGGGTCGTCGTCGAGCCAGTGGCTCCGGTGGCCCCCGTGGCGTTGGCCGCCGGCGCTGGAGTGGTGGCGGGGGTGGTGTTCGGTTTGCCCTTTTGGCCGAGGTGCTCCGTCGGATTCGCCGGTGCAATGCCGCCTGCCGGCGTGCCCGCGACCAGGCGGATGTCCGCGCACTGGAAGTAAGTGCCGCCGCGGTCCACGGGGTTGAGCACCGGATCGACCGTGTTGCCGTCCATCACCTGGATCAGCTGCAGCGTGCAGTTGTCGCACGTCATGTTGGGCAGCGTGACATCGAACTCCCACATCGAGCCCTGGCCCATGTTGCCGACGTTGCCGCCGGGATCGGGCTCGTCGAGCAGGATGTTCTCGTTGAAGTGATCGAGATCCGCGCCGTCGGGGTCGAAGGCGATGCGATAGCGCCCGGAGTGGCCCACGTACTCGTCGAAGCGCACCGTGATGGTATCGCCCGGCGCGAAGGTGGTGATGCGGTCTTCGGAGCGATCGGGATCCGACAACTCCTCCGGCTTCTTGCAGCTGCGGTTCGTGGTCCCGGACCCGCACGGGCACGACTTGTTGTCGCCCGCTTTGATGTCCGAGTAGCGATTCAAGGGCTCTTGCAGCTCGATGTGAGCGAAGGCGGTGCTGCTGAGCAGCTGAAAACCTGCGGCGAGAGCCGCGGAAGCGACGGTCAGTGGGTACCGGTACATGGAGAAGCCTTTGGTTCCCTTGTTTCTCGCAGCGAGACTCGGCCGCGTCAACGGGGCCATTCTCCCCTGCGCGTCGGGTGGGGCTCGAGGCTATTCTCTGCCCACCTTTTTGCGCTGCTCCTTCACAAAAAGAGCCGAGCAGCGGCTCGTTTCAGCGCGGGATTCACTCGGCGACGGCCAGCGGCGCTGGAGCGCGCGATAGCACGCGCAATTCACGCCAATGACCCGCACGCCAGCGCAGGAAGTTCATCACGCCGCGGATGCCCTCGTCGAGTGCCATTGCGGTCCAGATGCCGGCCAGCCCGAGACCGAGCCGGGTGCTCAGCGTGTACGAAGCCGGTACACCGACGAGCCACATCAGAGACGAGCCCAGTACGGCTGTGAAGCGCGAGTCGCCCGTCGAACGCAGGGCACCGCCCGCCACGATGTTCGCGGCCCGCCCGGCTTCGACCAGTGGCGCGATGAAAAAGATGGGGTGCGCCGCCGCGACCACCGCCGGATCGTGGGTCAAGAATCCGAGCAGCCACGGGTGGCCCAGCGCGAGCAGCGCGCACAGCCCGACGTTGCCGGCGATGGCCATCGTCAGCGCGCGCTTTAGCACGCGATGCGCGTCATCGTGCAGCGAGGCGCCCACGCGGTGCGCCACGCAGATCTGCGTGCCGATGCCCAGCGCCACGCTCCACAGGATGGTCGTCAGCGTGAAGAAGTTCATGGCGTAGACGCGCGCGGCCAGCACCGCTGCGCCCAGCCGGATCAGGAACATGTTCACGACCAGCTGCGTCGCCTGAAAGGACATCGGCTCCATCGCCGCCGGCAGGCCGATACGGAGGATCGGCCGCAAGCGCTGCCAGAGCAGCGCCCAAGGCGTGGACCACGGCAGGCGTACGCCCAGGCGGAAGCGCACCACCAGCATCGTGAAGGTCATGCCCAGGCTCAGCGAGAGCAGCGTGGAACACGCGATGCCCGCCACGCCCCAGCGGGGCAGGCCGAAGGCGCCGTGCAGGAACGCCAGGTTGCTGAGGACGTGGAAGATGTTGGTGAACAGCGCCTCCGCGAACACCCAGCGCGTGTCGCCGCGCGAGTTGAGGATGTTGGTGAAGCCGATCTGCACGGCCTTCAGCACCTGGCCGCCGCCCACGATGCGCAGGTAGGTGGCCGCGTCGTCCGCCATCCCGCCTTCGAGCCCGAGCCAGCGCGGGATGTGCGAGCCCAGCGTCAGAAAGGTGAGGCTCGCCAGCAGCCCCATGCCCAGATCGAGAAAGATCAGCGCCAGGTACGTCGAGGGCACGTCCTCCTTGCGGCCCGCGCCGAGCAACTGGCTCGCGACGCTCGCGCCGGCCTGCGACACCGGTGAGAACACCATGATGGTGAGACTCAGCACCGGGAGCAGGGCGCCGACCCCGGCCGCCGCTCGATCCGAGACACGGCTCAGAAAGAAGGCGTCGACGAAAGTGAGCGACAGCGAGAGCGCGAAACTCCAGAGCAGGGGCCAGGTGATGCTCCAGAGGCTCTTTTCGAGCACGGGGCGGGCGGACATGGGCGTAAGGCGCAATACTGCGCGGCCGGATCAACGGCGCTGGCCGCGGGAATACAGTGCTGCGGTGGATAGAGTGGGGGAGGGGGTGAACGGGTCAGTTGCGCGCGAGGCCGTAGGCGAGCGATTCCTGGAGCCATTCCCGGTTCGCGCGCACGTCCTCCACCAGGCGCGAGACCAGCTCTTCGCGCCGCGCGTACAATCGATACCCCGCCGCGGGCCGCAGATAGCCGCGCGCCCGTGGCTCGCGCGCGCACAGCGCCTCGAGCCCCTCTTTTTCCGCCAGCGCCTGATAGCGCTTGCGATTGTCCAGCAAGCCTTTGACCACGAACGGCATCAGCGTCGAATAGTCGGCCTGCATGCTCTCGGTGGCCTGCTGATACGTGTCTTTATCGACCTTGCCCCAGGTCACGGCTTCCGCCGGCGGACAAGACGAGAGCGAACCGTCCGTCACCGGCGCAGTCACGATCTGCACGTCGAAGTTGTAGCCGCGCACGTTGGGGATGCCCAGGATCTGCCCGAGCGCGGGCTCCGGCTGCAGGTTGAAGTTTTTGGGCACGCCGCCGCCCAGGATCAACGTGCCGAGCGCGTGCGGCTCCTGATCGAACAAGCCCCAGCGGTGATACGCGCAGGCTTCGAACACCTCCGCGTGCAGATCGAGCGAGAACTGATAGTTCGGCAAGATGCCCGCGCGCTGCATGGCCCACAGCTTCATCGAGTTGAGGAACACGCTGCCGTCGGCGGGCGCGCCCACCAGGATCGGGATGGCCAGGCGATGGCAGGTCGAGAGCAAGCCGCCGGTCACGCGATTGTGCCGCTCCTGCTCGGCGAAGAACGCGCCCATGCGGTTGCGCAGCTCCGTGCCGGTCATGCTGCGCTGAAACTCGGGGCGCTGCAGCATCGCGGTGATGAACTTGTCCTGATCGAGCAGCACGTCCTCGTCGAACGCCATGTCCGTGACGCGGATCGTACGCTCGTCGCGCAGCGCGGCGTCATCGCCCCAGATCGGTACTTCGAAGATCGGCCCGTCGCGGTGCGCGTTCAGGCTGCGGTGACCGTCGTGATAACAGGCGGCATCGGTGGTCGACAGATAGGCGATCCAGCCCGTCTCCAGCAGCGGGATCAGCCACGCCTGGTGCTGCCCCGACACCGTGACCGGGCCCGAGACGGCGATGGTGAGCGGACAGCCGTGACCGATGGCGCGATCCAGGATGGTGTAGATGCGGCGCAGGAAAGCGCCGCCAAATGCCGGGAAACAATGCCGGAACATCTCGTCCAGCGTTTCGCACTCATCGACGCGGCGCACGTTCACTCGCCGCTCTGCATGCCCACGTCCGGACGCCTTCGAATTCATGGCGGCGGAGGCTACTCGAAGCCCCGCGCCGGGCAAGACTGGTCGTGGAGATTTGCAGGGCCACTGGCCGAATTCGACCGACCGTCGGGCACTGCTAGGCTACGATTCGATGGCTCGCTGGCAGCGCGGATTTTGTCACGGAGTGGTGTTGGGCGGGCTGCTGCTGCTGCTGGCGGCGGCGTGCTTCGATGACGACAAGGCCTATGACCGGGAGATCCAGAAGCAGCATGAGCAGGCCGCTGCGGCCAAGGAAGCGTGGCGCGAGCAGAAAGAGGCGGAGGCGCAGCTGGTGTGGGAAGTGAGCGCGGAGCGCCAGCAAGCCGAGCTCGCATTCGAGAGCGATGCGCCCGCCATTTTGAGCGAACAGCAGTTGCATCAGGTGATCGGCTACTACTGTGGCGACTGCCATTTTTATGTCCCTTGTGGCAGCTGTGAGTGGGGAGGGCACTACCTGGACAGCGTGAAAGAAATGATCTCAGAGCGCACGCTGATTCCGGGAGATGCGGAGGGCTCAGCCGTCGTCCAGCAAATGCGAGAGCATCGAGCGCACCTGCCTGACGGCGTCCCGGCCGTCACCGACACAGCGCTTCGGCTGGTCACCGACTTCATCAACCAGCTGCCCGAGCCCGACGCCGGCGTCGGCCACTAACGCTGACCACCGCTCGACGGTCACCTTCCGCAGGCAGCAACCCTGAAGCT
Source organism: Polyangiaceae bacterium (assembly GCA_025936205.1). The sequence goes on along the minus strand of JAICTU010000174.1, from coordinate 2,519 downwards.
GCCACGAAAGGACCTCATGCCACGCTTCGCGCTCCGCGCGGCGCGGGTCACCCGCGCCGCTTCGCTGCTCACACCACCAAGCGGCTGCCGACCCACCGCGCGATAACGTCACCACGGAAGAAGAAACCTCGCCGCCGCCCCCGCCACTTCGGACTCATGTTCGACGTCGGCACGATCGAAGGCGGCATCCTCTCCTTCACCGCGCAACCCTTCAAAACCCTGCGCCTCGAAGCCGGCGCCGGCACCAACGGCATCAGCCCCGGCTACCGCCTCGGTGCAGTGGAGCTCCCGTTCGGCAACTGGCCCACCATCAGCCTCTCCGGCGGCCACTTCTTCCCCGGCGACATCAACGGCCTCGTGCGCGTCCTCTCCACGGGCGGCTACACCCACGACCCGAGACTCGAACACTTCGACTACGACTTCGCATCGCTGCACCTCGGCCGGGAAACGGAAAGCGCCGGCGTCCTCTTCTTCATCCGAGGTGGCGCCAGCATCCTCTGGACCCAACTCCCCGCCAGCACCCCGGCAAGCGCAAACCTCGCGCGCACCAGTGCCTCCGCTTCGGAACCCCACTGGCTGATCCTACCGTCCCTGCGCATCGGCTTCGTCGGCTTCTTGTGAATCAGGGCTCGGTGACACACGTCACTGAGCACAACAGGACCGCCCACTGACGGAGCGGGCGGATGCAGCGCCGTACGGATTTGCGCAAGGAGTCGAGCTCCAGTGGGGACCTATCCCCGCAGCGCGGAGGCCTCGCCAGTAGCGCTCCCCACGAGTGGGGCCGCGGCCAGCAAGAACTCCTCCCGAGATGCTCGGGCCCACGGATGCAATGTCGCATCCAGCTCAAAAATCGCATCAAGCGAGATCGCCTCGCGCCCTCGACCTCAACGCTTGCCGTTGTTCTATCCGCGCCGCGCGGATATCAGTCGGGCTCGGCACATGCCGCCTCACCAAAGCTCCGCGAGCGACGCACAACCTGCCGTCGGACGGCCAGGGCCATGCGCCCCCGATAATCAGCTCTCGCGAGCTCGCACGCGCCGGAACCACCACGCAGATTGCTCGCAATGCTCGGGCGTGGCTGCGCGGTCAGCGGGCGATCCGCCTGCTCACGATTGCGCGACCGAATCGCGGTCGCCACTCAGCGTGCCGCTAGCCGACTGCCCACTGCAACATCCGCGCGCGAATGGACGCACCTACTCGCCCCGCGACGCCGCTCAGCATGCGACGGACACACCCCACCTCGCGAAGCCGAGGTCCATCAGGGAAGCCCGCAACCGCCCAACGCCGCGCGCACGCCGCTGATCGCCGTACGTCGCCCTCGCCCAGCTGTACCGAACGCCGTCCGGCACTGGCGCAAGCGCAGGCCAGCGAGGCGGCCACTCCCTACTGTTTCTTCAACAGCGTCGTCATCTCCGCCCGAAACTCTCCCAGCTCTCGCAGGATGGTCTCGATGTTGACTTCGTTCTTGAGGTTGACCTGGAAGTCGGTCTGGGACTGCGCTCGGTCTTTCAGGGTCTGGCGGTTCTGGCTCATGACGATCAGCGGCCCTTGCAGGGCGACGAGGACGGCGAGCACGAGGTTGTAGAAGACGAACGGGTAGGGGTCGAAGGTGCCGTTGCCGCGCGCGTTCAGTACGGCCCAGCTGGCTGTCACCACGATCAGGCCGCCGATGAACTTCCAGCTGCCGTTGAGCTCGGCGATGCGATCGGCGAGTCGGTCCGTCCAGGTCAGGTTCTTGTCGAGCTCTTCGAGCACGTTCTTGGCGGCGCGCTTGGAGAGCAGTGTGTTGGTCTCGCGCAGGCGCTGGGTCATCGTGCGCAGGATGGGCAGGGCGGCGCCGGGGTGCTGGGCGAGGTAGTCCGACAGTGTGTCGGCGGTGAGCTCCAGCAGCACGACGGCCGTCGTCGCCAGCGCGCTGGCGGAGCGGGGCTGGTGATCGAACAAGGAGAGTTCGCCAAAGTATTCGCCCTGCGCGAGGTCTTTGAGCGAGATGCGGCGCGATTGTTCGCCGGGCAGGTGGATGTTCACGTGTCCTTCGGCCACGATGAACATCGTCGTCGCCTCGTCGCCGTGGTGAAAGATCATCTCGCCCGCGCGGAACGAGCGCTCGCTGAGCTTCGCCGCGAGGCCCCGGAGGTCCCCCTCCTCGAGCCCCTCGAACAGGGAGGTCTTTCGAAGCAATTCAGGTTTGTTCACGTGGGCCTCTCGCTGGGCAGCATTCGAGTCGTTGTGGGCGCCGCAGGGCGCAATGCTGCCAGAGTTCCGCCGGCTCCGACGGACGAAACCGCGTTCGTTTCTTGGCGAGCCGCTGCTCAGAGCCGCTGCAAGCGGGCGCGCGCGGCGCGGTCGATCGCGGCTTCGATGCGCTGGGGACTGAAGCCGACCAGCACCTGCCCCTCGATCTCCACGGTCGGGATGTTGCCCCGGGGGTTGAGTGCGCGCTGCCGCGTCTTCGCGGCAGCGTCATTCTCGATGTCGTATTCAGTGGAGCGGATGCCCCGCCGGGCGAGGTAGGCGCG
>JAICTU010000492.1 GCA_025936205.1 Polyangiaceae bacterium | reverse complement strand
GTGCTGCACAGCGGGCTTTCGCCCCGGCAGCGCCACTCGATGTGGACTCTGCTCTACAACGGAGAGCGGCGCGTCGCCGTCGGCGCGCGCTCGGCGCTGTTCGCCCCGCTGCGCGAGCTGCGCCTGCTCTGCGTCGACGAGGAGCAGGACACCTCCTTCAAGCAGGAAGAGGGCGTGCGCTACAACGCCCGCGACATGGCGCTCTTGCGCGCGCAGCGCGCGGGAGCGGTGTGCGTACTCGGCTCGGCGACGCCCTCGGTGAAAAGCTTTCACGGGGTGAGCACGCAGAAGCTGACCCGGCTGGTGCTGCCCGAGCGCGCGCATCGAGCGGCGGTGCTACCCCAAGCGGAGATCATCGACCTGCGCCGCATTGGCCCCGCTCGCCCCGGTGAGAAGCTGCTGAGCTTGCCGTTGTGCCGGGCGCTGGAGGAAGTGCTGGAGCGGAAGGAGCAGGCGATCCTGTTCCTCAACCGCCGCGGCTTCGCTCCCAGCGTGATCTGCGAGGGCTGCGGCAAGATCCTCGGTTGCCCGAGCTGCGAGGTGCCCCTCACCTACCACGTCAACCCGCGCCCGCACGTGGTCTGCCACTACTGCGACTATCACGATCGCGTGCCCGAGCGCTGCCAGCACTGCAAGAGCAAGGACCTGAGCTACGAGGGCATGGGCACGGAGCGCATCGAGTCCGCGCTATGCGCGGCCTTCCCCAGCGCGCGCGTGGGGCGCCTGGATCGCGACACCGGGCCCGGGTTGAAGAGCGAGCGCGTGCTATCCAAGATGCAAGCCGGTGAGCTCGACATCCTGGTCGGCACGCAGATGGTGACCAAGGGCCACGATCTGCCGCGCGTTTCCCTGGTCGGGGTGTTGAACGCGGACGCGGGGCTCAGCATGCCCGACTACCAGGCGTCGGAGCGCACCTTCCAGCTGCTGGTGCAGGTGGCGGGGCGCGCCGGGCGTGCGGGCACTCCGGGCAAGGTGTTGATCCAGACCAGAAACCCCGAGGAACCCGCGATCGCGCTGGCGCTGAAGCACGATGTGGCCGGCTTTGTCGCGTACGCCCTCGGTGATCGCCAGGCACTCGGCTACCCACCCTTCTCGCGCCTGGCTATGGTGCGCGTCTCCTCGCTGGACGAAGCTGTCGCTCGCTCGGCCATGCAAGAGCTGGCCGAGATCGCCAAGCGGCGTGCCGGCGGCCACGCGGAGGTGCTCGGCCCGTCACCGGCGCCGATCCCGCGCTTGCGCAGTCAGTTCCGGTTCCGGCTGCTGGTGCGCGCCAAGACGCGCGCGCCGCTGCGGCACGTGCTGCTCGGCGTGCAAGAGGCCAAGGTCGATCGCCGCGTGCGCGTGGTGGTCGACGTGGACCCCGTCAGCATGCTCTGACGCCTGTCACGAAGCAGGCGGGCAGTGCCAGCCGCCCACGGAGCGCACCAGCGCTGCGGCCGCCGTCGGGCCCCAGGTGCCGGGCTCGTATTCGTGCACCGGCGTTTCACCGCCGAGGATGGGCTCGACGATCGCCCAGGCAGCTTCCACCCCGTCCTGGCGCGCGAACAATACGCCATCCCCCTTCATGGCGTCACCGAGCAGGCGCTCGTACGCATCCAGCTCCTCACCATTCGCATTGTGCATGACTTTGAGCTCGGTGTTCTGCGTGAACATGCGCTCACCCGGCTTCTTGATCTGCGCCCCGACCGCGATCGTCACGTCGGGGCTGAGCCGGAAGCGGACATAGTTGGCGTCCTCCGTGCCGAGCTCACGCAGCGGCGGCCGCCGCAGTGTGACCATGACCTCGGTGGTCGTGACCGGCAAGCATTTGCCCGCGCGGATGAAAAAGGGCACGCCGTCCCAGCGCCAGGACTCGATGTTCAAGCGCAACGCTGCGAAGGTCTCGACCTGCGAGTCCGCGGAGACGCCCGTCTCCGAGCGGTAGCCTCGAAACTGGCCACGCACCAGATCGTGCGGACTGAGCGGTTGGATCGCCCGGAAGACCTTCACTTGCTCGTCACGGATGGAATCGGCGTAGGTCGTGAGCGGCGGCTCCATGGCGAGGAAGCTAACGACCTGTAACATGTGGTTCTGCACCACGTCACGGATCGCTCCCGCTTCTTCGTAGAAGCGTCCCCGTCCCTGCACGCCGAAGCTTTCTGCCATCGTGATCTGAACGCTCTCGACGTAATTTCGGTTCCAGATCGGCTCCAGGAACGTGTTGGCAAAGCGAAACAGCAACAGGTTCTGCACAGGCTCTTTGCCCAGGTAGTGGTCGATCCGAAACACCGCGGATTCATCGAAGACCTTGTGGAGCGTGCGATTGAGCGCCTGCGCGGAAGCGAGGTCTCTGCCAAACGGCTTCTCCAGCACGAGCCGTGCGTTTTCAGCGCACGAAGACTGACCGAGTCCCGTCACCACGGTTTCAAACAGGCTGGGCGGGATCGCCAGATAGTGAAGCGGCTGTGTGGCGCTGCCCAGCTCCGCCTTCAACTTGGTATAGGTGTTGGAATCCGTGTACTCGCCCTGCACGTAAGTGAGGCGCCGCAGTACCTCTTCCAGTGCCGGGGCTTCGACTCGCGGCTGCTTCTGGATGCTCTCTCGCGCGCGGGCGCGGAGTTGCTCCGTGCTCCACGGCGAATTGGCCACGCCGATGACCGGTACGCGCAGGTGCCCGCGGCGGGCCATCGCGTACAGGGCGGGAAATATTTTCTTGAACGCGAGATCACCGCTGGCTCCTAAGAGCACGAGAGCGTCAGACTTGGCTCGTGACATGGGGTGACGAAGCATCTGCAGTCAAAGCCGACAGAAGCAAGTGCCGACTCACCGGACCATGCGCACAGCACGTCGCAGATTGCGTCCGTCGGTGCGAGGAGAAGGAAAAAAGTCAAATTTGGTGCAGAGTTTGCATTGGACTGGGTGACATCATGGAAACGAAAACACCCGCTCCCGAGGCCCAGAACCCACTCGAACAGCTGAGGCAGTATGGTCAGTCCATCTGGCTCGATTACATCTCGCGCCGCTTGATCGACAGCGGCGAGCTCGGCCAGTTGGTGACCCGGGACCGGCTCGGGGGGCTCACCTCGAATCCGGCCATCTTTCAGAAGGCCATCGACGGCTCGGAGGAATACGCCGGCACGATCGCGCAGCAGGCACGATCGAGCTCCAACCCTCAACACATTTTCGAGAAGCTCGCCGTGCGGGACATCCGCGACGCCGCCGACGTGCTCTCACCGGTGTACCGCGGCACGAGCGGCCGCGACGGCTATGTAAGCCTGGAGGTCGCGCCCGATCTCGCCCATGATACACATGGGACCATCGACGCGGCGCGCAGGTTGTGGAGCGCCGTGGCCCGCCCCAACGTGATGATCAAGGTGCCGGGCACTCCGGAGGGGTTGCCCGCGATCCTGCGCCTGCTCGGCGAGGGCATCAACGTCAACATCACGCTCCTGTTCGCGCGCGCCTGCTACGAGAAGGTCGCGGAGACCTACCTTCGGGCGCTGGAGCAGCGCGTGGCCCGGGGCGAGGACGTGAGCCGGCTGGCGAGCGTGGCCAGCTTCTTTGTCAGCCGGATCGACACGGCCATCGACGCGCGACTCGCCACAGCGATCGAAAGCTCCGGCCAGGAAGATCGCACCGCGCTGCAGAGCTTGAGGGGCAAGGTGGCCATTGCCAACGCCAAGCTAGCCTATCAGAGCTACAAGCGCTTGTTTTCAGGGCCGCGCTGGGAGGCCCTGCGCGCGCAGGGGGCGTTGCCCCAGCGGGTGCTCTGGGCGAGCACCAGCGTCAAGAGCCGCGACTACCGTGACGTGATGTACGTGGAAGAGCTCATCGGCGCCGACACGGTGAACACCATGCCTCCCGAGACGCTGAACGCGTTCCGTGACCACGGGCGCCCCCGGCTCTCGCTGGAGAGCGACCTGGAGGGGGCGCGCCGTGTGCTGGCCCAGCTGGAGCGGCTCGGGATCTCCCTGGATCAGGTGACCGATGAGCTGGTGACCGAGGGCATACAGAAGTTTGCGCAGCCCTACCGGGAGATGCTCGCGGCGATCGAGCGGCGCCTGCCCGTGGCGGCGGCGCACGCCTGAGCGCCCTGCTGCTGAGCGGCCCTGCTGCTGAGCGGCCCTGCTCAGTCGCGCCCCAGCCGAAGGCGCTGGGATGAGGGGGGCGGCGCATCCGGCGCGGGTCGCACGTCCTGCAGTGCTCGCGGGCAGGACCGGGCATACTGCGCGACCAGGAAGGTGGAGGGGGCCACGCCGAAGTGGCTCTTGAAGTCCCGGCTCAACTGCGAGGCGCTGTGGAAACCGAGCGAGTAGGCGACCTCCTTCACGGTGCAAGCGGTCTGAAGCATCCGCCGCGCGGCCAACAGGCGCTCTTCATTGAGCCAGGCCTGAGGAGCGCGGCCCAGGATGGCGGCGAAGACCCTCTGGAGATGGCGGGGCGTGATGCGCAGTGCCCTGGCCAGACCACGACTGCTGTATCCGAACTCGGGGGCCAGGTCGCGCAGCAGCTGGACATAGACGTCGAGGTTCTTTTCCAGCCAGGCACGCCTCAGACCGCGGGTGAGCTCGGCCGCCCGATCGCTGATCGGCTGCCGGGCCAGGGGTCCCCCGTCGAGGCTGTCGCTGGGACGAGCCCAGCGGGAGAATGATGAATTCGCAGGCTCTTTGAAATCGATACAGTCGGACATCACCGGGAGAGTCGGTCGGTGTCCGTCAACAGTTGCTTTAGTACGACGCCTTTCTTCTTCTTTTTCTCGTCGGTGCAGTCGAAATTTTAGCGAGCCGCGAACTCGTCGGAAGTGCGCCGGAGCCTGCGAGAACATTGCGACAGAGTTCGTCGGCGCTCGTCTGCCGGCTGCTCCCGGGTTCAATACGCGAGTTGCCTCTGCCCCTGAGCCGACCGGGCCGCGCCCGGTCGTGCACGCCATCGACTCGGGCTGGCGAGCGCATGTACGCGCCTCTCTCGAACCAAGTGTTTCATCGAAGCAACATCAAGGCTCGCCAGCGTGGCAGGGTGGTCGCGCCGATGTCTGCAATGCAACCTGCAGAGCAACAGCGGCGTGAATCGCTGGCGACGATGGTTGCCGCTCCGCGAGTCGATGTCGGGAGAAGTCGTACGCGAGCGCCGCCAAAAATCTGCCTCGAGCGTGGCAATTTGCCTCGCGATTCGCGGCTCGCGCAGCGCAAGCAGCGCATGAAACAGGGCCGACCTGTTGCACTGGTCCGGTCTGAGTGATGCGATACGCCTCTAACTAGTGTACGAGGGTAGACCCGAGGATGGACTGGCGCGACAAGGAAAGTTTCGATGCCACGTGAGCTGCTCCAGTCGCTCGAAGAGGCGCGCGCTGGCGTGCACGGCGTAATGCTGCACGCGGACGACGGCGAGGAACAGTCGCGCGCGCAGCTGCGCACTCTGCTGGAGGAAGGCGGCGCGCAGCAGTATGCCGCTGCGCTGGAGCACCTGCTGGATGCAAGCGCCACCAGCAGCGATTCGAACGAACTGCTGTCGAAGCTGCTCGAGCTGCTCGCGGGTGTTGCACGCGCAGACGTGGGCGTTGCCTTGCTGCGTGAGGGCGGCGACCTGGTGGCCAAGGCGTGCGTGGGCGACGCGCCGGCACACTGGCAAGCGAGCGCGGACGCTGCGCCGCAGCTGTCGCTCTCGATCCATGAGGCTTTCGAAGGCCGCGTGGCGCGTGGCGGAGAAGTCTTTCCACTGCGCGACGCCGCCAGAATCCTGAAAGAGCAGCGACGCGCGTGCCTGTTGTGTGTGCCGCTGCAGCACCGCACGGAGTTGCTCGGCGCGATTTATCTCGGGACCTTCGCCGACTGGCAACCGGAAGCGGAGCAGACGCGGCTGCTCGCCTTGCTGGCAGGTCCCTGCGCCGCCGCCTTGAAAAAGCAGGCGGCGTACGACGCCGTGCAGCGTGACGTGCGCGCTCGCGACGACGTGCTCGGCGTCGTGGCGCACGATCTGCAAAACCCGCTCAACGTGATCTCGATGGCGGCGAACATGCTCCTGCAACGGGTGTCGGAGCAATCCGCGCGCAGGCCCATCGAGCGCATCGTGCGCAGCGTGCAGCGCGCCACTCGCTTGTTGCGCGACCTGCTCGACGTCAGCGCCATCGAGGAGGGGCACTTTTCCGTAGATCGTCGCCGGCTCGATCCGACCGCGCTGATTTTGTCGGCGCTCGAGTCCCAGCAGAGTCTAGCGGCGGACGCCTCCGTCATCACGGCGACGGATCTATCGCCGTCGCTGCCCACCGTCGAGGCGGACGAAGAGCGCCTCCTGGAGGTGCTCGAGAATCTGGTCGGAAACGCCATCAAGTTCACGAGCCCCGGCGGCACGATCACGGTCGGAGCGTGCTGCGAGAACAATGAGATCAAGATCTGGGTCGCGGACAACGGCTCGGGCATCCCGGCGCAGCAGCTGCCGCACATCTTCGATCGCTTCTGGCAGGCGAAGCGCGCCGATCGCCGCGGGACCGGCCTGGGCCTGACCATCTGCAAGGGCATCGTGGAAGCGCACGACGGCCGCATCTGGGCCGAGAGCACCGTCGACAAGGGCACCACACTGTTCTTTGCCCTGCCCGCGGCGGACTCGCCGGATTCGCGCTACCAGGCCACCAACGTCGCCAACATCCTGCTGGTCGACGACCGT
>JAICTU010000335.1 GCA_025936205.1 Polyangiaceae bacterium | reverse complement strand
TCGGCGCCGAAGATCGTGGAGAACTGACCGACGTCGATGCTGAGCTGCGGGATCGGGTTCCAGGAGACGAATGCCTGCGTGATGTTGTCGATGCCCAGGGGGCCACTGTCGCCACCGTAGAAGATCGGCACGGAGGGACCCGCACGCAGGCTGATGGTGGCGCCGAGCTGGCCCGCGTCATAACTGGCGTCGATGCCGGCCCAGGACAAAGCGAAGCCGTTCTGGTTGGAGAAGCTGTTGCCGGTGGCGGCATCCGTCGAGAAATTGTTCCACTCATAGGCGCGGTGTGCCGGGGCCGGCGAGCCCTGCTTCGCGGTCTGGAAGCCATAGTTGGCGTCCACGAAGGCGCTGAAGTGCAGGCCCTCGTGCGAGGCCGGCTTGGGCGGCTCCTCCACGGGCGGCAGCGGTGCTGGCGCTGGCGGAGGGAGCAACTCCGCCGTGCCGAGCGGCGCAGTGGATGGCGGCGGGGCAAATGGCTCCGGCTGGCGAACGGGCGGCGGGGCCGGCGGGAGCGGCTGGATGACGGGCGGTTGCGCCGGGGGCGGCGTCTGGGCGAGGGCAGACGGGGCCGCGGTGAGCAGCGCCGCAGTGAGCAGCGCGAGGCCGGTCAATGCCGAAAGGCTGCTCAGACGATAAGTTACCTGCAGAAGTCTCATAGAAACATGCTCCCTGGGGCTACTCGCCGTTATGTACGTTCTCACCGTCCTGCACATCGGCATGCCGGTGCAGGGTGACTCCGTGGGGCGTCGCGGTTGCCCGTGCCGTCGCCGCTCGGAATGGAGGTACGCAGCGTGCGGGCTCAACGGCGCACACTGGCAGCTTTCCATTAACAATCTGCTGCGATGGCCTCTAGTCGTTTGTGGCATTCGCGCGAACATTTTTGCGCCCGCGACAGCGTGTCCGCGCGGAGACCCTGATCTGCTGAAGCCCTATCTGCGGCACCGTCCGCCAGCTCGACAAAGTGCGCGCCGTAGCTCGGCGCCCATGGTGTCGCTCGGTCACGGCGCTTTATTCCCGCCCGGCGCAGCAGCTCGATGTTGCAAACGAGCCTTTTCAACCGCGAAGCCTGCACGCACGGGTGTGGCATCGCAAGAAAACGTCGGGTCCGGCGCAACCCCGTGCAGGCTTATTGAAGGCACTGGCTGCGGGGACAGAGGCGCCGCAGGGCGTCAGACGGCCCAGCTCTGAACGCGACGCGTGAAGCTTTCGCCAAGCACGGCAGCTCGCCAGCCGCGCAGCTCCAAGCTGGCGGCGGAGAGGTCGCGCGCGCTGTTGGCGCGCTGCTGCATGCGGCGGATCAGCGCCATGGGCAGCGCGAGATCGGGCGCGATGGAAAGCTCGGCGCACAGCTCGGCGCGCGCCAGCAACAGGCGCGCCTCGCGCACCATGTCATCGAAGTTGGCATAGTCGCTGGGCTCCAGTGCTTCACCCGCGGGAGCGGCGCGCTTCGCCTGAGCCAACAGGGCAATCACCCGCGCGCCATGCGTGCGGCAAAAGCCCGGGGACACTCCCTTGATACGCGCCAGATCCTGGACGTTGGCGGGCAAGCGGCTGGCGATCGAGAGCAGGGTCTTGGGTTGCACCTGCGCAGGATCACCGGGCATCGAGTTCTGAAAATCGATCAGCGAGCGCAGCGCGGTCTGTCCGATTCCGTCCAGCTGCCAGGCGTTGCGGAACGACTCGAAGGTGAGGGGCAGAGGCTCAGACGGTGCCGGCAGCAGCAGCTCTCGACAGACCTCGGGGATCCACTGCTCGCGCCCCGCTTTCGAGGCGCGCTCGCGCAGATGCTTTTCCAGCGCGGGCAGGTGGGCGATGTCCTGGGCGGCATACTCCAGCTGGGCGCGCGGCAACGGCCGGCGCAACCAGTCGTCAGCCTGGTAGCCCTTGCTGCTGCGGATCCCGAGCACGCGGAACACGAGGAACGCCAGCGATACGCTCGCCTCCGGGCCCAGCAAGCCCCAGACCACCTGAGTGTCGAAGAGCCGCGGGGCGCTCTCGGACTGGAAGACATCGAGCAACAGCTCCACGTCTTGCAGCCCGGCGTGCAGAATCCACTGCGTCGCCGGGTTGCAGAGCACGGTGCCAAGGTCGCGCAGCGGCCCAGAGCCGCGCGAGCCTAGTCCCGGCGCGGAGATCGGAGGGGCGGCGAGCCGTAGCGCGTCGATCAGATACACCTCGTCGCCCCGCGAAACCTGGACCAAGCTCAGTCGCTTGCCACGCTTCGAAGATTCGAACTCGGTGTCGAGGTAGTAGGCAGGGGCGCCCTCGAGCTCCTTCAGCCCTGCCTCGAGCTCTTCTCGCGTGGCCAGGAGTCTCACGGCGTCCGTTAAAGCATCTGCGCGCGAGCCTGGCCAGCTCGATCCCGCTGCTGCCCGGTGACCGAAGTCCCGTCGCACCCTTTATACCTGTGCCTGTAACTTGCGTTACAGGACACGGTGCCTCGTTTGCCGGCTCGCTGCCTTTGACTTCGCCGGCTCCCACCGGGAAGCAGACCCCCGCGACCAGCGCGGCCGACCTGTCATGGCAGCGGGAGACGGCAAACGCCCCCGCTCGATCCCTCCGTCCAACGCCCCGGCACGCGAGCTCGCCCGCGTCCCCTGGGCGAGCTCAGCGCGACGTCAGCGCAGACCGTACTTTTTGAGCTTGCGATACAGCGTGGTGCGGCCGATGCCGAGCTGTCGCATGGCTCGGGTCACGTTGCCGCCCGTGCGCTGCAGAGCAGCCTCGATGGCGAAGCGCTCGAGCTCACTGAGCTTCATGGGCCGCTTCACCAGCACGCGCACTGGGTCGTTCTCGTCCACCTGGGGACGGGGCGACGCCAGGTCGTTGCGGGGCGCGCTCTGGTCGAGACGCGCGAAGTCATTGAAATGCTGAACAGCAGGGATGGGCTTCGGCGGTGGCACCGACGAATCCATTTTCGCCCGCTGTTCAGACGGCATGGGTTCAGTGAGTCCTGACATTGCACAAATCAGGACGGCGCTTTTGGCGCAGCCTTTAATGAGAACGGCGCACCGGGACGGGCGTGCGAAGAGCACGCTGGAAAACGGTATCGGCGCTGGACCCACAGCGATCAACGTCCGGATCCGGACGCGCCGATAGTGGCCCACGCTGATCCATCGCTGATTCGGGCGCTCAGCCGGAGCCCAGCAGACGGCCGCGGCTCTCCGTCGCGCGGCCCAAACCTCGGTGCAACACGATGCTGGACCCCGCGCGCCGGCCCTCGGCGTGTGCTGCATGATGCTGGCTGCTGGAGTAGCGCGTCCAGGAAAGGCGCGGATGTCGTTCTTTCACGTACGCGCCCAGCTGGGGATCCCCCCGCCAGACCAGGCCATGTTCGCGATTCTGCTTCTTTTGCCCTGCGAGCTTGTCACGGAAGCCCGTCATCACCCCGGCCAGAAACGCGCGCCGATCGCGATTGCTGCGAATACTGCGCGAGCGCTTGTGCTCCAGCCACAGCCGCTCGCCGGTCTGGGTGAGAAAGTCGTGCACGTAGTCGGCCAGCTCCACGTTGGCGTGGGTACCGCAGACTTCGATCACGCTGCCCCGCTTGCCCTCCAGCGGGCGCCACACGGGCACCCAGATCGTCTCCACGAAAAAATGCTCGGAGAGGATCAGCGCCAGAATTCGCGGCGCCTCGTAGACGCGACCGCTGGGCTTGCCCACATGTCGGAAGCAGTAGTCTCGCCCCTGACCTTGGGCGCAGGCGTCCAGATTGTACTTGAGCATCAAGCGCTGGGCGGCGGCCATGGCCGCCTGGGCTTCGTGCTCGTTGGAGCTCTGCGCGAGACTGAGCAGGCGTGAAATCTTCTCCAGCGCGCTGCGCTCCTCGGGCGCCTGCTCGTGCTCGCCCGTGACGGGAGCGCCGCTCGCGCGCCCGTCGATGCCGCGTTCACTGCAGACGCGCCGGAAGGCGGGGCCGTGGGCGGCCTCGTCGCGCACCCCCAGCACCTCGTCCACGAACTGGTGCGCCATCTCGTGCTTCAGCACTTCGATCAGCGCGCCCCAGCTCAGATCCACCAGCAGCTGGCGGGAGAGCTCGATCGTCCGCGTCGACGACAGCCACTGCCCGAGGCGGCCCTTCGCATCCGAGAGCGCGAAGCTGGGGCAGCCGAGCCGCCCGCCGAAGATCAAGCCATTGATGTTGCGGTGCTCGAGCCGGATCTCGCGCAGCGCCAGGATCTCGAGCTCCCGCGTCAGCGTGTCGCGCTCGCCAGCAACACCGGGGGAAGAGCGTGCCATCAGCCAGAAAGGGTCTCTAGCTGATCAATCGCGTGGACTGGCGCACGCTCCCCGCTCATCAAATGTGCGATGGCCTTTAACACCAGTCGCTGACAGGCGACGCGGTTCTGGTTCTGGAACTGCGCAGCACGCACCGAGAGGCTGAAGTGGCCGGGCTGCCCGGCGCTGACCTTCACTTCAGCCCCGGGCAGCGCCTGCGCGATCGCCTCGCGGATCTGTCCTATGAGCGGCGGCGCGCCGCCGCCCAGCGTGTTCAGCTTCATCCGACTGGAGCTCCGGGCACGAGATCGCGCGCTAGTAGCGAGGTACCTTGGGATCGACTTCCAGCGACCAGGCGTCGATGCCGCCGGTCACGTTGAAGACGTTCGAAAAGCCGTGCGAGAGGAAGAACGCCGCGGCTTGCTGGCTGCGCCCGCCGTGATGGCAGTGGAAATACAGGGGCGTCGCCTTGTCGAGCTTCATGATGTCTTGCTGGGCTTCGCGATCGAGCAGCCGCGAGCCCTGGATCGCCGCCTGTTCGCGCTCCTTCTGGGCGCGCACGTCGAACAGCTTCAAGCCGGGCTCCGCCTGTAGCTTGGCCTGCAGCTCCTTCACGCTCACCGACTTCACGCGCGGCGGCTCGTTCGGGTTCTCCAGCTTGAAGGCGGGCCCGTCCGCGCCATTCACGTAGTCGATCGAGAGACCGCCGGCGCGGCGCGCGCTCGCGCGATCCACCAGCAGCGTCAACCCGCCCGCGCTCACTTCCACGTCGCGCGGCTTCTTGGTGCCCACGCTGAGCGCATGCTGGAAATCGCTCGCCACCTCGATGCGGATGTAGTGGGTGCCGGCCGGCTCCTCGCTGCTCGCTTCCGCCAGCGCCTCTTTCAACGCCTGGGCGGCGGCGGCGGCGACCTGGATGCGCGGTGGTTCGACCGCCTCGAGCTTCACCCCCAGGGTTTCATGCAGCTCGCCGTTCTCATACATCTCGCGCACGATGTCGCACCCGCCCACAAACTGACCTTTGACGTACAGCTGGGGGATCGTGGGCCAGTCGGAGTACTCCTTGATACCGTCGCGCAGCGCGCTGTCGGCGAGCACGTCGACCGACTTGTACTCACCTACGAGCTCATCCAGGATGCCCGCCACGGTCGCGGAAAATCCGCAGCGAGGCGCCTGGGGGGTCCCTTTCATGAACAGCACGACCGGGTGGCCTTTGACGTCCTGCTCGATCTTCTGGCGTGTAGCGTCGTCCATACAGGGCTAACACATGCGGCGACTTTGACCCCCTGTCAACGCGCGCAGTCCGGCCGCTCTCTTTTCATTTGTGAAACGCGGAGGCGCCCGGTCCGTGCCCGAGTCCGCGGCGTTTCGCCTCGACGGGCCCGCGGGCGCGCAGGCCCAGGGGGCGAGGGTTCCCAGGTTTCCTTAATTTTCACCCTGGCGTCGATGAGTTAGAATGGTGGGCGTGGTCTGGTGAGCGCGCGCGTCGATCTCGGGCGATCGGAGCGCAGCGGGCACCGCACTCCGCGAGTCGCGGGCCCCGTGCCCCGGTTGTGGTGCTCCAACGAGAAAGACAGCTTGCACTCCGACGGTGAGATTCAAGAGCCTGCGCGCTCTGGCTGGTTTGGGCAGCTCGGCCTCGAGATCCTGCACGCCAGTCCGAGCGAGGTCCTCGCCGAGTGGACGATCGGCGAGCGGCATCTACAGCCGCACGGCATCGTGCACGGCGGGGTGTACGCCAGCGTCGTCGAGAGCTGCTGCTCGATCGGCGCCGTCTTGGCCGCGCCTCCCGGCAAGCAGGTCGTGGGCGTGGAGAACCACACCAGCTTTCTGCGCCCCGTGCGCGCGGGCCGTCTGCGCGCACGCGCGACCCCGTTGCACGCGGGGCGGCAAGCCCAGCTCTGGGAGTGTGCGATCAGCGACGAGGGGGAACGCCTGATCGCGACCGGTCGGCTGCGCGTGTTCTGCGTCGATCCGCCGAGTCCCGAGGCCCGGCGCGAGGCGGGCGCGAGATGACGTTCTACTGGCTCAAGCACAAGGGCACGCTGTTTCCCATCCACCTGGGGGATTGCCTGCTCGGGCGCAGCCCCGAATGCCCGATCGTGTTGGCCTCGGAGCGGGTCTCGCGCGAGCACGCAGTGATCCGACGCATCCACACGGGCTTGCAGATCGAAGACCTCGGCAGCCGCAACGGCACCTGGGTGAACGGCGTGCGCATCCGCCACCCCACCGTGCTGGAGGCGGGCGACGAGATCGAGCTGGGCGAAGACCTGCTGGAAGTCGTGGTCCAGCAGAACGCGCGCGTGCCGGAGACGGTGTCGGGCGTGGCCTCTCCGATCACTCAGGAGACGGAGCGCCAGCGCCAGACGCTGGAACAAGTCGAAAAGGCCATGGCTCGGCTCGGCCCCGACGACGACGTGCGCGCAACGGCGGTCCGTTTGCGGGCGCTGATCGACGAGCTGATGAAGCGCCAGGCGGAATGGGGGCTGCTGCTCGCCCCCGAGGAGACGCGGCGCCTGGTGAAGGCCGCACGCACTCTGGCGGCCTGGGCGGATACCCGGCAATTCGATCGCTGGTACCAGGACGTGTTGCAACAGTTGACCCCGGCTGCGACCGTGACGAGCGAGTTCCCTGGCTCCACCCGCTGAGCCGTCGCGGAACCCGGCCCGCCGCTAAACGCCGGGCCGGGGATGAGGTGGGTGTATCGCGTACCGCCAGCCTTCCCGAAGCCGCTATCTTGTGCCAATACGCAGGGGTCAATTCCCCCGGGTCCGCCATTCGGGCCACTAGCGATCGAGGACTGCTTCCATGACCTTCGTGGTAACCGACAACTGCCGCAAATGCCGTTTCACCGACTGCGTCGCGGTGTGTCCGGTCGACTGCTTCCACGCGGACGATGAGATGCTCTACATCGACCCCGAGGAATGCATCGACTGCGGGGCGTGCGTCCCCGAGTGCCCGGTAGAGGCGATCTTCGATGAAGCCCAGTTGCCCGACGACCAGCGCCAGTGGCTCAAGATCAACGCGGACAAGAGCAAGAATCTGCCGGTGATCAACGACACGGAAGAGCCGCTGCCCGGGGCGCTGGAGCGCAAGAAAGAGCTCGGCTTCGGCTAACGTCCGCTGGCAGCGGTAGGTCGCTGGGCCTGCGGGCTGCTAGCGTTAGCCAGCGTTTGATTTACCGGTTGCGGGGAGAGGGTGTGCTCCTGCGGGTCAAGGCGGTGGCGCGCTTGCCGGTCAGGGGAGTGCATGCGCGGGCGCACCGCTCTCGTGAAACACGAGCCAGGGCCTCATTCGGAACCGGCGGCAGCGCGCTGGCGCCGCACGCGAACGCTGCGCGTGCCGACCCCCACCGAGACCCGCACGCTCGCTCGTCCCCGCGTCGTCGTGGATCCGCGGGCGCGGCGCCCCGCCGTTCGTGCCGCAGCGGCGCTGCTCATCGGGCTGGCGGGGCTCGCTGCCTGGCGCTCCCTCAGCTCGACTGACTCCTTCGCCGAACGGCTCAGCCAGGGCTGCGAGCAGCTCGCGCCGTGCCAACAGCTGGAGGCCGAAGCCGCACGGCGTGAGCAAGCTTGTTGGCTCGGCTGCGGGCGCGAGCTGTCCGACCACAGGATGGCCCGCTTGCTGCGCTATCGCGCGGAAGAGCGCAGCGCGGTCCGCGAGCACTATCGCCAGCGCGACGACGCGGAACGCAGCGAGCAACAGAGCGAACGCGAGCAGAAGCTCGCCGACTGGCAGCGCGAGCAAGCCGCGCACGAGGCCGAGGCAGAGCGCGAACAGCACGAGCGCCTCGAGCTGGAGCGGCTGCGCCAGGACCGCATCGATCAGCGCGTCCAGGCCGAGCGCCAGCGCCGGATCTCTTATCTGGCGCTGCTCGCGCCGGCCGCCCGCGCCGAGCGGCTTCAGCAATGTTACGCCGACGCCGCGCACGCGGCAGCGGGCTCGGCACATGCCGGGCAACCGGGTCCGGGCGGCTGCGAAGCGCTGGTGCTGGATCTGGTCGAAGCTGCCGCGGAGAGCACCGAAAAGCGAAAGCTCGCCGAGCTGAACGAGCAGCTCTTGCACGGCGGCACCTCGGTGCCGCGCGCTTCTGCACCCAAGCCCGCCACCACGCCCAATTCGTAGCGCGCGGCCCGGCGGCGCGCCGGAATTCCATCGCCTCGACGGGACCCGGCGTACTACGCAGGGGCCATGAGCACAGCGAAGACCGTCTATGTCGGGTGTGGCGATTGGAGCGGCGACACCGGAAAAATTCAGGTGTTTGCGCTGGATGTCGAGCGCGTGCGGCTGGAGCTGAGGCAAGAGCTGCCCGCGGGTGGCGTGGCCGCATTCATGGCCCGCTCCGCCGATGGGCGCCATCTGTACGTTGCGGATGAGACCAAGGGCTTTCTGACGGCCTACGCGATCGACCCCGGCAATGGGCAGCTGACGCTGAAGAATCAGGTAGCCACGGCGGGCCGCCCCGTGTACGTGGCGATCGATCGCAGCGGCAAGAGCCTGGTCACGTGCTTCTTCGAAGAGGCACGCACGCAGGTGTTCGCGCTGGAGGCGGACGGGCGCATCGGAGCGTCCACCTGTCTCGTGGACTCGGGACGGGAGTCGCACTGCACCGTTTTCGATGCGAGCGGGCGCTATCTGTTCGTGCCGGGACGCGGCGCCAATTGGATCGCGCAGTATCGCTTCGACCCCTCGACGCGCCAGCTCTCGCCGTCCAGCCCGGCGACGGTGCCAGAGCTTCCCGGCGCGGGTCCGCGCCACATCACCTTCCATCCGAACGGGCGCTACGCATATCTGATCAACGAGCTCACGCTGCAGCTGTCGGTCTACGCGTTCGATGCGCAGCAGGGGACGCTCAGCGCCGTGCAGCGGGAGATCGCGGCTGCGCCGGCAGGCTCGAGCGGCGGGTCCGCGGCGGACATCCATGTGCACCCGAGCGGACGCTTCCTGTACGCCTCGAATCGCCAGGGCGACCAGAGCACGATCGCCGTCTTTGCCATCGATCCGGAGACGGGCCGCGCGCGCTTGCTCGGTCACGAGCTGACGCGCGGCCGCACCCCGCGCAACTTCGGGCTCGATGCCGAGGGACGCATCCTGATCGTCGGCAACCAGGACTCGCCCAACGTGTCGCTGTTCCGCATCCGCGATGGGGGAGGGGCGCTGGAGTACGTGAGCTCGGTCCCCGTTCCGCGGGGGCCGTTCTTCGTGGGGATTTACTGAGCAGAGTCCCGAGGGGCCGCGCACCGCCGGTTGGCGGAGGCCCGGCCCCCAAAAAAATGTTCAGGGCAGCTTGTAGCGGACGCCTTCGGGGGTGTCTTCGAAGTGGACGCCCGCCTTCTGCAGGTGGTTGCGAATCGCGTCCGCGGTGGGCCAGTCTTTCTGACGCCGGGCGTGGTGGCGGGCGCGCGCGATTTCACGCACATGCTCCGGGGTGATCTCCTGCGCGAGCAGCGCTTGCAGCGCCGCCGCGTCGAGCTTCACGGCTTCGCCTTGCTCGAGCTCGCTCTTCTTGATCACGCCCGCGCGGTCCGCTCCCTGCTGGGCGACGTTGAGCACGTGGTCGGCGCGGTCTAGCGCGCGCAGCAGGTGTGCGGCATCGGCCGGGCCCGGCTCCAACCGGTGGCAGTCGCCGACGAACGCGAACAATGCCGCCAGCGCGTTCGAGATGTTCAGATCGTCGTCCAGCCCGGCGCCGAAGTCGCGCTCGAAGACGCTGATGCGTTCGGCGATGCCTGCGGCAGGCTCTCCCGTCGGCGGCGCGCCGCCGGCACGTTCGCTCAACAAAGCGCGGGCGTTCTGCAGCCGTTGCACCGAGGAACGGGCCGCAGCCAGCCCTTCCAGCGTGAAGTTCATCGGCTGGCGATAGTGGTTGCTGATCAGCAGGTAGCGCAGCTCCACCGCCTTGTAGCCGAGCGCCAGGATGTCCGCGAGCCGGTACAGCGTGCCCGCGCTCTTGCTCATCTTG
>JAICTU010000033.1 GCA_025936205.1 Polyangiaceae bacterium | reverse complement strand
TCTGCGCAAGGCGATCGGCACGGATGCTTCCAAGGTCTATTACCGCGACCTGCCGAACGAGCTCCGCGACGAGCTCTGGCGGCGGTTTCGGGAAGCCCTTCAGCCGCTGGAGAAAGCAGGAAAGCTCGGCGCCGTTCTGTTGCAGTTTGCGCCCTGGGTCATCGCCAATCGCGAGGGCTACGCGCAGGTCGAGCATGCGGCGGAAAAACTCAGCGGACTGTCCCTGGCGACGGAGTTTCGCAACCGCTCGTGGTTTTCAGAAAAGTCCCGCGAGCGCGTGCTGGCGTTCGAGCGCGAACAGGGGTTGATCCATGTCGTCGTCGACGAGCCGCAGGGGTTCGCGAGCAGCGTGCCTCCGATCTGGGAGGCGACGACCGCGAGGCTCGCGATCCTGCGCCTGCACGGCCACAACCAGGAGATGTGGACGAAGAAGGGGCTGGCGAGCTCGGCGGAGCGGTTCAACTATCTGTACTCGACGTCCGAGCTACAGAGCCTGGTGCCGCAGATCCGGCAGCTCGCCGGGCCGGCGCGTTCCGTGCACGTGCTGTTCAACAATTGCTTTGAGGACAAGGCGCAGCGCAATGCGCGGGAGTTGGCGGAGCTGCTCGGGGCGTCGTGGCGCACGGGCGACTCGCCACGGCCATAGCGCCGCACCGTGCCGCTCTTGCTAGCTGCTTGAGCCGGCAGGCAAGAAGGGCCGAGTTCCGAGCACCAGCGCGCGTTGCGGAAAGCGGGCAGGGTGGCCTGCGGCAGTGCGTGGCACGCTCTTCGCTGCAGGCGCCACGTGATTGTCCGGAGCGACGATTGGCAGTTCGACTGGAAGCACTGTTGCAAGTCGCTCTGGCGGGAGATCAACGAGGACCAGATCGCGAACGGTGCCGCAGCGCTGGCTTTTTATATGGTCCTTGCGCTGTTTCCGTGCGCGATTTTCTGCCTGAGCGTCTTGCCTTACCTGCCGATCCCTCACCTGCAACAAGCGATGATGGATCTCGCGCGCGAGGTGCTGCCGGATAACGCTGCCGAGTTGCTGACGAGCACCGTTCAGGCGGTGGTGTCGCGGCGGAGGTACGGTCTACTATCGTTCGCCTTCCTGTTCATGCTCTGGTCGGCCACGAGCGGGCTGCATGGGCTGATGCAACAGCTCAACGTGGTCTACGAGGTGGAGGAGGACCGCTCCTTCCTGCGGGCCCGGGGCGTGGCGCTGCTGCTCACGGTGGCCTTTTTCGGTCTGGTCTTGGGCGCGTTCGCGCTGATCATCTTTGGCGGCATGCTGCAGGACTACATCGGCCATCACCTGGGCTGGAGCCAGGGCCTGCTGGCACTGTTTGCCGGCTTGCGCTGGCTGATCATCATCAGCGCGCTGCACTTTGCTTTTTCGCTGGTCTATTACCTGGGGCCCAATCTCGACCAGCCCTTCGTTCTGGTCACGCCCGGCAGCTTGCTGGCCACGCTGGTCCTGCTCGGCACCTCGATGGCGTTCAAGCTCTACGTCAACCGCTTCTCGGACTACGACGCGCTGTACGGCAGCCTCGGCGCAGTCATCGTGCTGATGCTCTGGCTGTTCGTGGCGGGCTGGGTCACGCTGTTTGGCGGCGAGCTGAATGATGTGCTGCGGAGGGAGCGGACGTGAAGGCTTCGCGGAGTCCTCCACGCTGGATGCCGTCGAGAGGCCGCTCGGTTGCGGTCTGCGTCGACACGGCGATGCAGCCGCGTCCTGGAACACGCAGCGGCGTTGGTTCCGTGACGACGCTGTGAGCGCGCCGTTTTGACGCTGGCGGCACTGCATCCACGGGAAGTTCGCTGGATGGGCGAACGGACCGTTCGACTTGCGAGCCCATCGAGCGAGGCGCCGTGAGCCCTGGGAGGCTGAGCCATCGGCGTGCTATGGGGAGCAGGTGGCCACCGCCGCCAAACCACCCGCTCCGCCATCGGCTCTTCCGGTAGGCTGTGAGGGCGTATCCTCGGTGGGGTCACGCCCGAGCGTCGGGCTGGAGCGCACAGCGCGCGCGCTGCGCCGCGCAGTTGATTGCGCGTGCGCGGCATTGCTCGTCTATCGCTCTTCTGGCGTGTCGGTGGACAGCTTACTGATGCTGTGGCTTGCTTCGTGCGCGGCGATTCCGCCGGCGCGCGTCCTGGACCGGGTGCGCCAGCATACG
Organism: Polyangiaceae bacterium; assembly: GCA_025936205.1. The sequence goes on along the minus strand of JAICTU010000033.1, from coordinate 28,320 downwards.
GTGAGCAGTGCAGTGCTTCTGCTGCTCGGCCTCTGGCTCCTCTCCGGGGTGTTCCAGAGCGGCTGGCCCTTGGCTAACATCCCGCTCCGAAATCTGTTGCGGGGCCTGATGTTCATGGGGGCCGCGCTGAGCAATCTCGTGGCCTCCAGGGCATATCCGGAACATGAGGTAACCCGGGGAAGCCTGGCCTGGGCGATGGCTGCCGTTGCCGCGGGCTTCGTCGGGATCTGGCTCGACGTGCCGCCAGTTGCTTCGTGAGCGAGCAGTCTCCCGGCGCAGCTCACAGATGGGTCCGTGGATCGCGTACATGACATCCCGAGTCTAACCTGTCGGGCTGCGAGCGCCGTCACGACGGTGCGCAGCGAGGACTTACTGGGGTTCACGGTTGGCACTGCGCCATCCACCGTGCGCGGCAAGTCGCGCTCCCCCTCAACCCACAGGCTCTATGGGAAACACGTGAGCCGGCCGCGGTCCGCTGCTCTATCGCCCTGTCGCAGCTTTTTCGATGTCGATTCGATGGGCATCCAGTTGAGCGGCTGCCTGTTTTCCGACTGGGCCTGAGGGTCGCGTCGAGCGACAGCCTGGCACGGCTTTGGCGGGGCCACAGCTCACTGGAAGCTTAGCGCTGAAACCCTTGGCAAACGTTATCTCCTGTCGATGCAGAACCGACTGTGTCGGAGGCCAACGCCGGTGGTGTGCCCTCGCGGTTCACGCCAAACGCGCACGCACGCAGCTGCTGCTGAGACGCCGCTCCAAGTTGCTCAAAAGGTACCGCTGATCCCTAGTTGCCGCGGCCCCACCCACGGCGTGAGACTCGCCTCGCTCGCCTCGTCAGAGGAGCCCGAATACACGAGCAGCAACACCCCCGTCGCGAACATCGCACCGGCGACACCAAAGCTGATGCCCGAACGAACGCGCGCGCTGGTCTCCTGCTCCTGCTTGGTATCGCTCTCCGGGCAGCTGGGTTGATTCGTCGCGACGCAGTTGGAGTACGCCGACTCGCCCTCGCTGCGCCGCTGGTAGCCCTGGATCAGGAAGTAGGTGCCCAGGCCTGTGCCGACGACGCCCAGACCGATCGCGCTGTAGCCCAGGATGCGCCCGGTGTTGCCGCTCGGAGGGGGAGCCGCATCCTCGCGCTCATCCACGATCGGTTCGGGGTGCGCCACGGGCGGGGGAGCCACCTCCGGCGGTCGCAGATCGAAGGAATGGGCGCCTTTGCCGCCGGGCAGCGCCTCGAACTCCCATGTGGGACTCGCATGTCCGTCGAGCTCGGCGTGCAGGCGGTGACGGCCTGCGCGCAGGCGGAGGCCCGTGGTGCCCGAGCTGGGCCCGTAGCGGTTGACGACGGGCTTGCCGTCTTCGACCACCCGTTCATCGATGATCCAGGAGCCATCCGGGACAACTTCCACGGCAACCTGGGCGGAGCCCAGCTCGAGCCGGTTCAGGTCCGACTTGAACTGCTCGCGCTCGGAGGCTTTCAGGTCTTTGGCACCGCCTTCGAGATAGCCGCGATAGGCGTCAATGGCTTCGCCGTCGCGCTCGAGGGCTTCCGCCACGATGCCGAGGTTGCCCAGGATCTTCCAGGAGGGGGAGTCGGCGTACGCCGCACGAAACTGTGCGTACGCTTTGTCGAAGCGATCGGCGTCGTGCGTCTTGAGGTAGCGGACACCTTCCTTGAAGTGACGGCTGGCGTTGGGACTGACCGGGACATCGGCGTGCGCGGTGCCGCTCACGGCGAGCAGCGCGAGAGCCACGATGGCGCGGCCACAGGAGTTGTATTGGGAAGCCATGAATGTTCAGGTGACGTGCCGCACGCTCAGGGCGTGGGATCGAGAGTCATGCGGATGCGGCGCCCGTTGATGTCGACCTCGGGATCCGCCTCCGGGCTGGCGGCGGGCGCGGCCGAAGGTGCCGCGCGCCGCGGGGGCTTGGCGGGTTTCGCAGTCGAGTGAGGTCGGGCTGGTCGCGTCTTGGAGTGGACGGGCGGAATGTCCACTGGCGTGGGCTCGTCCGCCTGTGCTTCAGGCGCGGGCAGAGCGGCCGGTGGCGGCGGCGCGGCGGGAGCAGGAGGCGCAGGCTGGAGGGGGGCGGCAGGAGCCAAGGGCAATGCCTGAGTCGCCGGTTGCGCGGCGTGCGTTGCGTCCGATCTGGTGGCTGCCGTGGACCTTTGTCGAAGTTGGAACACGACCACCAGCGCTGCGATCAGCATCGCGCTGGCGCTGGCCGCCACCATGCGCACGACCAGCGGGCGCCAGCCAGCTTCCCCCGTGGACGCGGAACCTTGCCAGCGCAGAGGCCCCGAGCTCACCCCGTCCGTCTCGGTGAGCGACAGCCCCGGGGTAGCGATCTCTTCCGCCGCCCGCTGCGGGCTGATGCCGCACACGGCGCCGAGCGCCTGCCCGAGCTCGCGCGCCGAGTGGAAACGCCGGGCGAGATCCGTGTGCGTGGCCCTCGTGAACCAGGCATCGAAGCCTACCGGTACGGGGCCGAGCTCGGACGGAAGGGGGCGCCGGGCGCCGCCCAGCAGCAGCAAGGCCAGCTCGCCGAAGTCGTTCGCTTCGAACGGCCGCCGCCCGGTGAGGCACTCGCAGGCGATGACACTCAGGCTCCAGAGGTCGGAGCGCTGGTCGATCTCCGAGCCGCGGAACTGCTCCGGGCTCATGTAATAAGGCGTGCCGAGGATGCGCCCAGGCCTGGTGAGCCCCAGGGCGGGCTGCCCCTGGCCCGCATGAGTGCCCTTGGCGATGCCGAAGTCGAGCACCTTGGCGACGTGTTCTTCTTCGTTCTTCACGAGGAAGATGTTTTCGGGCTTGAGATCGCGATGGACGATGCCGGCTTCGTGCGCGCGGCTCAGGGCGCGCACGATCTGACTGATGATCCCGAAGGTCTCCGCGGGGCTGAGGCGGCCCAGGCGCTTCACCCTTCGCTCGAGGCTCTCCCCCTCGAGCAGCTCCATGACGATGAACGGCATGTGGGTGCGTTCATCGACACCGTGGTCGAGCACCTGGACCACGTGCGGACTGCGCAAGCCCGCTGCGAGGCGCACCTCGCGTTCGAAACGGGCGCGCGCCTCGGGCTGGTCCGCGATGTCGCGGTTCATCAGCTTGATAGCCACGGGGGCTTCCCAACTCAGGTGTTCAGCGCGCCAAACCGAACCCATGCCGCCACGGCCAATTTCTGAAACGAGTCGGTACTTCCCCCCGAGGACAGTGCCTGCGAGCCCAGCCCTAGCCGGGCGCTCAGTCGAGTGCGGATCCGGTGCAGCTTCGTCTGCGACCCGATGGTCCACACCCGGAATGCTGCGAGTTGGTCCTGCCACCCTGTGCCGCACCATATCAGGAGGGCGAGCCATCGCCGCCACCAAATCGCGGCGCGCAGGGGCGCTGTCAGCGCGGCTCACGCCGCAGGGCGTTGTTTTTCGGCGCATTTTCTCGACGTGGGCGCACGGCGCGGGCTGTGGTAACGAGGTGGATCGCGATGACAGCGGGTGAGCCCTCCCCGGCCACAGGCCAGCTCGATTTCGTGGGCGCGCTGTTGGTGGCGGACACGCGGGCCTTCGCCGAGGAGTGCCTGTCCCTTTTGTCCGTCACAGGGCTTTCGAGCGATCAGCTCCCGGAGTTGCGCGAGCGCTCCAAGACACTTCAGCTGCGAGCCCGCGCCGCGGGCATCGGTGGGCTGGCGCACCATCTCGGATTGGGGGAGGAGTGCCTGCAGAATCCACCGCCGGAACGCCTGGAAGAGTGTTTGCGAAACATTCAGGAGCTGGCGTGGCAGCTGGAGCAGGAGATCGAGCTGCAGCGAGCTTCGCGAGCGCGTCCGTCGAAAGCGCCTCCGTCGAGCCCAGCGGCAGTGAAGCCGGAGTTGCGCAGCACCCTCGCTCCTGCGTTGCCGCCGATTCCCGCCTGGCCCGGCTGGAAGCGGCGAGGCGCTGCCGATGAGGTGGCCTCGAAAAAGCAGATCAACGGGGCAGCAGCGGCCGAGTCGCTCGGGAGACCGGCAAGATCCTCACCGGCATCGGCTCGAATCGCGAGCTTTGACGAAGCACCACCGCCCGCCGAAGGCTGGTTGAGCGCCACCGAGCCGGCGCAGCCGGCCGCGCCTGTCGAGTCGACTCCGGCGTGGCCAGCGGTGGCCGCCGCCAGCCCCGTAGCGGACGAGCTGCCATCCGCCAGGGCGCCCCTGCCGGAGTCGTCGCAGGGGTCGGCGTTGGCTGTCGGCTCAGAGCCGGTGGCAGGTCCCGAGGTGGCGGAGGATCAGGCCGTGCCGTCTGCCTCCGAGCCGATCTCTGAAGAAGCCAACGCGTCCGAGCAGGCGCCGACCAGCAACGAGCCCGAGGGCGTCGCGGCACTGAGCGAGGTGCTGGGTCGCGTTCCTTCCACTCCGGTACCGTCCGTCGTCGAGCCCAGTCGCGTGGCCGTTGAGGCGGCTGCGGAGCTGGTTCCCGGGGAGTTCGTTACAGATGAAGAGGACGAGCTCACGGACGACAATCTGCAGATCAACCTGGACTTCTCGCGGCGCACGGGCAAGCACCCGATGCTGCTCGGGGCGCGCGAGGTCGCGGTCGATCTGCCTCCGCGCGTGGCTCCCCCGTTTCGCAAGCGCACACGCCCTTCGCGACGCCGCTGGCTGACGGCGGGGGCGGCGTTCGGCCTGTTCGGCGGAGCCGCAGCCATCGCAATCTTCCTGTTCAGCCGCTTCGGGGCGCATGATGCCGAGCTCGATGCAACGACTCTGACCCGGAGCGGAGCCTTGCGTCCGGTGCCGCCGGGCGGTGAAGAAGGCCTGTACGTGCTGAAGGCCCAGGTCCACGGATTGGGCCAGAGCGACTCGCCGGCCCTATCCCAGCTCGTCGACGACGAAGTGGCGGCCATGGCGAAAGCGCTCAAGGAGCCCTGTGGTGAAGGCTCGCAGAGCTGCGCTCTGGCCGAGCAAGGTCGACAGATCCTGCAGCAGAAGCCGATTGCGGAGCGTGCCCCTCGCAACGAGGCGGCGGCTCCGTGGCTCGCAGGGTTGGTGCTGCCGCGGATCGATGTGCCGAACGACGCCCGCGTGCGAAGCCAGCTCCAGCTGTTCGTTCAAGATCGCGTGGGACGCGAGCAATTTCAGTCCTTGCTCTTCCAGTGCGCTCCCTTTCGCGAGCTATTCCAGGCAGCCTCGACGCAGCGCGCGCTGCCCAACGAGCTGACGGCGCTGGTGATGGCGGAGAGTGGCTGTGCGCTCGATTCCGAGTCAGCGGCCGGCGGCCGCGGCCGTTGGCACCTCACGCCCGAGCGTGCGCGTGCCTATCACCTCGAGGTGAAAGCCGCGGTGCTCGACGAGCGATCGAGCGTGGCGAAGTCCACGGATGCGGCGCTCGATCTGGTCAACGATCTGTATCAAAAGCTGGGTTCCTGGGAGCTGGCGATCGCTGGCTACCGGCTGGGGCCGTTCAACGTGCTGGCGCGAATGCAGCAGGCTGGCCGCGACGTTACGTATCGCGACCTGGCGAACGCGGGGGTCCTTCCCGATGACACGCTGAACTACGTGGCGAAGGTGGAAGCCTTCGCGGTGATCCTCGCCAACCTCGAACACTTTCGCTTCCAGGCGCCACCGCCGGCGAACGTGGAACGCGCGACGCTCTTGCTCGTACCGGCGGGCACTCGCCTCGGGCTGGTGGCGCGCGCCGTCGGTACCAGCACGAGCAAGATCCGCGAGCTGAATCCCGAGTTGATCGCGGATACGGTTCCCGGCGCATCAGGCGCCCAATTCTCGCTGCAGGTGCCCGGCGACGCCAATCCCAAAGCGCGCGACGCGATCGATCGGCTGAGCGCCGAGGGCGACGACGCGGACGAGTGCGTACCGCTCAACTTCGACTGGGGCCGGCAGAGATTCACGCGGCAGATGTCGAGCCGCTGCAAGCGCTGACCTGCGACGCCTCGAGTGCATTCGTCATCTCGCGGCCCAGCTGCTGCAGGCTGTGCAGCAGCGCTGGTCGCATGGTCTCGAGCGCGCGCAGAAAACACTGGACGCGCTCATCCTGCAAGGCGCCGAGCACCGGCGACAGGTCGGGGCCGAGCTGTTCGCGAAGCCGCTCGAAGTAGAGCTCCCGGAACTGGGGGAAGAACCAGTCGAGGCGCTCGCGCAGCGCGTCGAGCCGGACCGCGTTCCTCGCGGCGCTGCCAGCCCCCGCCGGGCTCGTCCGAGCGCGGCTCGTGTGGTGCTCCAGGACGGCGTCGACCAAGCGATCGAAGAGCGGCGCGGCGCGCGTGATTTGAATGGCTGCCCGCGCGGACACGTCGGCGATGGGTGTCATGTGGTTCATCTCCAGCGTTGGGGTCGGCCAATGAGGGGACCCGTTGCTCGAGAACCAGGCGACGCTCAAAGCTCGCGATAGCCGCCGGGGATCACGAACGTGTCGTCTCTGCCGCGCACCGTAAACACTCCCCAGCAGACCAGGCCGATCTGCGCTGCGAAGACCAGGTCGTGCGCCGGATCTCCAACCGGTCCCAACACCGCCAGATTCGAGCGATGGACGCCCCAAGCTCCTTCTCCGTGCTGGACCAGCGCCTCGGCCAGCTCCCGGCCTGCCTGATCGGCGTCCTGTAGGATTGCCACGCGCAACCGCGCAGGTTTTCGAGTGCGCTGATCGTCCACCAGCACGTAGGTGAGATCGCTGCGTGGGCGCTCGACCCGGACCGGCAGCTGCTGAGCGCGCAAAAAATCGAGCAGGTCGTTCTCGTCGAGCCGAGAGTACTGCGGGGTCAACTCGCGGCCCGCGCAGACCTTCTCCCGGAACACCATGGCAGCCAGCGGCTCGGGAGCGTCGCGATGGCTATCGTAGACGTAGGGATCCCAGTTGGCGCCCTTGACCAGCACCAGATCCTTTCCCCCGCAGCCGCTCAGCGCCACCGCGAGCGTCACAGCGACTCGTCGCATCGGCCGGAAGCCTAGCTCAAAACATACCGCACGAGAAAGCGTTCGAGCGCGTTCTGCAGTCGCTGACGCATGCAGTCCGGGTTGCAGCTGTAACGAGCAGCGAGGTAGCATCGCGGCATGTGGGGTTGGATCAGCGGTCGGAGGCTGGCCGCCATTCCGGTAGCAGCAGCCGCCGCGTTGGTGGTGCCGGGTTGCGGCGGCGCGAGCCAGGCCACGCGGAATCGCGTTTTCTATGACTGGTCGCTGGGAGAAGGGAGCCCAGCCTTCGAACACGAATATCCTCGGTTGGACTGGCCGTCGAAGTCGCCTGACCCGTCGTTTCTGGGGGTGAGCGTGCTGGACGGCGCCGTGCGCTTCTCGCGGCCTCGCAACTGGCGGATTCGGAGCGCCAGCAGTCGCCCGGGCGAGCCGTTCATTCACTACGTGTCGCCCCATGCATACTCATTTGCCATCTACCAGCGGCGTGATCCGCCCGGCGACAGCTGGAAGGAGATCCTGAAACGCTATGAGGCCGATGTGGCCGCCATGGGCGCGAAGATGGTCGGCCAGCGTGTGCCGATGGCCACATACTGGGGGCAGGGTAGGGCCTACACCATCGGACGCGAGGTGGCCGCGACCAAAGCCCCGTTCGAGAGTCACAGCCGGGAGATGGTGATTCGCTCGAAGCAGCGCGTCGTACTCGTCCAGATTGTATACCAAGAAGCAAACCTGGCGGCTGTGGATCGGGAGCTATTGCGAGCGCTGGAAACCATGGAGGTGCGATGAGGTTTGTGGGGCGCGTGCGGGTGTTCCTCGTGGCTCTCCTGGCTGCCCTGGCGTTGGCCTGCGGTGGACCGGTCCGCTCCTCGAGAACGGAAGATGAGGCGCGCAAGCTGGTGCCCGTGCCCATTTGTGTGCAGCGCCTCCCGCGCCGCGCAGCGCCGGGTAGCGTCGTGTCTCTGTCCGCGAGCGAGTACTGGTCGCTCCTGCTGCCGGGGTTTGACGCGCGAGGTTCCACCTTGGATCTGGCGGTGGCGGACTGCTCCGGGCGGTCGACGCTGGGGGAAGAGAGCAAGCGAGCTGAGACGCTCACGGTGAATCCGGAGGAGCTGGTCCTCGGTAGCGGTGCCGACGGTTTCAAAGTGGCATGGCTGCCGCTGGCGGTGGGCGCGAGCTCGCGCACCGGCTTGCTGGCATTGCTGCGGCAGCGCGATCAGCTGCTCGAAGTCTACGCTCTCGGCACTCATTCAGCGGGAGTGGGCCGTAGCCGACTGGAGCTCGAGCGCATGGGCCCCGCGCTCGCTGTAGCGGCGCAGGAGGAACAGTGCCGCGGTTTAGGCGCCGAGAGGAGCTGCAGCTCAGCCTGCACGGTGTATTTGATGACCAGCGGGCGCCTCACCGCCGGCGCACGTTTCCCCGTGGACGAGCGCGTTAATGCCGCCGTGACGGGCACCACGGGACGGGGCGAAGTTCGTTTCAATGCCAGTGCCGAGTACCGCGCCGATGGTATCGCCTTGAGCGAAAAGCTGACGGTGTCCGAGCCGGGACGGGGCGAAGTCCGGTCGTTCGAGCTGCAGCGCACGCTGCGGCTGGAGGGTGAGCGTCTCACAGCTTCGGCGGAGTCGCTGTGGGCGCAATCGGCGCGCCAGCTGGGGCTGCCCGAGAATCCCTGAAGCAATTCAGCGCGGCTGATGGGAGCGCCGATACGCGCGATAGGCGCTGGCAAACTCCGCGCCGAAGACTCTCGCCAGCGCTTCGCCTTCGCGCACAAAGCGAGCGTGGCGTCGGCGATACTCGTCCCAGTACCTGCGCTCGCCGCCACTCCGCCTCGAACCGTGGCCCGCGCGGTCCGTCTCTCGTTGGATGCTCTCTGGAGAGAGCTCATCGAGCAGGGCCCCAATGCCCTCCATCATGCCGTCCAGGAGCGCCACCTGGTGGACGCCGATTTCCCGCAGCGTGGTGTCCAGCGCTGGCCCCAGGCTCGCGGCGTGTTCGCGGAAGTCGAGCAGGAGCGCGGCGACGGCCGCTGGATCGCGCGCCCCCTCGAGCGCCGCGCTCGAGGAATCCTGCTCCGAGCTGCGCTGCAGCTGCAGTTGTGCAACAAACCTCGTGTGCCCGTCGCGCAGAGAGAGGTAGTTGCGGAACATGACCTGCAGGAGGTCATGCAGGCGCGTGATCAGCCGCGCGATATCACCGCCCGTCTGCAGCGTCCGTCCGGGTGTTAGAGAGGCGACCATCTCGCGCAGCCCTTGTAGCGCCAGTGCTTCTTGGCTCAGGTCAAAGCTGCCCGTTTTCAGCTCCGGAGCTGCCGAGGGATGTGCACGCGAGCGCGCTTCGGGGCGCACCGGCTCGAACTCGCGGCCCGCGGCTGCCCGAGCGGGGATCGGACTTGGGTCGAGGGAGCGTCGAGCCGGCTCCCTCTCCAGGAGGAGCGGCAGGGAGAGCGCGCGGCTCCCCGGCTCGAGGTCATCCGCTGCAGGCTCGAGCGGCGGCAAAGGCCGGAGTGGCCGCGGCAGGTCCGGCAGTACAGGCAGAGCATCTCGAGGAGGTTGCTGGCTCGCGCCACGTGGCGAGGGTGCTAGCAACGCTTCGGGCCGAACTGGAGCGGCCAGGGCGGTGGCGGGCTCCACGTGCAGGCGCGTCTCGTTGCCGAGTTGCAGGGCGAAGCCGCTCCGCGGAACTGGATACGCCGAGTTGGCCGGAATGCGCGTGCCGTCGAAGTCGTCCAGCACGACGACGCCATTGCGGCTGCCCAGGTCCCGTACACAAAGCGTACCCGAGATTTCCTCGATGCGTGCGTGATGGGTAGAGACGAACTGACTCGGGATCTCCAGGTCATTGCCGTGCCCCCGGCCGATCTCGATCGGCAGCTTCGAGAAGCGGTATTCGCGCGTGAGGCCGACATTCGACGCAGCGGTGGCGTCTTCAAACGAAGGGGTCAGGGTGACGCGAATGATCAGCTCGTTGTGCATGGCTTTTTACTGCAGGGAGGTACGCACCAGGAGTCGGAGGGGCTGCAGCTCATCAGTGTCATCAGTGTCATCAGTGTCATCAATGGCGTTCGGGAGCACTGGCGATGGCCGGTGGGCAATTCAGTCGCTGGAAGAAGCCCGGCGAGAAGGGATGGCGCCGGCGGGACGCTTGAAACTGGATCGTCACGCGGGAGTCAGCACCCTGTAGACTGAAACGCCAGCTCGCCTCGAGTGTCAGCGAACCCGGCGATACAGGACGAATGTCGCCGGCGGCGAGCAGACGCAAGAAGCCGAAGTCACCTTCATCGCGTTCGATCAGCGCACTGAAGTCCGCGCCCTTGACGCGCAATGATGCCCCGGGTGGCCCGTTCTTGCCGGGCCATTGCAAGGCGTGCCAACGCTCCGGCTCGTTGCGATAGCTCAGTGTCTCCCCGTCGACGACGAGCGTGATCTCGGAGACACGGGCGTCCACCGATTGCATTTTGACCTTGAGCGGGACCGCTGGCTGCTGCGCTCCATCGACAAAGACCCCGTCGCTGATCTCGCGAGCCGCTGACAGGCACTGCAGGAAATCCGGGCGAAAGCCGAACTCCAATGCCCCGGGCCGCGGAACGAAACGATCGCCGGAGCGCGAAAATCGGTTCGCGAAGTTTTCCTCGTAGAATCTCCAGAGCGTTCCGCTCTGCGGTCGGAAAAACTCCGCGAAGTCAGCCAACGCCACTTCACTCTCGGAACGCGCTACGAAGGGGTAGCGCGTTGCCAGTTGCCGGTAGGGCTCCCACACCTCGACACGCCACCGGTCCGTGAGCGCTGAGCGCCCCTTGGCCTCGACGATCCGCTGACTGCCTCGAATGGGGTTCAGGAGGAGCGGTTCGAGGGCGAGTCGTTCGGTCTGGTCGAACCCGGCGAGCAAGCGCTCGATCGAAGCGGACGCACGGGCCATCTCGGCGGCAAATTCTGCGCTGGGATCGCCGCCGGAGTCTTGTAGCTGGCGCAGCGAGACTTCCAGTGCGCGCAGCTGGTCCAGATATTGATTGAGCAGCGACGGGGGGAGCTCGATGCCCGGCGCCGGCACGGCGTCGCCGAAGCCGAAGCGCACGGTACGCCGGAAATACCTTTCGACAGGAGTGGGTTGGCGTTCCGGGGCCGGTGCCTGGCCACCAGGCGTGAGCGCATTCACCACCTGGCTGACCTTCGCGACCGCCTGCTCCTTCACCCCCGGCGCCTCGCGCTCCAACCTCGTGTTCTCTGCCAGGCGGCGAAACAGCCGTACGTAGGGGCCCTCACCCTTGTCGAGCGCGGCCATTTCCTCGACCGCGGCGTTCAAATGGGCGGGTGTTGCAACGTCGAGACCCACGAGAAAATCCATCCAGGCGCGGACGTAGCGGTCGAAGTAGAGCTTCTCGAGGTGCTCGGCGCTGCCTGGCGAAGCCGTTCCGCTCGGCTCGCCGAGCACCCAGGGCGTCAGCTCGGAGGCGCGATCCGGCTTCAGCAATGGCTGTACCTTTTGCCAGCCGAGCGCGGTGTAGAGCCCGGGGACCTCCAACTTTCCGTGGCTGGTGACGTAGCGTGCGGACTCGCCGATGAAGATATGTTCTGGCAGCACCGGCGGCGCTTCCGCGGCCGCTCGCGCCAGCGCCGCGTAGCGGATCTCTTCGAGGGGCTGCGCGGCGAGCTGCGCACGCGCGCGCGCGACCAGTACCCCGTCCTCGACCCAGGCCCAGCTGGGATCTGCCTGCAGGGCCTCCAGGTAGGAGCGCACATGGCCGGCGATGGACGCGTCGTCAGCGCTGCGTCCGCTCAGGAGCATCCAGGTTTTGGTGAGCGCGTTCGCTGCGAAGTCGAGATCGAGTCGATCCGGATACGCGAGCATCAGGTACAGCTTCAGATCGCTGAAAGCTGCCTGGAAGCCCGCAGGGTCGAGCCCCCGCACATCGGAAGCCCTGCGAATCGCAGCGCTGAGGCCGCCCTGCAGCGGGCCCTGCACGATGGCGTGGAGTTGCTGCAGGTAGCGCTGCCGGACGGCATCCCGCAAGGGAGCTGCCACATACGGCCCCCACCAATGCCGAACACTGAAACGCTGCGCCTCCACGTCCAGCCGCTGGCTCCGATCGACCAGCAGCTCGAGCGCCGTTCGCGAGTTGCCGGTCAGCGCTGGGCTGCCAGCGATCCGTCCTGCCTGTCGTGCATCGTCGAGCGTGGCGTCGATCAGGGCCAAGTTGCGGGCCAGGCCGAGCACGGCGGGCAACGCTCCCAGCAAGGACAGCGCGAGCGCCGCCGCGCCGAAAGCGAGCTGCCGACGCTGATCGAGGAGCAGACCTCGCCGGGAGCGCGTCGCGAAATCCCGGTCGCTGAAAATGACCTCGGAAAAAAGCTCGGCGAGGAAGGCGCTGCGCGACGCGGCGGGCTGCAGGCGAGTGCGCGTGACGAAGCGGGTCTCGGGGCTCGCTCGCAGTGCGAGCCCGGCGCCCGCGGAAGCATCCCGGCTACTGGAGAAGTAGAAGCCCCGCAGCACCGCCGCTTCACGCCGGCCGGGACGAAACAAGCTTGCCACGAGCCGCGCGAGCGGCGCACGGAGATTTTCGAGCTCTGCTGGCAAGCGCAGCGCTCGTGCGCCCGCGTCACCGGCGAGCCGCCGCGAGGGCAGACGCTCCAGTAGCTGTGCATGCAGCACGCTCTTCAGCAGATCAAACTCGGACTTGAACGCGGCGACTGGATCGAGTGCCTGCGATGTGGGTTCGATCGTGGCGCCCCAGACATGGTCCCTCATGCCCTCGGGCAGATCGGCGAGGAACTCGCCGAAGCCGGTCAACGCATCCACCTGGGTGAGCAGCAGATAGACGGGGAGCACACTGCCCAATTCGGCACCGAGATCCTCGAGACGCAGCCGTAGCCGTCGTGCCGTCTCCTCGAGTTGCTCGGGCGGCTCCGCGAGCAGCTCGGCGACGCTGTAGACGAGCACGATGCCGTCGAGGGGGCGGCGGCGACGGTTGCGCCGGAGTTCGGCGAGCAACGCAGACCATTCGGCGTTGCCTGATGCGCCCGCGACCAAGCGGCCAGGGGTATCGAACAGCACCCCCCGGTCGCTGAACCATGGCTCACAGCCGGATGTGCTGTAGCTGCCCGCCGACCTCGCGCTACCCTCGCCGAGCTGCCTGAGGCTCAATCCAGAGGTTTGCAGCGCGGTCGTCTTGCCGGCACCAGGCGGCCCCAGTACGAGATACCAGGGGAGCGCATAGAGCGGCGAGTCGTTCCAGGGGAAGGCGCGCTGGCTGCGGCGCAATGCGCTGGTGAGCTTGCGAATTTGCTGCTGCAGCTCGTCGATCGCCCGATCCGACGCGGGATCGTCGGGGTCCTGGGCGGAGTCCCGCCGGCGCAGCTGGGAATCAAACTCGGCAGCTCGACGTCGAGCCCGCCAATGACGCAAACCCAGGAGCGCAGCGCAGGAGACTACGAGACAGGCCGAGACCATGAGCGGCACGCTCAGTGGCCACCCGAGCAGCAGCGCAGCCGTCCAGGTGATCGCGAGCAGCGCGAGCAGGATGAGCCCGATCGCCATCATCGCGTTCGACCCGGTGACAGCTGCGCCGGCGACTCGGAGAGCCCCGAGAGCGCCGCGCGCAACGAGCGCTCGACCGACCAGGCAGACGTCGCGATCGTCAGAGCGACCAGCAGCGTGCCGCCGAGGAGCCAAAACCAGCTGCTGCCGCCCTGTGTCCTGGAGGTTGTCCGTCGCGCGGGAACGCCGTGTGGGCTCGAACAGTCCGTGGCGGGCAGGACGGCCGCGAGCTGCCGACGCGCGGCGTGAACGAACTTCGCCAGCGATTGGCGATCGCCGTTTTGTGCGTACATGCCCTCGAATCCGAGGGCCAGGCACAGATAGTAGACCTGCACCGCGAGAGGTCGATCGCCGCCGCGCAACAGGGCGCTGAGCCGCACGAAGAAATCCTCGCCGGCGTTGTTGTCCTGGTACAATTCGAATTGCAGCGGTCGGTTCATCCACTCCGTCCGGCCTTGCCAGGATGCCCGCAGGACCTGTTCATCGAGGAATGCGACGAGTGCATAGCGCGCCTCTGCCAGATCTCGATCGGGTAGCTCTGCTCGCCGCCCGCGGCTGACCATCTTGTCCAGTGCCGCCACCAGTTGCTGACGAAGCTCGGCGGGACTGGGCGGCAACGGTGCCGCGGGCAATTGCGCGGCCAGCGCCAGGACGTCGGCGCAGGCGCGGTACAGGAGCAGATCGGCGCCGCGTGGTTCGGACGGCTGCGCAGCGTCGTCGCGTGCGCGCGTTCCGCGGCGCCTGTTCGAGGTGCAGCGGCTAGCCGAGGTGCTTGGCGTCGATCGCATAGACAGCCACGGTGGCGCCGCTCCAGTCTCCGTCGGAGGGCAGGTACAAGGCGATGGAGGACGATGACTTCATCTCGTCCCAGTAAGGGCCCTCACGCCGCACGCGGAAGAAGCACGTTCCTGGCCGAATCGGCAGCGCCGCGGACGGATTCCACTCCACATCCACGCGCACGCCGCGCACTGCTTGCTTGACTACGGTATAGATCTGATTCCAGGCAGCAATCTTGAGCACAGCCGGTACTCGGTCTCGCAGCACCGCATCGACCAGATTGGCGCGCACTGCCACGAACAACTCGCGCGAAGCCAGCTTTGCATCGCGCATCCGCCCCAGGTACATGCCGTCGGAGCGGCGTTCGAGCTCGATCTCCGTATAGGGGCGGTCGCGTTCTCCGCTGATCAGCGAAACAGCTCGCGCAAACAGGCTCTCGAAGACCTCCCCCAGCTCCAGGTAGTTGAACTTCGGCAGGCTCATCGGATCGGAGTCACCGACAAAGCTCGTCAGCTGGCCCACCAAGCTGGCCACGGCCAGGTACACCTCTTCGGGATGCACCCGGGGAGTTTCCAGCAAGTGGGAGAGAACCGGGATTGCACCGCTCAACGTGTGCAGCAGCCAAAATGTTTGCGCGGCAGCCGAGTGGAACTCGACCCCCGCCGCCTTCTGGCTCCGTTCTGCGGCCAGGGCGTTGCGCTGGGCAATCGCAGCGGTCAGGATCCGGTGCAGACCGGCCTTGATGAAGGGCGAAGCGTCGACGTGCAATACCGGCGGAACATGGTTGTCGCGCACGATGGCTTGCCCGGATCCCTGGCGAATCAGCTCGCAGATGCGGATGGTGTTGAAGCCATCGTGGCGCTCCTTACCGAGGAAGAGGCGCAGGTTGGGCTTGCACCATTCGACCTCCAGCGGGGCTCCGCCGGTGTTGACATCAACGACGTGCGTGGTCTGCTGAATGTAGCGCCGAGGCTCATTGCCCTCGTTCGCCCGGCCCACACTGGCTGCTGCGGCATGTTCATGGGCCAAGCCGAGGAACACGTCGAGGCGATCGAGCTCAGGGGCAAAAGCAGCGGCAAAATTGCGCGGCTCCGGTGCGGGCTGTTCGTAGCCGTCCCCACACCCGGCGCTCACTCCGTCGGGCCAGATGGCGTGAAACTTTGAAATTCGGAGCTCATTCGAGGCCAGAGCGCGCTGATCGAGCTCCAGTGCAGTGATGCCCCAATCGTAGTGAGCCAGCGCGGAGACACGATCGCGCAGCAGTTCTTCGTGATAGCGATCCTGCTGCTGGAAGTGGTGCTGGCTGACCAGCACGCCCTCCGACCATACGGGCTTCTGCGGCATGCAATACTTTCCTGACGTTGGCGCGCTGGTGGCTACTCCGGATCATCACTCCGGATGATCATTCCCGAACATCATTCCCGAACACGCAGTGGAGGAGCGGCCGAGGCTCCCAGCTCATGCCCCTGCCCATCCTGGATCTTCGTGCGATCGACCCAGACGCTGATGACTGGCTCGGCCACCGGACAAGGCGGTTTCTCGTTCTGTGCTCGCAAATCGAAAATCACGAACCAGTCGTTGCCCTGAGGCTGACGAAATAGCGCTACCGCCGCAATCGCGATGGCATCGGGGTGCAGGGCGAGCCGGAACTGTTCCTCCTGACCGGGATATGCGGTGTGCTCCTCCACGGCGAGCAGGTCCTCCTTCAAGGCCGACTTGTCGTCTTGCCAGACCGCGTCGAACGCTGCATTTCGCAGACGACTATCGCGCTGCAACTGGTACATGCGAACAGCGACCGGGAGTCCTGGCCCGCCCGAGTTGTCGTTCAACTGCGCACCGGCCGCCAACGTGACCGTCACCGCCTCGGCCTTGCACGACTCCGTGGCTGCCGCCGCCGGTGCAGGTGGCGCCGGCGAGGCGCAGTGCAATGCGCCGAGCAATCCGCCCAGGAATGCGCCCAGCAATGCGCCCAGCAATGCGCCCATTGATCCCCAACGCCTCCACCCCATGCTTGGCGAGGTATATTCGTCATCGCGCTGCACGGAAAGCAACGGTGCAATGAGATGCCGAGCAACTGGCTCCGCTGCCGGCCGAGACCTCGAGCGCAGCCGCAGGCCTATTGACCCTCACACCTCGGACGGACTACCAGCGGGGAGCAACTCGAGCGGGTGCCCCGGCTGTCGCCGGCAGCCTTTCGGGCAACGGGGAAGGGTGGAGTGGCTTCGCGCACTCACAAGGAGACCTCATGGCCATTGATATGTATCTGAAGCTCGACAAGGTAGAGGGCGAGTCCATCGACGCGGGGCACGCCAAGGAGATCGATCTGCTTTCAGCCAATTTTGGCGCAACGCAGACCGGGACGTCCCATACGGGGGGTGGTTCGGGTGCGGGTAAGGTCTCGATGCAGGACCTGGTCATCACCAAGAAGGTCGACAAGGCGTCGCCCATACTGTTCTGGTTCTGCTGCAATGGTCAGCACGTGGACAGCGGAGTTCTCACCGTGCGTAAAGCAGGGGGAAAGACGCCTCTCGAGTACATGAAGGTGTATCTCTCCAATATCATCGTGACCGGCTACCAGCAGACCGGAGCGGATGGACAGGAGGAACTCACCGAGCAGGTGATGCTCAACTTCCGCAAGGTGAAGGTGGAGTACGCTCCGCAGGTCGAGGGCGGGTCCGGCGGCGCCAAGATCGCAAAGGGCTGGGACATCGCCGCAAACAAGGACTGGGCGACCTGAGCGTGAGCCGGCGCGCCGAGAGCCCCGGCGGTGACGCGACGGTCGAGCGGCAGGTGTCCGTCGGCCCGATCACCGCGACCGGCGCGCCGCACACTTTGCCTGCATATCCGCGGTGAATTGCTCTCGCCCCCAGTCAAAGGCGCTCGATACACACTGGTCGAGCTGTTCGAGCAGGAATTGCCCCAGCGTTTCGCGCGCACGAAATGCCGCGGCTTTCGGCACCTGGAGCACGAACCGGTTCCCGGGCAAACTCGGTATGACCGTGCCCACCAGGTCGGGGTTGAGAGAGCGGAGATAAGATACGCTCGTTCCCGCGGCACGTGCCACTTGCCCGAGGCGAGCGCGCGAGGGCACCTCCAGGTCCGCCGTTTCCTCTGCCGTACGCATCTGGGCGGTGGAAAAGTCGAAGTGACGCAGGTTCGCTAGGATCAGCGCATACGCCTGAATTCGGGGCACATAGCGTGCGGTCTCTTCCGGGATTAATTGTGCCTCGGCGAGGTCCCAGAACGTAGCGGCCGCGCCGGACTGCTCTAGCCTCGCGAGCATGCGAAATGGGCCGCCGCCGGCATTGTAGCTTGCAAAGGCCATCTCCCACGATCCCATCTTTCGGTGCAGGTCCCCGAGAAAGCGCACCGCCGCTTCCGTCGACTTGACCGGGCTGAGCCGCTCGTCGACGACACCCTCTTGCACCAGCAGGTGATAGGCGCGCGCAGTGGGAGCCATGAATTGCCACAGTCCGCGAGCCCCGACAGCGGACTCGGCGTCGCCGACGCAGGCGCTCTCTGTCAACACTACCGCCATCAAGTCCAGCGGCAGACCATGATGGATCAACGCCTTGTTGATCAGATCCTGGTGCGCTCCGCAGCGGAAGAGCATGGTCTGGAACAGCTCGCGCCCGACGGAGTGGCCTGTGTAATATTCGAGCCAGCGCTGTACTTCCGGATGATCGTGGGCGCCGATGGCCGGGATGGTGAGCCCGGCCATCCAGCGTGGGGGCGGGCCCGAGGGGCGTGCCGCGTGCGCGGGCAGCTGGTGCGGCGAAAGCAGGTCCTGAGCGAGCCGCTGACTCTCGCAGGCAGCGCTGCCGGCGCAGCCTTGCGCCAGTGCGTGGTACGCAGCGCTGGCCTCAGTGTCGAGCAAGGCCGAGAGCTCGGGTGATTCTTCTCCGCCGAGACCGTGAATGCGCGCGGCGAGAGCTTGCAGTTGCTGCGAGGGGCCTGGATCCGCTGCGACCGACGCGCTCTGCAGCCGGCTTTCGGTCGCGCTGCCGAGCGAGAGGGATACTGTCTCCGGTGTCCGCTCGTGATCGCGCAGCCGATGATCCAAGATCAAAAATGCATTGCCGAGCAGCAATCCCACCGGAACCGTGATCAGAAGCACGATGCCCCAGGAGCTGCGGCTCACGGCTCCGCTGGTGCGCGGCGCCTCGTTCGGGGCAGGCTGACCCCGCCTGGCGCGGGCGCTTTTTCGACTCGATCGTGGTGCTGGCCGCAATTGTTGCAGGCGCTCATCCAGATCCGCATTGACCCCCCCGGAGGCACTGGACTCGGCGCGGGCACCCGCTAGCGGAGGCAAGCCGTCGCGCACGGAAACGAGCGGTGGAGGCGCGAGCACGGAGCGTGCTGCGCCCACGGCGCGAAACTTGAAGAGGCTCGCCGGGGCCTCCGGGGGTCGCACCGGCGCATGACCGAGCTCGACGCCGCGCCGAGCGGAAGAGGCAGGGCGGCCCCTTGCGCGCAGGCCGAACAAGGTGGCGATCAAGCCCGGACGACTTCGAGGTGGTTCCTCGTTCGCTGCGTCCGGGGCAACCAGTGGCGCTCCGTCTACTGCCTGCGCGGTGTCGATGGGGGGCTCGAGCCGGGGCGGCAGAGGCGCCCCGTTCGGACGCCGCTCTTCGCGGCTGGGGCTCGAGCTCGCTGCGAGAGGAAGTGGAGCAATGGCCGACGAAGAGAGCATGGGCGGCGCGAGGAGCGATTGCGCCAGCTCGACGTTGGGCGCCGCGCGCTGCCCACCCTCGGTGAGTCGGGGGGGAGGCTCCGGCTCGGCTGCTCGAGGCTGGCTCTGTTCCCCTGGAGCAATGGACATGGCAGCGATAGATACAGCCGCGTGCGACACGACGGGGCGCCCGTGCTGTGCCGAGCGCAGCTCTTCGCGTAGCCCTTCACGCAATTGCCAGCTGATCTCGGAGACGGCTCGCAGTGCCTCGCGCAGCGCGGGCAGGTTCGGGGGCGTGCCACGCAGCGCTTCACCGCAGCGAGCGAGGTGATGCGCCAGGCCACCCGTGCCCAGTTGCACGGCACGCCGGCCCAGCAGCTCTGCCGTTGCCGCGTGGGTGGAGCTTTCGGCGGCATCGAGCGCGCTGCAGGCGTTCAGCCGCGACTGCCACGCTTGAAGAAAGGTCGCAATCTCAGCGACCAGCAGGGCCAGCTGCTCCTGGTCTCGCATTGTCACCCGTGCAGGCTGTTATCACATCAGCGCGCCCCGCTCACGAAGAAGCCAGAACTTGGAGCGACGTCCGCGCGAGCGGGGGTGTCGTGACATCGTTACGCAACCGGGAGCTGCTCATGGCCGAGGAGTGCGCGTGGCAAGCCTTCGAACCGACCTGCATGCCGGGGCTGGCATTGCAGCAGATGGTGCTTGGTCTCGAGCCGTCAGCGATCTAAGGTCGCGCGCCATGGGGACGCGGGGTCGGGGCCTGCAATGACGATTGCACTGTCGATGACGGGGCAGAGTGTGGAGCTGTTGCTCGAACCCGTTTCCGAGTCGAAGCCGACTGGAGATAACCTCGAGTACCGGCCCGAGTTTGCGGAGCTCGAGCGCGCCGTGCAGGGAAAGCCAGCTCGTCAGATGGGCAGCGCGGTCGCGCCCGGCGAGCCACCGAATTTTACGCGGGTCGTCGAGCTTGCCACGGATTTGCTCCAGCGCAGCAAAGACTTGCGGATCGCCGTCCAGCTCGTGCGCGCTCTGCTCGAGACCGAAGGATTTGCTGGTCTCTCCGAGGGGCTGCGCCTCACGCGCGGCCTATTGGAGCGGTATTGGGGCGCTCTCTATCCGGAGCTCGACCCGGACGATCAGGACGCGATGATGCGTCGGGCCGCGCTCTCGGCGCTCAGCGCGCCCGAGTTGGTGAGCGCCGTGCGCGCGGCTCCGCTGCTCGAATCGCCGCGGTTTGGCGCCATCAGCTTGCGCGACGTGGCCATCGCCAGCGGTGAGCTGCAACAGACGCCGCGGCACTCGGAGCTCGACGCGGACGTGATCACGGCCTGCTTCCGCGCCGCGCCCCCCGGTGTGCTCGAGCTCGTGCTCGAGCAGCTGGACGCCGCACGGGGCCATGTGAAAGCGATCGACGCCGTGCTGGCAGCCAGTCCCGGCGCGTCCGCGGCGGATTTTCGCGCTCTGGACCGCGTGCTGTATCAAGCCAGCGGGATCGTTCGGCCACATATCGAGCAGCCCCGGCGCGCCGCGGCTCCCGTGGCGGAGAGCGCCCGGGAGGAAGGCAACGCGCCCGCGCAGGCAGACACGCTGCCGCCCATCTCGGGTCCACGCGAGGTTGCGCTTGCGCCTGCAGTGAGCAGCGCCATCCGCAGTCGCCAGGATGTGATTCACGCACTGGACCGCATCGGGGAGTACTATGCGCAGTACGAGCCATCCAGTCCGTTGCCCGTGATTTTGCAGCGCTGCCGGCGCCTCGTGAGCGCGAGTTTTCTCGAAATCATCCGCGACTTGGCGCCCGATGCGCTGGCTCAGATCGAGACCATCGCGGGCAAAAGAGGTGACGAAGCATGAGCAGCCAGAAATTCATCGGCCGTAATCGCGCCCCCCGGGTGCAGATCGAATACGACGTAGAACTCTACGGAGCAGACAAAAAGGTTCAACTGCCCTTCGTCATGGGGGTGCTGGCTGACCTTTCGGGAAATGCCGGCAAGGCGTCAACCCCGCTGCCCGAGCGCAAGTTCCTGGAGGTGTCCGCGGATAACCTCGACGACCGCTTGAGCGCCATGGAACCCGGGATCGCGCTCTCGGTCCCCAACACTCTGACCGGAGAGGGAAACCTGAAAGTGGAGATGTCGTTCAGGAGCATGGACGACTTCTCTCCGGCGGCGGTTGCGCGCAATGTTCCCGCATTGCGCAGGTTGTTGGAGGCGCGGCAACAGCTCGCCAACTTGATTACGTATATGGACGGCAAAACAGGCGCGGAAGATCTGATCGCGAAGGTACTGAACGATCCCGAGATGCTGCGGAGGCTGAGCGACGCTGCGCCCCGCGATGCGCAGTCCTCTCCCAGCAGCCAGTCGCCCCGCAGCCAGTCGAGTGAAGCGCAATGAACGAAATGACCCAGAAGACCCAGAATCAGCCCCTCGCCGGGGTTGAGACCAGCGACTTCACGGCGCTACTGCAGAGGGAGTTTCGGCCGCAGACCGAGCGCGCCCGTCAGGACGTCGAGTCGGCGGTGCTGACGCTCGCGAGCGAGGCGCTGGCCACGAGCACCGTCGTGTCGCAGGACGCGGTCGAGTCCGTGCAAGCAATCATCGCCGAGATCGATCGCAAGCTGAGCGAGCAGATCAACCTGATCTTACACCACGAAGAGTTCCAGAAGCTGGAGGGCGCCTGGCGTGGGCTCCAGTATTTGGTCTCGAATACCGAGACCGACTCCATGCTCAAGGTCCGGGTTCTCAATATTCCGAAGAAGGAGCTGCATCGAACGCTCAAACGCTTCAAGGGCGTGACCTGGGACCAAAGCCCGATCTTCAAAAAGCTGTACGAAGAGGAGTATGGCCAGCTCGGTGGTGAACCATTCGGCTGCATTGTCGCAGATTATTACTTCGATCACGGGCCCACCGACGTGGAGACCCTGACTGAGTTGGCCAAGACGGCGGCGGCGGCACACGCGCCGGTGCTCACCTCGGCGTCGCCGACGTTGTTCCAGATGGAGACGTGGCAAGAACTCGGTAACCCGCGCGATGTTGCCAACATCTTCACCACACCCGAGTACGCGGCCTGGCGCTCTCTGCGCGAGTCGGAGGATTCTCGCTACATCGGCCTGGCGTTGCCGCGGTTCCTCGCGCGTCGGCCCTATGGGGCGAAGTCCGATCCGGTGGACGAGTTCGATTTCGAGGAAGACGCGAGCGGGCCGGATATCAGCAAATACACCTGGTCGAATGCTGCATATGCGATGGCGACGAACGTCACGCGTTCGTTCAAGCTCTACGGCTGGTGCTCGCGGATTCGCGGCATCGAGTCGGGGGGCGCGGTCGAGCGCCTGCCCACGCACACCTTTCCCACGGACGACGGCGGCGTGGACATGACCTGTCCGACGGAGATCGGGATCACCGATCGCCGCGAGGCGGAATTGGCGAGGGCGGGCTTCATGCCGCTGGTGCACAAGAAGAACTCCGATCTCGCTGCCTTCATTGGCGCGCAGTCGTTGCATCAGCCCGTGCAATATGACGACCCGGATGCGACGGCGAATGCGGCACTGGCCGCGCGTCTGCCCTATTTGTTCGCGACCTGTCGCTTTGCCCACTACCTGAAGTGCATCGTTCGCGACAAGGTGGGCTCTTTCAAAGGCCCCGATGACATGCGCTCGTGGCTCGCGGAC
Source organism: Polyangiaceae bacterium (assembly GCA_025936205.1). The sequence goes on along the minus strand of JAICTU010000033.1, from coordinate 5,782 downwards.
TGGCTGACCCAATACGTCGAGGGCGCGCCGGAGCACGCGAGCGATGAAGACAAGGCGCGTCGACCATTGGCCGATGCCGAGGTGACGGTCGATGAGGACGAGGGCAACCCCGGCTACTACAAAGCGGATTTCTACCTTCGGCCGCACTATCAGCTGGAAGGGTTGACCGTGTCGCTGCGCCTGGTCTCCAAGCTGCCTTCGGCAAAGACCGGGAACTGAAGCCCGAAGCAATGACTCAGCTGACATCCAAGGAGCGGCTCCAACCGTCCTTGCTCGATCGCCTGGTGACGCCCCACTCGGAAGCGAGGGGTGCGTCGCCGGCGATCACGGTGGAGTCTCTGCGCGAGAGCGTCCGGCGTGAGCTGGCGGCGCTGTTCAGCGCCGCCGCGCTGGAGGGCGTGGACGTTGGGCTCGAACGGTGTCCGCAGGTCCAGCGGTCCAGCTTGAACTTCGGCATGCCGGCGCTGTCAGGTAGAACGGCCTCGAGCGTCCAGCTGCCGCAATTGGAACGGCAGCTCGCGCGTGCAATTCGCGAGTTTGAACCGAGGCTCTCGGCAGCATCGCTGCGGGTGCATTCCGTGGGTGAGACCGGCAGCAGGAGTCACAATACGCTGCGCTTCGAAATCGAGGCAGACCTCTGGGCCCAACCGCTGTCGCAGAAGTTGCTGCTGCGGACGGAGTTGGACCTGGAGAGCGGCCAGGTGCGCGTCGAAGAGTCTCGCCGCTGAAGGCACGGGAGGCAGATGGATCAGAGACTCGTCGAATACTATGATCGGGAGTTGCGCTACCTGCGTGAGCTGGGCGCGGAGTTCGCTGCCGAGTTCCCGGAGGTGGCTCGGCAGCTCGAGCTCAGCGCCGTGGCCTGTGCCGATCCATATGTGGAGCGGCTGCTCGAGGGGTTCGCCTTCCTGGCCGCGCGGGTCCACCTCAAGCTGGACGCCGAGTTTCCTCGATTTACCGAGCACCTTCTGGAGATGGTATGCCCGAACTATCTGGCGCCGACTCCGTCGGTGGCTGTAGCGCGCTTCGTACCAGATTCGCGCCAGGCGGCCCTGGCCTCGGGTTTCCGTGTGCCGCGCGGCTCGCTGCTGCGCAGCAGTGTTGCAGGGCCCCACCGCGCCGCCTGCACGTTTACGACCGGACATGAGGTCACGCTCTGGCCGCTCGAAATATTCAGCCTGAAGCACACGACTCACACGGGTGATCTCGGTCCCGTGCAGCTCGACCCCCGCCGCCCGCTGCGCAGCACCTTGCGGATCGGCGTCCGTTCCTTTGATGAGCTGCCGCTCCAGCGGCTCACGCTGCAGGACTTGGACTTGCACGTCGTGGGCCAGGACGCTGCGTCGATCCGCCTGCATGAATTGCTGCAGAGCGCGGCGATCGGCATCATGGTCCGGCCCGAACAAGAAACTGGAGCTCGGCTTTGCCCGCGGGGCCGTGTCGAAGCCCTGGGGACTTCCGACGACGAAGCGCTGTTTCCGGTCGGTGCGCGCTCGTTTCAGGGCTACCGGCTTCTGCAGGAATACTTTGCGCTGCCCAGCCGCTTTGCGTTCACACGCCTCCGGGACCTGAGCGCCGGGCTCGGGGCTTGTACCGAGAGTCGCGCGGAGATCGTCATCCTTCTCGACCGCCACGAACCGCTGCTGGAAGCCGCCGCGTCAGCGACGCAGCTGGCCCTGAACTGCACACCCATCGTGAACCTCTTCGAGCAGGCGGCGGATCGCATCGTGCTCTCGAACCGCAGCCACGAGTACCACGTCGTCGTCGATCGCACCCGGCCGCTCGACTACGAGGTCCATTCGGTGACGGCGGTCGCCGGATACGGTTCCAGCGCGACGACGCGGCGCGAGTTTCAAGCGTTCTACACTTGCACCGATCGCAGCGGCAACGCCGACGCGGCGTACTACACCACGCATCGGCAAGCGCGCCTGCCGTCCAGCAAGCAGAAGCGGGTAGGCGCGCGCTCGGCGTACGCGGGGAGTGAGGTCTTCGTCTCACTGGTGGACGGGGCGGAAGGCCCGTACGCGCCTGACCTGCGCCAGCTATCGGTGGCCACCCGCTGTACGAACCGTGATTTGCCTCTGGCGCTGCTGCAGGACGCGGAGCTGACCATTGATTCCGGGGCGCCGGTGGCGGCCATTCGCTGCGTTGCTGGGCCCTCGGCTCCTCGTGAAGCTCATGCCTGGGGGGCCACGTCCTGGAGGCTGATCAGCCATCTCTCCCTCAATTACTTGTCCATCACCAACAGCCCGGGAGGGCAAGGCGCTGCCAGCTTGCGCGAGCTGCTCCAGCTCTATGGAGACGTCGCTGATCCGGCGGTGCAGCGCCAGATCGAAGGCGTGAAATCGATCGCCAGCGCGCCAGTCGTCCGGCGCCTGCCATTGCCCGGCCCCGTCAGCTATGCGCGCGGGCTCGAGCTCACGCTGGAGCTGGACGAGCGAGCCTTTGAAGGTACGGGGGTGTGCCTGCTGGGCAATGTGCTGCAGAGCTTCTTCGCCAGGTATGTTTCGATCAACTCATTCACGGAAATGGTGCTGAAGACCAGCCAGCGTGGAGAAGTCCTGCGCTGGCCCGCCACTCTGGGGCGAAGGCCCATCGCATGAAGGCGATCGAAGAGCTGGAGAAGGCGCCGTGGGAGTTCGATTTTCACCTGGCGCTGCGCCGGCTCGACCGCGCTTACCCGGATCGCCCGAGCACCGGTAGCGCGCATTCGCCCGGCGAGGAACCGATCCGGCTGGGGCAGGATCCATCGTTGGCCTTTGCCCCCGCTGCAATTCAAGCCTTTCAGTCGCCTCGGAGCGGTAGCCCCGGACGCATGAGGCTCGCCTTCCTGGGGCTATTCGGCACGCAGGGGCCACTGCCGCTGCATTACACCGAGCACGCCCGAGACCAGCTGCGTGGCGCGGGAGACCGCACCTTTGCCGCTTTCGTCGACCTGTTCCATCACCGGCTGCTGGCGTTCTTTCAGCGCGCCTGGGCGCAATCGCAACCCGCTGTTGGTCAAGACCGGCCCGGCTCGAATCCATTCGTTCGCTACCTGGGTTCGCTGTCCGGCTTCGGCTTCGAGAGCATGCGAGAGCGCGACCCGATTCCGCAGCACGCCAAGGTCCAGTTCGTCGCTCATCTGGCGGGTGGCGCTCGCAATGCAGAGGGTCTGGAGGCCATCTTGCAGGCGTACTTTGCGGTGCCGGTCGTGGTCGAGGAGTTCATCGGCGAATGGCTGGAGATCCCCAGCGAGTACCGCTGGCAGCTGGGGCGCGGTCGGGCTCTGAGCGCGCTCGGAGAGACCAGCGTGGTCGGGGCACGTTCCTTTCAGCGCTCGCAGAAGTTCCGGGTCGCGCTCGGCCCGCTCTCGCCATCGGACTTCCAGAGCTTCTTGCCGGGTACCGCACGGCTGGGTGCACTGGCGGCTCTGGTGCGAATGTATGTGGGGGACGAGCTCGAGTGGGACGTGCGGTTGCGCCACGAATCAGAGCGACGTCAGCAGCTGCGTTTGGGTAGCGGGAGCAGACTCGGCTACAACTGTTGGTTGGGCGCGAACTACCGCGCTGGGATGGGCATCGAGGATCTGGTGGTGCCCGCACCGACCCGGCCCGTCGCGTGACATCGAAGGGGAACGAAACACCATGTCAGACATCAGCCGCGCCGCGCTCTTTGGCAAACTCCATCCCGTTGCTTACAAGGCCATCGAGAGCGCGACGCTATTCTGCAAACTGCGCGGCAACCCGTACGTGGAGCTCGCGCATTGGATGCATCAGCTGCTGCAGGGTGCTGAGACCGATCTGGAACACATCCTGCGCCACTTCGAGCTCAATCCGGCCGCGCTCGCACGTGATCTCACGGGCGCGCTCGACCGTCTGCCGCGCGGCGCGAGCTCGATCTCCGATCTGGCGGTGCAAGTCGAGGAGTCTGTCGAGCGCGGCTGGGTGTATGCGACGCTGCTGTTCAATGAGCGCCGGGTTCGCACCGGGCACTTGGTCGTGGGCTGGTTCAAGACGCGCACGCTGCGCAGCGTGGTCTGCAGCCTGTCCAGCGAGCTGGCGAAGATCGACGTCGACCAGCTCGTGGACCGCTTTGGCGAGATCACGAGAGGATCGTCAGAGGCTCGCGAATCGAGTCAGCAGGAGCGGGTCAGCGCGTTGGACCCGTCCGGCGGCGCGTCCGCTCCGGCGCTGGCCCCCGCCGCCTTGGGCAAAGGCGAAGGGCTAGCGCGTTTCTCTGTCGATCTGACCGAGCGGGCCCGCAAGGGGGAGCTCGATCGAGTCGTCGGTCGCGACGAGGAAGTTCGTCAGCTGATCCAGATCTTGATGCGCCGCCGGCAGAACAACCCGATCCTCGCCGGCGAAGCCGGTGTCGGAAAGACGGCCGTCGTGGAAGGGTTTGCGCAGCGCATTGCTCGAGGCGACGTGCCGCCTGCGTTGCGCGGCGTGAGCTTGCGTGCGCTCGACCTCGCGCTGCTGCAGGCCGGCGCAAGCATGAAGGGTGAGTTCGAGGCGCGGCTGCGCCAGGTGATCGATGAAGTCCAGCTCTCGGCGGCGCCGGTCATCCTGTTCATCGACGAGGCCCACACGCTGATCGGCGCTGGTGGGGCGCAAGGCACCGGCGACGCGGCGAACCTACTCAAACCTGCGCTGGCGCGCGGCCAGCTGCGCACGATCGCTGCCACCACCTGGGCAGAATACAAGAAGTACTTTGAGAACGATCCGGCGCTGACGCGCCGCTTTCAGGTGGTCCATGTCCAGGAGCCCGATCTCGAAAAAGCCGTGTCGATGTTGCGCGGCACTGTCTCCGCGATCGAGGCACACCATCGCGTCCACTTGCTCGACGAGGCGGTGGCGGCGGCAGTCAAGCTGTCCCAGCGCTTGATTCCGGAGCGGCAACTGCCCGACAAGGCGGTGAGCCTGCTCGATACGGCGGCTGCCCGCGTCGCGGTGAGCCAGCACGGCGTGCCCGCCGAAGTGGAGGACAGTCGGCACCGGATCCGCGCGCTCCAGACCGAGATCGAGATCACGGCACGTGAGCAGGCGATGGGCGTGGCGACGGGTACGCGGATCGACGACGCGAAGGCGAGACTCGCCGCGGAGCATGACCGTCTCGCGGGGCTGGAGCGCCGCTGGCAGTGCGAGAAGGGCCTCGTGGAGAGCATTCTCGGCATCCGAAACCGTTTGCGCGGCGAAGCGGGCATCGCCCGAGAATCGGCCGCCGGCAGCGACAACGGGCCTGGTTCCGTGGCGCCGCCGCCGCGTCTCGATGCCGGCGATCGCGAGGCATCGCTGCGCGAGCTGGAGCGTCTGCAAGCCGAGCTGGCCCGCATGCAGGGCGAAACGCCTCTGATCTCTCCGGCCGTCGATCAACATGCCGTCGCGGCCGTCGTCGCCGACTGGACCGGCATTCCCACCGGACGCATGATGAAGGGCGAGCTCGAGACCGTGCTGGGCTTGAGCGAGCAGCTCGGGCGGCGCGTGGTGGGGCAGGATCACGCGCTCGAGCAGCTCGCTCGCCGCATCCAGACCGCGCGCGCCGGCCTCGAAAATCCGGACAAGCCGATCGGCGTATTTCTGCTCGCGGGCCCCTCCGGCGTCGGCAAGACGGAGACGGCGCTCGCGCTCGCAGAAGCCATGTACGGCGGCGATCAAAACGTGCTCACCATCAACATGAGCGAGTTCCAGGAGGCGCACACCGTCTCGACCTTGAAGGGCGCGCCGCCCGGCTACGTGGGCTACGGGGAGGGCGGCGTGCTGACCGAGGCGGTGCGCCGCCGCCCCCACAGCGTGGTGCTGCT
>JAICTU010000592.1 GCA_025936205.1 Polyangiaceae bacterium | reverse complement strand
TCCCAATCACATCCCGGCCAACTACCGTGCAAACCTCACCAAGTGGTACGGGCTGCAGAAGACGGCCCTGACCAATCTGGTGGCCACCAAGCTGACGCGCGATGAGGGCATCTTCCAGATCCGCTCGCAGCTCACCGGCAAGTACATCGTGCCGCAGAACGGCTCCACCTCGAGCGGGGCCGTGCTGGAGGAGTCGGATCAGTACACCGGGACCACCGCCTCGCAATGGCGCGTGAAGTTGAATGGTACGAAGCGCCAGCTGATCAACATCAAGAGTGGCCTGTGCATGGATCTGGCCTCGAACACCAGCGGATCGACGACGATCGTGCAGCGGCCGTGCAGCGGCGTCAAAACGCAGGACTTCCGCCTGGGCCTGATGAACCCCGGCATTCTCAGCATCCGCAGCGACTACAACCTGGCCCTCATGCCCCAGGGCGGATCGTACAACAACGGCACGGACATCGTGCAGTCGACGGTGACCGGTGCGACCCAGGAGCAGTGGGTGTTCCAGCCCTACGGCAGCGGCACGCACCGCGACCTGACGGAGACCATCAACGCCGTCTTCAGCCTCAAGGTCTCGCACACCGGCTACGGCCTCGCCGTCTCGAGCAGCAACACGAGCGACGGCGTGACCGTGGTCCAGCAGCCGTACAACGCGAGTGACGACCGCTTCCACTGGTACGTGACCCAGGTCGGCACGGTCAACAACCAAGGATCCATACAAATCCAGTACCAGTTCGAGAACCGGCGCACGGGTAAATGCCTCGATCTGGACGGAAGCAGCCCGAAGCGCCTGATTCAGCGCACGTGCTCCACCTCCTACTCGCAGAGGTTCGTGCTCGCCCCCACCGGTAATTTGCGCAATGTCGCCTACACGGTCAACGGCAAGACCGTCGACGTGCAGAACGGCTCCACGTCGTCCGGTGCGGCCGTGGTCGAGGGCTCGGGCCCGAGCTGGCAGACCTACAACATGATCACCTTCGACCCGATCCTGGCGATCGAACCGCATCGCCTCAGCTACTCGTACACCGCGGCCAATGCCGCAGCCTGCGGCAACTACGACTGGTACCAGATCTCGCAACCGAACGGCATGGCGCTGGCCGATCCGGCGTCGACGTGGGTTCAGCTGATCTTCGCCGGCGGAAAGCAGAGCGCGACCGGCAAGGACACGAACCCGTACATCGCTCAGCAGGTGAACGGCAACCAGGTTGCCATCGATCCTACGTACGGACTGGACGAGAACAGCCAGAGCAGCACCGGAGCCTGCTCCGCCTCCTGCGTCGCCATCAGTGTCTCCAAGACCCTGACGGGGCAGTGCTGCTCGTGCAAGGGAGTGTCGAAGGCGTTCAAGAAGTCCACGGCCAACGCCATCACCTATCTGTGCCAGTGACGCGAGCGTCGCGCTGATCGTCAGCGTGTTGGCCCGGCCTGGCTTTTCCCGCGAAGTGCGCGACTCGCGCCCGTGCGTACTCTGTTGCACCGCTGCGAGCTGAGATCGATGGATAGACGCTTGTCGTTACCAGATCGACGTCTCGCTTTGATTGCATACAACGCGACTGCTACTTAGCTGGAAGTAGAGGGAACCCGCCCGCGACTCACGGAAGTGGGCTCGGATCGCTGCGACCACTTGCGGGTTGCAGCGATACTCTTCGTGGAGCGACTGGCCACGCGTCGCGAACCTATCGCGCGTTGAAGCTGCGCTCCGCCCAGCTGTGTGCCGGGTGGGCCCTCATTTCGAGAGGAAGAACCATGCGCAGTACGATTGTAGGCATTGCATGCATCAGCGCGCTCACCGCCTGCGGCGCGGCGACGGAAAGTCAGGGGCTGGACGTCGACGAGGACGCGGCTGCAGACCAGGTAGAACCAGCCGGGGAAGCTGGCGAGGCCTCCGGTGATGAGCTGGGCGTGCTGGAGCAAGGCTTGAACGAGGCGACCTGTGGCACCGCGACCGTCAATCGCAATTCCAGAGTCACGGCCGTCGGCAACCTGGCTCCAGTGAGGCCGCCTTATGGCAGCGCTAGCTGCACCAACGCATTTCTCCAAGGCTTCAATGCCACGACGCCCAAGAGTATGGAGGTCTCCATGTTCTCGCAGATCTCCGCCAACCAGGCGGACTGCGCACGGACCGCGTTTCACGCCATCTACTTTGCCAACGGCAGCCGCGTGGGAGCGGTGGACGGCGTGTCGGTCTTCCGTGGCGGCACCTCTTGCGCAATTTCGGTGCTGGCCAAGTTTGATCCTGCTGCTAGAGCCGTGAGCGTGAGCGGGAACAAGTTGACCATCCCCGGTGGCGTTCCACCTGCGGCCGCCAACGCCCGCTTCGCCCTTCAGGCCCTCAACGCGGCTGGAGCACTTCAGACGCTGAACGTCGAAATCACGAAATTTCAGTGAGAGCGACTCGACGGGCAGCGCGTAGCGGCGCCTGAGTGGGCGCTCGAGCGCTGGCCCTGTATCAAAGAACGGTCTGGAGAGTCGGCGCGTCCTGCTCTCCAGACCTCCCCTTTCGTGCGGCGGTAGCGGCCCCGGGACAAGCTTGGTAGGGTGCGCCGTTCCAGCGACTTCCATTGCAATGCGGACGTACACGCACCGCAACCCATGCGAGGCCCGAGCGGTATGGGGGGTCAGCCCTGCTGAAGTCGTGCCACGCTGCGCTTACCCGCGCGATCCCGCCGTCACGACCAGGTGCTGCTCCGGCGGCTGAAGTACCCCCGTGGACGGTGCGCACGAGCCGCACGGTGTCCACGCTCGGGCGACGCAACCGCCCGATCCGGCCTCAACAATAGCCGCCGACCCTATCGAGGGCCGCTCGCTCGCGGCAAGCCGGAGGTAGATCCATCTCAGTGCCGCGGCGGATGGTTGCTTTGATGACAGCTGCGAATGACGGCGGCCATCAACGCTGCCTCTGGCGCGCGATCCATGCTTCAGGGAAGGCCTTCACGACCGCTCTCGGGCCCAGGGGAGGGCGAGACCATGTCATCACCTGCGCGTTCGCGGCCTCAATGGGTGGAGACGCACGAAGTGCGAACGCCCGCTCTCGAGGATGGTTTGAGCGAGCTCGTGGAGAACGCTCGGCTGCTGGCTCGCCATGCCGTCGAAGCCGGACGCCTTCCGGAGGCCGTGGACATTGAACGGCTGTACAAGATCAAAAAGCGCTTTGCCGAAGCGCAGGCGATCGCGGAGGACGACTTCGGCTTCCTGGTCGAGACGTATCAACTGTTGGAACGAAGGCTTGCACCAGTGTCGGCTGACACCCTACGCGCCACGGAATGGTCGGCAGAGATGCCATGCGCGGCCTCGAAGTATGTGGCAGGCCTTGTTCATCGAGAACTCCGCGCAGCGGGCACATTCTGGCGACGGATAGCGTCGTTTCACGGCCGAGCCCTGCTCCCGCCACGTTCGGGGCGGGCTCAGCGCTCCGCCAACACGACGTCGTCCAAGCACACCTCGGTAGCCGTGCTCACGCGGCATTCGAGGGCGAAGCCGGCGCGATCGTCGGAGCGCTCCGCGACCATCGGAAGCCGAAACGCCTGCAGCGACGCCGTGAGCTTCAACGGCGAGACCGCCGCGGTCGCGTACGGCGCCACCTGGTGACCCAGCTTTGCCACGCAGTCCAGCGGCGCACCGCTTGCCGAGGCAAGCAGCGACAGCTGGTAGCTATGCCCCGCGACGACCTCGAACCGCTCGGAGCTCCCGGCCGCGGGCCAGCCCAAGATCAACTCCGTCTGAGCGGCAACACTCGCGCAGGCCACGCCGTCCACCAAGCGCAGCGGGAGCTCCCGCTCGGCTCCGCCCGCCAGCAGTGCCTTCGCCGCCCAGGGCGCTGGCCCGTGCGAAAAATCACCGTTGCTGATCAAATTCTGCACGCCTCCCCGACAGCTCACCAGGACCCCAATCAAACCCCAACCAAGCAGCGGCGCAGAACGCATCCAGCCACTGTACACCGGGCGCGGCCCGCGGGGGTGGGCTCGCGCCCGGGCGTGGGCTCACTGCAGCAGGCCATTCCGATCGAACTTCGCGGTGAAGGCATCGTACGCGCCCGCGTTGGGGAGGCCTGCCAGATTGCCCGTGGTGTAGCCCACCACGAACGCGCCCCCCGTCGTGTCGCACGCGACCGCCGCCGCCAGCTCGGACGCGCTGGTACCGAGCAGGGAGGTCCAGTCGTGCGCGCCGCCGCGCTCATGCTGCATGATGAACGCGTCGTCACCGCCCGCGTTCACTGCGCCGTCGAGATCCCCGCGCGTGAGGCCTACGCTGATCGGCCCATCGGAGGCGTTGATCGAGATGCCAAACGCAAAGTCGTCCGCCGCCGTGCCGCGCAGGTCGCTCCAGACCCGCGCGCCGCCGGGAGCGTAGCGAAGAACCAGCGTGTCCAGCCCACCGGCGTTGAGCGCGCCGCCAAAGTTGCCCGTGCTCGTACCCGCCACATACACCTCGGAAAACGTATTCACGGCGATGCCAACGCCGCGGTCATCCTGCCTGGTACCTCGCCGATCCAACCATACGAGGCTCAGCGTTGGGTCATACTTCGCCACGAACAGATCACTCGCGCCACCGGCGCCACCGGGTGCGCCGCCATCGTAGGAGCCCGTGATGTAGACACTGCCGTCGGGACCGACCGCGACCGCGGAACCGAACTCGTCTCCGGCGCTCCCGTTCTCCTCGACCGCGAGCAGCGTGCCCCGGGCGTCAAACTTCAGCAGGAAATAGTCGCGCCCGCCGGCGAAGCCCGCAGCGCGTGGCAGCAGCGCATCCGTGGAACCCACGACGTAGATCTCCTTGCTGGGACTGATGGCGATGCCGGCGACGGTATCTTCGCCGCGGCCCCCGAACTGTCGGGTCCAGAGCAGGTTGCCGGTCGCGTCATACTTGCGAAGATAGACGTCGTCGAAGCCGGGAGTGGGGTTCGGGCGCCCCATCGCCCCCGGCAGATTGCCCTCGGTGATGCCGGCCAGGTAGACATTGCCCGCCGCATCCGTGGCAACGCCCGCAACCGTGTCGTCCCGGCCCGTGCCGAATTGATCGGACCAGATGACGTTGCCCGAGGCGTCGTAACTGATCACGTAGGCGT
>JAICTU010000085.1 GCA_025936205.1 Polyangiaceae bacterium | reverse complement strand
GATGGCATCAAGTTGCGTCACGAAGAAGCAGCGGGCGACCGCGCGCTTCCCAGGCTCCATCAACCTGAACGCAACATGTACGCAGCGAGGCGCCTGCGACGTTTTCCGTGCGCGCGCACTGTGGCATTTTTCCCTCGCTCCTCTTCGCCGGGGTTGCGCAGCGCAGCGCAGGGCAGTGGCGAGATCGAGGCGATCAGGGCACGGACACCGTCACCGCCAAGGGCGCCTTTTGGACGACGCAGCTCGTGGGGCTGCACACGCTGAGGTTCAGCACCCCGCCGACGGAGAACTTCCCCGCGTGGCTCGCCACGAACGGCAGCTGGAAGACGGCGGTCTTTTCTTCGAACTGACCGTCCGCGCGCTCCAGCACTGGTTTGGGATAGGAGACGCCCTCGGCCGGGGGCGAAGCGCGGAAGCGATAGGGGTACTGCTCGTTGATGTGGAAACCCGCCTTGGCGGTCAGGGAAACCCGCACGCTGCCTGCAGCACCAGCGCCAGACGGGCTGCTCGCGCTGATCTCGACGAGATAGCTGTCCGCTTCGATCTTCGCCGGACTCGCCTGCAGGGGCTCGGCGTCCTTTGCGTTCGTGCCGCCTGAAGCTGCCGGTGCGCCCGTGGCGCTCAGCAGCAGGGCGAGCATGGTGGGCAGTGCGAGCTGGTGTACTAGGTTCAGATTGCGCATGGAGGTCTCCTTCTTCGGGCGGAACACTTCGAGTGACTCGGTTCAATTCACGGCGCGCAGCGTGCTCAGAAATTGCTCGGGCGGAACGAACTCGGTAATGCGCGCGCGCTCCTGACCGTTGGCGCCCAGCAGAATGACGGTGGGCAAGCCGACCACGCCGTACTTGTCCTTGATTTGATCGATGGCCGGGTCGTCGTCGGAGGTCGCGTCCACCTGCACGGCGACGAAGCGAGAAGCTTCCTGCATCACGGTCGGATCGGCGAACGTGTGCCGGGCCAGCTCCTTGCAGGCCCCGCACCACTCCGCGGTGAAGTCGAGGAGCAGCGGTTTTGCTTCCGTCGCCGCGCGCACTGTCGCCGTGGCCTCCGAGTGCTCCCAGCGCAGCTGGGCCTGCGGCGCTTCGAGCCAAGCCACGAGCAGGAGTGAGCCGCAGATTGCACTCGAGACGCCTGCCGCCTTACGCCAGCGCACGATTCGCTCCGCGTCGAAAGACAGGTGAATGGCACCGAGCAGGATGCCCGCCACCAGCAAGGCACCTGCCAGGGCCGGCTTCGAGCCACCCCAGTGCGCGAAGCTGGCCAGAGGACGCACGGCATTCTGCAGAAAGTAGAGCGCCAGAACGGCGAGCACGATGCCAAAGAATGACTTCGTCCACAGCATCCAGCGGCCCGCTCTCGGTAGCTTGACGGCGAACGTGCCTACCAACCAGAAAGGAATGCCGAGACCGACTGAGAAGGCAAACAGCACGAGCGAGCCGAGCCCTGCGCTGCGCGTCTTGCCGATCCAGAGCAAGATGCCCGTGAGCACGGGCCCCGTGCAGGGGGCGGCGACCAGTCCGCTCACCAGACCGATCAGGAATGCTCCTCCGTAACCGGCGCCGCCCACCCGAGCCAGGCGATTGGTAACGCTGCTCGGCAGCATGAACTCGAACGCGCCGAACATCGACGCCGCCAGGCCCAGGAACACCAGAGCGATCAGCGTCGTCACCCAGGGATTGGAGAGCGCCGAGCCGAACAAGCTGCCCGTGAGCCCGGCGATCAAGCCAAGCGGCGTGAACATCGCTGCGATGCCGAGCACGAATGCGGTGGACAAGCCCATCGCCTGCCGGCGCGAGCTATCGCTGCGTGCGCCGAATACGCTGACCGTGATGGCGACCATTGGATAGACGCAGGGGGTCAAGCACACCAACAGCCCCCCCAGGAACGCGGTCAGGGCGGCGTAGAGCGGACCCCGTGCGAGCCCTTGTTGAAAGAGGTCGGGTCCGGCTGCGAGTGCTTTGCCGGGTGCCAGAGTTGCCAACAGGAGCGAACTCAGCAGGAGAGCGCGCGGGATGCGTGACTGGGTATGGGATGAAATCATGGCCAGGGCCTCATTGGCTGTTGGGGCGGGGAGCATCGACGACGTCCGCACAGGGGGCGGGATCAAACTTTCCGGTCAGCCACAGCACGATGCAGCGGTCCAGGCTGTCCCCGGTCCGCGCTCGCTGCCCGCCCTTGTGATGCTCGATGCCGCGGGTCTTGCGCACCAGTGAGAGCTGATTGGGATCCGACTGCAACGCGACGACCTCCGAGAGCGCCTCCGGCTCCAGACTGACGAGCGACACGTAAGAGGAGAGGTACTCGAGCTCGGTGGTCGGATCGCCGGCGGGAGTATCGGGTGCCGACAGCCGGAGCCCGCCATACCCGTAGACGCGCAGATTGCGTCCGACCTGTCCGTGGCAGTCGAGCGTTCCGCAGCTCACCTCCAGCGCATCGCCCACGGCAGGGAAGTCGGCCACCGCGGGCGCGGCGAGCACGGCATCGTGCTCGCGGGTCTGAGCTTCCAGGCCAGGGCCACAATCCATGAGCAGGAGCAGCAGCCCGCAGCAGCCCCAGACCGAACATCGAGTCCTCAACGGCATTGGCTGACCGGCACTTCCTCGACCTCGGGATCGTCGATCAAAAAGACGTGACCAGCGGACGCTGGCCCTATGGGATCGCCGTGGCAGCCGGCGCAGGAACCATCTCGGTACACTGGCGTGTCCATCTCCCGGAACACTTGCTCGCGCTGCATGTTGATCCAGATGGGTCCCTCCAATGAGTACTCTCGAGGTCGTACAAAGAAGTTCCCCGCGCAGTTCGTCGTCGCGGAGAACGTCCCTCCCAGCGCGTCGATGAGACTGACCGTCACATCCTCGATCGGTCTGAGCGAATCAGCCTCGATGTAAACGGTGCCCGCCACAGAGAACGGCGGGGCATTACCTGCGTCGTCATGGCAAAGCAGACAAGGCTGGCCTGGACGATGTAGGGGGCCTTCTTTCACACCGGGCGCTTCCGGGCCGAGCGCCTCGATGGCTCGGTCTCTCGCCGGATCAGCGCAACTCCACAGAGCGGCGATCAGCAGCGCGCTGGATAGTAAGCGCAGCAACGTGGTCGACGGTCGCGAAGATGTGCTAGCTAACACTCTGGTAGCAGCCTTCGGCACGAGCGCATTGTGCTCTGGCCGGCGATGAGAAGGAGAGGACTGCACATGAGAACCAATGTTCTGACTGGGCTCGGCTCGCGTACGCTCACTTTCAGCCTGCGTGCGCTGCTGTCGGTGGGTGCGTTGATGCTGGCTTCGGCCTGCGGCGCCGCTCGACCCGCAGCCAATTCGCCTGCTGATGGTGCTTCGGTCATCGGCCAACCCGCGCCGGAGAGCGAGTTCACGGTCCTGCGAGGCAACGGCACGCTCCAGCTGAGCTCGCTTCGCGGGAAGGTCGTGCTCTTGGACTTCTGGGCATCGTGGTGTGCTCCTTGCCAGGAGGAGCTGCCGTTGCTGGACGACATGGCCGTCCGCTTGAAGGACAAGGGGATCGAGGTGATCGGCCTGTCCATCGACGAGAGCCAGGCGGACGCGGAGCAATTCCTCACGCGCAAGAGCGCTTGGTCGCTCACACTGGGGCACGACCCGGAGCAAAAAATGGCGGATCACTTCAAGCCGCCCAAGATGCCGACCTCCTACGTGATCGATCGCGGCGGTGTGGTTCGGCAAGTGAACGCCGGTTTCGAGCGGGCCGACATGAAGAAGATCGAGGCGCAGTTGCTCGAGCTCGCTGCGGCGAACTAGAGCGGACTGGTCTGGCTGGCGAGCGGGAGTCACGGCTCTCCGCCGCCAGCCGAGATCGGGGCGAAGTCGACGCGGGCCACTCATGGCTCAGAACGTCGCCTCCACAGCGAGGGTCGAGTAGCCCATGAAGCGCTCGCTGATGTAGAGCGCGTCGCTGAAGCTCGTGCGCCCTGCATCAAACTCGAACACCAGATCCCACTGGTTGCCTGGCGGTTCTGCTAGCTTCAGGCGGACGCCACCACCGAGGGTGATGGTCTGGAGCGGACCAAGTTCGCGATTGCCGGTGCGAAGAACCGGCACACCCAGGGCGCCATCGGGGCCAGGAGTGGCCTCATAGGCGCGCCGCCAGAAACGTGCCGCGCCCTGGATGTGATGGCGCAAGTGTGGCCACAACTCCAGCCAGCGACGCGCGTCGATGATGTAGCGGAGCTCGCTGGTCGCCGCCAGCACGCCCCAGTCGTCAGTATACAGGCGCTCGTCCAGGCGCAGAGTAGAGGCATCGCCGCGGTGCGCGAGATGAGCGCTGAGGGCATGGCGATCTCGCGAGTCGGGTACTTGCTCATCGGGGCGCAAGCTCAGGCGGAGCCGATTGACGTCATCGATCGAGGCACCCGCGGGGATCGAAGCAGCCTGCCCGGGGGCAAAGAGCGGTACATAGCGATAGGGCTTGGCGAGATAGCCGCGCTCAAAGCTGCCGTCCCACTGGATGCTGCCGATGGTCGACCGGCTGAGCACCACGGTGACTCCCAGCTGCAGGTTGTTCACGTGCTTGGAGTGCCAGTACTCGTGGGGAAGGTCAGTGCGCCCCACCGAGTCTTGTTCGCGCGAATAGGCGAGGTACGGAGTCAGGTTCTTGTCGAGCAGATCGAGGCTCAGCGTGGCTCCGCCCGTGATGGACAGGTAGTCGGGCTCCCGAGAGACCACTGCGGACGCGCCCAGCGTGACCGGATCGAAGGCCGCGCTTCCCGATACGCCGCCGGCGTGGCGTACCTCGGTCCAGTGCGGGGACGCGGTCGAGACGATGTCCACGGAGGCAGCGCTCACGACGTCGACCAAGTAGTGACCATTCACCGACCAACCGCTCACGTCGTCCGTGAGCCCGGCGGAGACGGTCGGGCTCAGTACGCTCACATGATCGGTATCCAGGTAACCCGACGTCTCCAGCGAGACATGGGCCGCGGGCCCTCCTCGGGAGCGCGGACTCGGAGCGATGGGCGTCGACCCGTCGCGGGTCGTCGGTTCCGCCATGACCCTATCGCCGGGCTCCGTCGCTACGGGCGCTGGCGCTTCCGTCGCGGCCACAGGCTCGCGCGCGGTGCTGGCAGAACTCGGCTCCATGGGCGCGGCCTCTGTGCTTACTTCTGCGGCCGGCGTGGCTTCCTCGCTGGGTGAGCCCGGGACGGCTGCCGGTATGGCGCTCTCGGTCGCTACCGCCTCTACAGGGCGCGCCTTGGGGCGCTTTCGCGCGTTCGCCTTGGAGCCCTTCCGCGATCTCGAGGCGGAGCGTTTGCGGGTCTGGGCTGTACTCTTCTTGGCCTTGGGGGCCGAGCGTTTCCGAGCCGTCGAGGTCGCGCCCGTGCTGCTGTCTGCGCCTGGATCCTGATTTGCCGGGGCCGCCGCAGCGGACCGGAGGATCTGCGTGCTCAACACGAGCAGCACGGCCAGCACGCAGCGCAGAACAACGACCCGGCATGACCGATCAGTTACAGCCGCATCCGCCTTTGGCACCCGAATCACCACCAACGGCACCTTCATGAATGGCGTACACATGCGCGGGACCGGCTCGCGACAGATCACCGAGCAACATCGTGGGATGCGCGAGCTTTCCACGCTCGTAAGGCTTCAGTCCGGCGCAACCGGCGGGACCCAGGAGCAGCAGCAGAACCAAGCCGCTGCTCAGGATATTTCTCAGCTTCATGGCGTGAACGTGAGAACGATGCCGTTGAAGTTGGTCGCGTTGGCTTGCGCGGTGGCCGGCGTGGGACCCTTGGTGAAGGTCTCGAAGTGATTCGGACCGGAGTTGTTCGAATCCGTCACTTCGAAGTAGACCCGATACGTCCCGTCTGGCACGACCTGACCGTTGTAGTCTTCGCAGTTCCAGCTCACGTTGTGCGCCCGGTGCGCCGTCAGCGTGGCGGACGAAACCGCGTCCACCTTGTTGCCCGGGACCCCCGCCGCTTTGGTTGCAGCAGTCCAGGCCGTGACGTGCGACAAGCGCCGGTTGCCCCAGACGTCGAGCGACTTGATGAAGACGCCTGCGTCATCGGCGATCCAGATCGCGCCGACGTTCCGCGGTTGGTATTTGCCGCCGGGTGCCGTGGTCGTCACGGACACGCTCAGCGAACAGGTCGAGCCATCGGTGGCGGTGGCGCCGCCGGTTGCGATTGCACCACTCCCGCCGGTCGAGCTTCCGCCGGTCGAGCTTGCGCCCATGGAGCTTGCGCCCATGGAGCTTGCGCCAGTGGGGCTTCCGAGGATCGCGCTCGCGCCGCCTGCCGAACGATTGCTGCTGGCGGCACCGGCCGAGCCGCCAACGGCTGCAATGCCGGCGCTCCCCATCTCCTCGTCGGCTTCTGGATCTCCGGACACGGAAGGCGTGGGATCCGCGCCGGCATCCCCCGACGAGCCGATGCCGAAGCTCACCGGGCCCAGGTTGGGCCAAAACTGCGGTTCGGGCTCGTACGAGGCGTTGCACCCGACCCAAGCAGTTCCGCTGCTGAGCAGCAGCAGCAGCGCACGGGAGCGTCGAAGCGTTTGGATTTGTGGAGCTCGCATCGATCGGTGTACTTGGTGCCCGGCAGCGGCGGAAGGCAGGCAGACTTTCTGCGTTCAATGTGCGAATTCTCCCGCTTCACGCTCCGCACCGGCTCACCCCGGATGTAGGTGTGCCGCGGTTGCGGCGAACTTTTGACTCGAAAAGCTTGCGCAATGCGCCGTTTTGGAAAAGCTCGTCACTGTCGGCGGAACTTCAAAGGCATGCGACAACGAAGAACCCTTCCCAGGCGGCGACCGTGGCTGGACCGCTTCGCGTTCAACTTGGTGCTCCTGCTGCTCGGCGGCTGCAGCCGTCCGGTGGCTGAAAAGGTACCTGGCCCGAGTGGCGAGGCGAGTCCGACGGCGACCACCGCACCGGCAGGTTCGCCCGCCGAGAACTCCCGGCCCGAGCCCGCCGTCGCTCAGGCTTCGGCTTCCGGCGGCAGCCCAGGCCCCGACAAGGTCGATCTTCAAGACGAGGCGATGGGCACGAACGTTCACTTCATCGCGTACACGAACGAGCGCGTGGACGTGGCGGCCGTGCGCGCTGCGATGTCGCGGGCGCTGGACGAGATCCGGCGCTTGGAGGGCATCCTCAGCGAGTGGCGCAACGACAGTGAGGTCGGCCAAATCAACCTCAGCCCGGGCCAGTGGGTGAAGGTCGGGTCAGAGACCTTCGCGGTGATCCGTAGCGGGCTGGACGCCGGCAGAGCTTCCCAGGGCGCCTTTGACATCACGTTCCAAGTGATGAGTGACGTGTGGAAGTTTGGCAGTGCCGCCGAATCGGAGCCCAAGGTCCCATCGAAGGCGGAGATCGAACGGCGCCGCCGCTTCGTCGACTATCGGAAGGTCGAGCTCGACGCGTCGCAACGCGCAGTGCGGATTCCCGCGGGTTACAAGATCGGGCTGGGCGGGATCGCCAAGGGATACATCGTCGATCGCGCCGCCGACGTGCTGAAGAAGGCGGGCATCCAGAGCTTCCTGGTGCAGGCAGGGGGTGACCTGTATGGATCCGGCAGAAAGCCGGATGGTTCCCCGTGGGTGAGCGGCATCCAAGACCCGCGGGCTCCCCAGGGCCAGTTCTTCGCCACCATCGAGCTCACCGATCACGCCTTCTCGACGGCGGGTGACTACGCCCGCTCGTACGTGATCGGTAACCGCCGCTACCATCACATCATCGACCCGCATACGGGCTATCCAGCAACGGCCTCACGCAGCGTGACAGTCTGGGCCGAGGACGCCACGACCGCCGATGCGATCGACGATGCTGTCTTCATCTTGGGACCCAAGCGCGGGCTGGAGCTAGCCGAGGCCACTCCGGGCGTCGGCGTGGTGATCGTGGACGCGAACAACAAGGTCTGGGTGAGCCCGCGGCTGGCAGGTCAGGTGCACGTGACGCGCCAGCCCACGGACGGCATCTGAAGTTGCGGGCTAAACCCTACACTGCTCCCGCGCGCAGGCGACGCGGCGATCAGTCGTCATCTTCCGATTCGTCGTCGTCGTCATCGTCATCATCAGCGTGATGATCGTCGTCGTCGTCGTCATCGTCGGAAGATGCGCTGGGGGTGCCCGAGGGCTGGGGCGCAGCGGCCGGCGGGGGACGTGTCGCAGGGGGCGGAGAGCTACCTGTTCCGGCGTCGGGAGAGATCAGAGCTGGAGTGTCGAGTGCCTCGCGTGATTCCGCCGGCGTAGAGCTCACCGGAGAGGCGGCGACCATCGAGCCGGAGCTCGAAGCCGCGTGGCCCGAGCTCGAGCCGGCGCCGCCCGAGCCGAAGAGCGGCCGGTCATTCGCGGTGCGCAGCACCGGAGCCCCAGAGTTGCTGGTGTCTGCTGGCGCTGCTGGCGCCGAGCCTCCGGCGGACGAGCAGCTCGCGACCATCACGCTCGAAGCGATGGCGAAGATACTGCGGCAAGACCGCACCGCACTCCTGTGTGTACCAAACATCCTGTCTTCTCCTCTCGGTCTGCCGCGGATCGCGGACGCCGGTCTCCGTCGCTCCACTCCATGTCGAGCTCACGGGACTCAGTACCCGCTCGAGGAAAAGGCAGGCACGCTCACCGAGGATTTGCTGCCGCTGCCCACAACAGGCTATCTGCGAGTGAGTGGACGATTCCTTGCCTGGTCCTTGAGCCATCCGGGAACTCATCAGGCATGAAGAAGCTCGTCATCCTCGGCATCGTTGCTCTCTCCGCCTGTGGAGGCGGCGAGGACGAAGAGGAGGAATTGCCGCCGGTCGTGAACTGCAGCACCGTCCAACCGGTTCCTGCGTACGCCCAGGTGGAGGTGTTTCAGTCCGTTTGTACCAATTGTCACAGCTCCTCCAAGACAGGCGGTGCACGCAATGGGGCACCCGCCGACATCAACTTTGATCAGTACGCCAGCGCGTACGCGCATGCCGAGCAAGCCGCCATCGAGGTCAACGTCGGAGCCATGCCCCCGGCCTTCGCCAAAATCACTTTGACGGACGTGCAGAAGACAACGCTGTTTGACTGGGCGATGTGCGGAGCGCCGCAGTAACGCTACCGGCAGGAGTTCTCCGGTTGGCACATGCTTGTGGGCTCGCCTCCGCACGACTCCGAGCCCACCAGGATATGCCCGCTGTGTGCAAGGCGGCACGAGCGGGCGGAGCAGATGCTCATCATGCCGGGTCGCCGTCGACGGAGCTACGACGTAGCCGTCGTTTGCGGCCAGGAGCGGTGGCAGCTGCCTTCAGCTGGTTCTGCAGGAAGAAGCGCACGAACTCCGCGGAGGCGTCGGGGCCCAACGGATCCGTATAGGAGCCGTTGGGGCTGCCGCCCGCCCAGGCGTGCGGGCCTTGATGAATGGTCCATTGCTCCACGATTGCGCGTCCTTCCCCGTCAGCGAACAGGCTGCGAGAGTAGCGATGACCACCTGGCACTTGCCCGCCGCTCGTCTGTGCTCGATGTCGCGTTGATCCCAGTCTGCTCTGGACCAAGCCACCCGCATTGACGTGGTCGACGGTGGGATCGGCGTCTCCATGGAACACGATCAGCGGGACGCTCCCGGAGCTGCTGCGCTGGTTCGCCGGCATCCCCTGCTTCATGGCCTGGAATGCCGACACCACGTCCTTTGCCACCCCATACGCCAATCCGGAATGTACGCCGGCTGCCGCGTACAGATCGGGATAGCAGGCGGCCATGACCGCTGCCATCGCCGCACCGGCGGAGAAACCGGCCACATAGACGCGCTCCCGCTCGAGCCCGTACTCGGCGACGATCTGAGTCGTGATGCCTGCGATCAAAGACGGCTCGCCGGCGCCCCGGTGTTGATCGGTTGGCTTGAACCAGTTCCAGTACCGCATCGGATTGGCCGCGACGGACTGTTCCGGATACAGCACGAGAAATGTCTGGCGTTCGGCGAGCTCATTCATGCGAGTGCCGGCAGCGAAGTCGTCCGCCGTCTGCGTGCCTCCGTGCAGCATGGTAATCAGCGGCACGGCCTGCCCCGAGTAGCCACTCGGAACATACAATCGGTACTCACGCTGACCAGCGCTGTTGGCGTAGGAACCGTCGAGCCAGCGTCCAGGTAACTTCGGCTCCGGGTCGGTCGGGGTGCCCAGCGGACTTTTCTGTCGCAGGCGCGAGAGCAAGCCCTCGAGCCCTGCGGAACCAGGAAGCTTACCTGGAAACATCCCGAGGTTCTGGTGCAAGCCGCTGGGTCGCAGTGGCTGGAACGGCGCTCGGGGCTGTGCGGGCGAAGCGATCGATTTGCCCTGAAGCAGAGCGGTGGCTTCGGCGAGCTTGCCTTCGCGAACCAGGCGCGTCGCCTCTGTCATCGTCTCGATGGAATGCTGTTGCATCATGGAATGTAACCTCTGTCTTTCATGCCAAAAGTTGAGCGAGGGGGTGCTCACACGATTCGGTCTGCCAGTGCTGCTTTCACCGCGTCGCTGGCGCGGAAGGCGCCGAGCACTTCAACCGAAGCGATGGTCGCTCGCGCCAGATCCGCCGACACGTCCTCGGCGATCGAGGCCAGTCCGAGCACGCGAACATCGACCATTTGCCCGGCGGCGCGCAGCTCCTCGAGCTCGCGGCGGCTGAAGCGCCGCGTGCCCAACGTGAGCGTTTTTCGAGCGACTGTCTGTTCAACGGCCGTCGCTCGGGTGGCGAGCTGCGCGCGGATCGCGCTGCGGATGAACTCGGTGCGGTTGGCGTAGAACCCTTCGCGCACCAGGAGGTCGATCTCCCCCAGGTCGACCACGCCGACGTTGACGGTGATTTTCTCCGTCTTCTCGATTTCAACCATGCTCGGCCATCCCTTCACCATCTGAGTACCATCCGGAGGGATGGCAATCGGGGTAAAGGCGCTGTTGCGAGAGTCTACAACCTGAAGTGGTCCAAGCTCTCTAGAGCACTGTGCGGGCAAGGGCGAACAACGGCGAGCCCGATGTTCGGGGAGCAAGGTTGAAACCGGGCGGAACGTGTCGCGGACATCCGGCGAGCCCGTCACGCAGGTGAGCGACACTTACGGGAATCGCGCAGTGATACAGAGACGCGCCGAACATCCAAGCGTCGTCGCAACTCTGCCAGTCTGCTGAATGGCGATAGGGGAAGCTCGGCGACTGCGGGCGGCAATGGCGGGCTTTGCGAGCTAGCGGGGGTAGAGGTCGCGACGCGCTGGCTCGCTGTCGGTGCTCGCGGAATAGTCATCGCCTATTGGCAACCTGGTTGGCACGCGATACTTTCCGATTGGGATGACAGCGCTTCCTGCGTTGCGTCGTGGCCGCCCTCAACGACCTGGTCGAACGCGCCCCCCCCCCGCGCCAGCAGCGCGCTCTTCATCTCCACCGTGGACTCGTGGCGCACGGTGCTGGACGCCTCGAGCGCGAGGTACTCCTGGAATGTATAGCGGTGCAGCCGCGGCGCTTTGGTCGGGCACCGAGATCGGCCTCCGATCGCTGAAGAGCGCGGCTGGGCCATCGCCGCCGATACATCTGCCGCCGGCGGGTGCCTGCGGCATCCCGCACACTCGCCGAGCCTTCAGCCTGTTGGCGTGAGATAGCGCTCCCGGAATTGCCTGGCCCACTTTGCGTCCCCATCCTCTTCGAGTACCGAAACGATCTCCTCGAGCGTCCTGGCTTCGAAGGTGGGTGGTTGGTTCGCGTCGAGCTTCGCCCGGTACGCCGGAACAGCCTCCCGGCAGCGCTCGTTGATCTCGGGATAAGCGAGGACGAATAGCACGGTGTTTAGCTTGTCGGCCCGTCGCAGAGCGAGTACGAGCAGATGATCGAGCCACAGCTGCTGCAAGCTTCCGCTCTGGAGCGTCTCAACAGCGTGGTTCAGGAAGGCTCCCGACTCGAGAGCCACTTCCAGATAGCGCGGTTTGAGCGCGCGGTCCTTGTCGCGCAGATCCTCATGATACTTGGTCTCGATGAAGATGACACCGCTGCCTCCGCCTGGAGTAGTGTGGAAGATGGCGATGTCTGCGGCGGTGCGGTTGTTCAAGTAGCGCGGGTTGCAGCGCCCCGGGGACCACTCGAACTCGATGCGAGTCACACGGTCGACCCGGCCAGGCCAGAGGCGTCGTGCTGCGGCGCTCGCACTCGAAAGCTCGAGCGCGAGTTCGCCGAAGAGATTGAACGCCAGCGGCTGAGACGAGAGCAGATCGTCAAACAGACGCGGATGGCGGTAGAGCGCCTGCTGCCTGGGAGGTGCCGACCGGTTGGCTAGATACTCCCGCCGAACGAGCTCTCCGATGGCAGGCGTGAGAAAGTTCCAGAGCTTCTCTTCGGCTTCGGGCATGGCGAGTCTGGAGCCGAGGGGGCGCCCCTTGTGAATCCCGATCGGATAGCCGCGGGCTTCGCGCCAGCGAGATTGTCGGCGTCGCAGCTCACGCTGCCACGGGGCGTCGCTCGCGACGAAGGCAACGTCCGTGGTCTCGGCCGCCAATGTCGTCGTCTCGATGCTACGCGCGGGCGCTGCCCGCTGGTCGGGAGCGGCCTCGGTTGAACCGGGCCACCAAAGCTCGCAACGCGGCAAGGCCGCCCCATCGATCTGCACGGCTTGTCGAGCTGGGCTGTAGACGCGCCCTAGTGCAACGGCGAGGCGCTGGAAGAAAGGCGTGTACTCGACAGAGTGTGCCAGCAGCCGTGCGGCGTAGCGCGCTGCTTGCTGCGTCGCCGTACGTCCTTTCGCGTCACATTCTTGCAGGGCTGCGCGCTGCGTCGCCTTGGCCTCGATGACGACAAGCTGCCCCGAGCGCGAATCCAGGGCCAAGACGTCCAGCTTCTCCTGGTTTGAGAAGCGCCATTCCTGGTGCAGGAAAAGAAGTCCCTCCTGCAGCTCCAGGGCGTTGGCGAGGGCCGCGCGAATCCGCGCAATGACGTGGCGCTCCTCCGCGGAGTTGCGCACCATGCCCGCCACCTTGGCTCGGTAGGCGACGGCTGCCGACGCAACGGCCTGACTGGACGGGAGCGCCGTGATGCAGCAGTCGTCCGCGCCGCCAACCCCGACCATCGCAGGAGTCGATGGGTCGAGGCTCATCACGGTCAGTCCCTTTGCCGTTGGGCGAAGGTAGACAGGGTGTCCGAGCGCTTGCTCGTAGCGGGCGAGCGTCTCGAGCACGGAAGGCGTTTCCTCCAGGAGCTCGAGGGAGTGCCAATGGCCTCGGTTGAGAGGCGGGGGTTCCCCACTCGACGCGAGCGGCGGCGAAGGCCGCGGTGCAGCTGGTGCGACAGGCGCATCGTTGGCCGGCTCCTGCGCGCTGAGGTTCGCGAGTATGAGGGCAGCGGCGTCGTCCGAGATCTCGTGCCCACCGTGGCAACGCCCACCCATGAGGTGCCGACGAAGGTTGTGGGGGCGGGTCGCCGTTGTGGAGCAGTACGGGCACGGATATCTCACTCGGCCACCTCGAGATCAGACGTTGGCGTTTAGATGCACTACGACCGGAGACTTGCGAGCGGAAGCCATTGCCGCGCCCGCGCGTACCAACTCCAATTCGCCAGCGATGGCGGAATGGAGCGATCTCGACGTCGAACATGCTCGCAAGGTTCGTGCGGCGCCCCGCCTGCGCGTTCTGCGCCCGATCGAAGACAAAACCGCGGAAGAGCGAGCGATGCTCGACCGCCTGCGCAAGACGACCGGAAAGAAGGAACCCAAATGACCTCGTGGCGCATCGATCCATCCACTCCGACGATCGACATGATGGCGCGTTGGTTGTCTGAGACGCGCACCGAGGTAGATGAAGCCACTCTGGGCCTGTACGAGCTCCACTGCCGCACGCATCTCGCGCCGCACTTCCCGACGCTGGATTCGATCACAATCGCGATGATCGCCACTTACGGTCGCACACGCTTGGGCAAGGTAAAGCGCGCCACGCAACAAAAAAGAGCGCTCGACCCTGCGGCGCTTCCTGAGTTGGTGCGCCGAGCAGGAGTACGTCGATGCAGCACCCGAGCTCCCGGCCTTGCCAGCGCGCGCAACTGGAACGGCGTACAGCGTGCGCCGCCGCGGGCGTGCAACGGAGCTAAATGTGGAGGAGGTGCGCGTGCTGATCGCCGCGTTGCCAGTCTGGTCGAATCCACGCAACGCGCCGCGCTTCCCAGTGCGCGCCCGCTTCATCGTGGCGTACGAGACGTCGCTGCGCCCGAGCACGCTCAGCGCCTTGAGCGTGCCCGAGCACTACACAGCCGGCGCGTCAGCGCTGAAGTGACTGCCGAGATCGACAAAGCCCGGTTCGCGCGAGACGTCCCGCTGAGCGCCGAGGCCATGGCAGCGCTGGAAACCGTTGCTCCCAAGTCAGGCCTGATCTTCGGCGAGCACGACTACCGCGACATCCTGGAGAAGGCCGCAGAGGTCCTCTCGCCGGAGAAGCGCGCCACGTTCACACAATACGACCTCCGCCACGGCCGCCTGACGCACCTGGCGGAAACGGGCAACCTGACCGGCGCCGCCTACCTGGCAGGCCACAAGCGCGTCAGCACGACGGACCGCTACGTCCGCCCGGGTCGCCGCGCTGCCGAGCGCGCCCTGGCAGCCGTCGGCGCCACCGGCTTCGCTCTGCCACCCCAGAACCCCACTACCGCGGCGGCGCGGCTAGTGGGGCAGGCCAACCCCTCAAATCGAAAAGCCTTGTGCGAAGGAGAGGACTCGAACCTCCACGGGAGTTACCCCGCTAGCACCTCAAGCTAGTGCGTCTGCCATTCCGCCACCTTCGCGTGGGGTCGGGGGCCTAGATGTCAATTATTCGCGCGGTACGCAACAGCAAAAGGCGTCCGGGAGGCAAAACTCGTCGGGGAGCGCCCGCGCGCCGCGCAGACGCGCGTTGGGATATCCTGGAGCGCGGCACCGGCGCGCGGCGCCGAGCCCCTCTTCCGAGATCAGAGCCGGCGGGCCTGGCTCAGGGCTTGGAAAATCTCGCTGAGCTCGAAGGGCTTGCGGATCCAGCCGGCGATGCCGCCAGGGCTGGCCGTGTGGGCCGCCGCGGTGCCGCTGATCAGGAAGATGGTGACGTTCGGGGACTGGCGGCGCAGGGCGGCGATCGCGCTGTCCGGGTCCGTCTGGATCGGCGAGAGGTCGATCAAGGCGATGTCCACCTTGGTGCTGAGCTTCGCGAAGTCTTCGAGCTGAGCCCGGCTGGAGAGCGGATACAGCTCCACGCCTCGCGAACAAAGGCCGAACTCGAGCAGCGACATCACCGCCGGGTCGTCCTCGAGCACCGCGACGCGCAAGCCGTCGAGCATCTTGAACGTGGTGGTGCGCGAAAGGGTGGTGGAGGGCGCATCGCCGACCGGCCAGCGAAGCTCGAAGCAAGCACCGGTGCCGCCGTCGAGCAGCGTCAGCGTGCCGCCGCGGCTCTGCGCGAGGTCGTGCGAATGAGCGAGGCCGATGCCCGCACCGCCGGGGCGGCGCGAGGGGCCCGCCTTGAAGATCCGATCGCGTTGGTCTTCGGGGACGCCGGGACCATCGTCGCGCACGCGAAACACGAAGCGGCTGCGCTCGTTGCGCAGCGTCAGACGGATCGTCTCGCCGCTCGGCGTGTAGGCGAGCGCGTTGAGCAGCAGGTTGATCAAGATCTGCTGCACGAAGGGTGCGTCGGGCAGGAGCACATCTGCGACGTCGTCATCGATGTCGATGCTGATGCCTCGGCGATCGGCGATCGGCATGACGCCCGTCACCGTGTCCTGCACGAGCGTCAGCGCGCTGCGCAGCTCGCCGCCTTCAGTAACCGGTGCACCGACGGCACGCCGTGCGATCGCGTGCCCCAGGCTCGCGTGCGAACGCGCGACTTCGATGGCTTGCCGTGCCGTGCCATCCATGCTGGAGCCGCTCTCCGGGGCACAGGCTTCCAGAGCATTGTCGAGCCAGCCGAGCACGACCGTGAGTGCGTTGCTTACCTCATGCAGAGCGCCCGCGAGATCTCGCTCGGGCGGGACCGGCAGCGAAGCCAACGCCTTCGAATGCGGCTCTTTCACGGCAACCACACTATTACAGTAAGATATCATCGCTGCGACGCATCAAGGGCACTTTTTTCCCGGCTTCCCAGCGCGTCGCTCCATCGCCCTGGAATAGTACGAAGGTGTGGTCCATTTGCTAATGGAATATCGTGTTCTTAGGGCTGGACCGAACAGCGGGCCGCAGGGTGCGTTTTTTTCTCGCTGCAGCCCGGCGCTGCGGGAGAGCGGCGGAGCTCCCAGCAAGCCAGCGCGCCGGACAGCTCGTGTCTCACCGGGAAACTCCCGGCATCGCGGCTCAAGGGTTCAGGTTGGGCGGAAGCAGCAGCAGGAACTCGCCAGTATCGCCGCTGCGCAGCTCGGCAACTTGCAACACTGATTGTACGCAGTGGCCCGTCTGGCTGGCTGCCACGGTGACGCAGGGCTCGGTGTCCGCCGCGTCCGTCAATAGCCTCTGCTGATCGCTGAGCAGCGCGTACACTCGCACCAACGCACCGGCCAGCACCGGCGGGACGCCCGTGCTCTGCGGATCGGAGCCGGCAAGCGGCGCAGGGTCCCCATAAGTGAGACGTACGGCGTGCGCCACGGGGCGCTTGATCACCAGGGGTTGTGGGATGTGCTTTTCGCCCCCTGGCAGATAGTAGGCCGGAACAATCAGCCAGGGGAGGCGCGTTTCGGGGGGCGGACGCAGGCTCAGATCGAATCTGACGCCTCCGCCCACGCTGCATTGGCGGCAGTCCAGTCCGTCGACGACGAACTCACCATCTGGCTGGCTCAGCCCGGTGCGCGTACGCGGCACGAAGGGATCGACCGCGCGGACCTTGGTCAAGACCGCGTCACGCATGGTGCAGGGCACGGCCTGCTCACCATCGACGGCGACCGGGCAGAGCTCTTGCTCGGAGGCGCTCGCGCGCACCTCCACATTGGGCACGGGCTGGCGATCGGACTCCGCCAGCACGCGTCCGATCAGCTTGCTGGCGACGGGCACGCCGATCACATTGCCGCCCTGAACGGAGGCGCTGCCGTTTTCGTTGGGCCACACGGTGACGGTTGTTTCCAGGCTCGAGAGCTGCCCCAGGTCGTCCTTGACGACCACGCCCGGAGGCGTGACGCGCACGCGGTACTGACCCGGCAGGAGTTGAACCCGGACTTGGCCTTTGGGGTCCACGTCGGCGGAGCGATTGAACAGGGTGAGCACACCGTCCGCCATGTCATCGAGATCCCGCGCGGCGAAGCTGACCGTGGCGGGGACGGGGATGTCGGACTGCTCCTGGTTGGGGTCGTCCTTCTTCCAGACCCAGGCCTGGTAATTGACGGGATTGCCGAAGCGGAAAATGTCGCCGATGGTTCCTTCGCCGGCAGCCGCGATCTCGAGACCCGAACGCTGCAGAAACACCGTGCCCGCCACCACGTTTGGATCCGGTGGCGGCGTCAGCCGCACCAGCTCGGTCCCGGGGGTGATGAAGTCATCGGCGTCCCGCGAGTAGTAGAGCTTCGCGCGCAGGGCGTTGGTCATCGGGTCGCGATGAGCAGCACTCAGGCGCACGCGATTCGAGATCACCTCGCCCGTCACGGGATGGACCATGTCGACCACCCAGCCATCGTGGTTGTCGTCACCCGAGAAGGTGAGCTGCAGCGAGGCGAGCGCGGTCTGCTCGAACGGTTTGAACGTGCTGCCGATCTGCCGCTTGTGGAAGATCTGCGGGATCGCCAGGCAGCTCTCGCTCAGCGCCTGCGTGTTCGGTCGCATGTACACGTCATAGTTGCCCGGCGGCAACGAGCCCCGGAACGTGTACTCGCCGCTGGCATCGCGGGTGGCTGTCAGGTCGTAGGAAGGGACGGAGAGCCCGAACAGGTGCTCTCGCGGGGTGAAGGTCAGGCTCACCGGCAGCGTGCTGCCCGCGCCGGAGACGCAGTCGCTTTGGTCGGGCGGTGCCGAGACGGAGCCGCTGACCGGCACTCGCGGGCGCACGTTGAGCTCGATCCACCCCGCCTCGATTCCGCGATCGGGCACACCATCGGGCGGGGCTGCGCTCAGATCCATGATGGTGAGAAAGCGCGCGCCGCCGTACACCGGATCGGATGCCGGCGGGGTGATCTCGAACAGCAGGTGCGTCAGCTCGCCCTGTTCCTGGCTGCACACGCCGAACGGCAGCAGGCAATGTCCCTTGCCGCATTCGCCGTCGCTCGAGCAGGTGAGCGGCGTCGCCCGCGCGTCCGACGTCTTCTCCGGCAGCACACTGCACGCAAGGAAACTGCAGGCCATGAAACCGCAGGCCCGGGCGCCGCCCAGCACCAGCGAGGAACCGACGCTGCGGATCGCATGCCAACGCGCGAGCAGGAGGGGGGCAGCCATGTTTTCGAAAGGGTAACGCGGGCGGAAGCGGGGCGCCCTAGGAAAGCCGCGGCTAGCCCACGCGCCGGAAGGCCATCCCGGCCCTTCGAGCCCCTTCACCGTCCGCATCGTGGCGGTCGCCCAGCACCAGGCAGCGCCCTGGGGCGACCCGCAACTGTTCGCAAGCGCGCAGGAAGCCATCGGGGTGCGGCTTCAACCAGCTCGGCCCCCCCTCTTCACCGTTGGCCACCACGAACTCGAACAAGGCGCTGCAGCCGAGCGCTTCCAGCTTGCGTCGTGCCGGGTAGTCGCTCACCAGCGCGAGGCGGCCGCCGCTTGCCCGGAACGCCTCGAGCTCTGCCAGGAGCGCGCGTCTGCGGAAACGGCGCAGCCATTTTCCGGGACGTTCGATCATCCATTCCCGCACCTGGGCTTCGACGACCACCGCGTCCACTCCGAGCGCCTCGGCTGTGCGTTCGAGCTGCAACCGGTACGGGCTCGAGCTCGGTTCTGCCTGTGTCCTGCGCAAGTGCTCGTGCTCCGAGCGGAAACGGCGCAGCGTCTGCACGGCGCGCAGGCCCTGCAGCGCGAGCTCGGCAGCGAGCGCGAGTTTCACCGGACGCCCCGCGTAGAGCGTGCCGTCGAGGTCCACCAACCACGCGTCGTGCTCGAGCACCATCCGGACGAGACTGCCATAGCCCGGGAAAGTCGTGGAAGCGAGGGGGAGCCTGTCACCTCGAGCTCCTTCACCCCCGAGGTGCTGTCACCCCTGGGCCACGAGAACGATTGACGCCCGCGAGGACGGGCTCACATAACCCCGCCGATGGATCTGTTGAAGGATAAGGTCGCCGTCGTCACCGGTGGGGGGCGCGGGATCGGGCGCGCCGCGGCGCTGGCTCTGGCGCGCGAAGGCGCGCGCGTACTGGTCAATGATCTCGGCTGCTCGCCGGAAGGCGAAGAGCGGTCGGACCCGTGCGCCGAGGAGGTCGTTGCGGAGATCCGCGACTTGGGTGGAGTTGCCGAGGCGGATCGCAGCAACGTCGCAATCCCCGAGGCTGCGCAGGCGCTGGTGGAGCGGGCGAGCTCCACCTGGGGCAGCCTGGATATCCTCGTCAACAACGCAGGCATCGGGATGGACGCGCAATTGCATCGCCTCGATGCAGCCCAATGGCAGCGCACCGTCAACGTCCAGCTCAATGGCAGCTTCTATTGCCTGCGCGCTGCCTCGCGCCTGATGAAAAAGGCAGGGTCGGGCTCGATCATCAACACGACCAGCCTGGCCGGGTTACGAGGGAACTACGGTCAAGCACACGGGTCGGCGGCGGCGGCCGGCGTCATCGGCCTGACGCGCTCGGCTTCGATCGAACTTCAAAAGTATGGTGTGCGCGTCAATGCCATCGCTCCGGTGGCCAAGACGCGTCTCACCGAAGGCCTACCCATGTTCGCGGACGTCGAATCGATGCGTCCCGAGCACATTGCCCCTGTACATGTGTTTCTCGCGAGCGAGCTCAGTCGCGAGGTGACCGGTGTCGTAGTGTGTGCTGCAGGGGGACGGCTCAGCGTGTTTCGCCTCGTCGAAAGCTTGGGAGCATTGAAGGAAGAGGAGGGGGGAGTTTGGTCTGCCGAGGAGATCGGAGAGCACTGGTCGGCCATCGCGAGATCCTGACGATCGCAGTCGTTCGGAAGCGTGGTGGTGTGGCATGCGCGTGTGCAGGGCTCAGGGCCGCTTCGCCCTCGAACCGCGCGAGCCCTACATTGCACCAGATCGCTACGGATCTTCAGGCCAAATGGCTGATTGCTGATGTCGGACTCTGGTGTTACGTTCTGAGGGTCTTTCGGCCGTTTTCGTTGGCGCGGAGCAATGAACGATCGTCGCATGGCTCGCGAGCCTAACATCCCGCTGTTCCTCTGGGTCGCTGCGGCCATCGTCGCTCACCTGACGTGGGGCGGAGGAGCCGAGCAGGTCGCGGAGGTCTTCGAGGAGCGCGCCGATGTGCGGCGCTTCGCGGCGTCCATCCAGCATCAGGTGCGCCAGCGCTTCAATACCGAGGTGGCCCTGCTCGACGAGAGCACGTTGCCGCCGCTCGATCAGGACGAGCAGCGAGAGCACGAAGGTGAGGCCGATCCAGCCGCCGCGGAGCAACCGAAGCCCAAGGATCTGAAGGTCGCGGAGAAGAAGCCCGAAGACAAGAAGCCCGAGGACACTCCCGAGGCCGACAAGAAGAAGCTCGCCAACAAGGAGCCTCCGCCCAAGCCGGAGAAGAAGGCGGAGCAGAAGCCCAAGCCCGACGAGCAGAAGAAGGAAGAAGAAAAGAAAGAGGAGCAGAAGGCTCAATTGCCCACGCCCTCGGTGGACACGCGCAAGGTCGCTGTCGTCCAGCACGTCGAAGACGAGAAGCAGGCGGACAATCCCGAGGCGGAGTTCCTCGCCGAGCACAACAACCGCGTGCGCGAGCAGTCGCAGGCCTCGATCACCGCCACCGATCAAGACAACCAGAAGCCGACGCCCGGCTCTCAGCACATGGGGCCCACGGATAACCCCGGCGACTCGCACGTCACCGACATCGCGCAGTCCGACGATTCCCCCGGCGAGATCAATCGCGCCCCGAGCGAGGACAAGCTCGCGGGCGAGAAGAAGAAGGCGGAGGTCTCCGTCAGCCAGCCCAACGGCATCCCGGAGGTTGCGGGGCGCGTGCATGGCGGCCCGCAGAAGAACGATCCCGGCCAGAAGGGGCAGACCGCGCAGACCGCGAGCCGCGCCGAGGAGCCCGTTCCGCCCGCGGCCAATTCCCCCGATGGGGCCTGGCAGGTCGCTGGCGAGCGCGATGCGCAGGCCGCGCGCGCTGCGCAGGAAGCGCGTCGTCAGCGCGCCGCGATGGCTGCCGGCACCCCGAATCGCCCGCTCGATTTTCTGGGCCTCGGCGCCACCGGCCGCACCGAGCTCGGTGTGAACCTCAATCTCACGCCGGGTACCGCGCTGGCGGCGATCGGGCAGGACCAGCTGGCAAAAGAGATCCACGCGGACGGCGAGCGCCGGCGCAGCCAGCATCAAGGCTCATGGAAGGCCGTGGGCATCGAGCGCTGGCGGCCGGCGATCGAAAACTACGTGGCCAGCGTGAAGCTCGGCAATCAGACCGCGCTCAACACGGCGGCCGTGCCCTTCGCCACCTATCTGAACCACATTCACAACCGGCTGCACCCGATCTTCGCGCTCGGCTATCTCGACTTCCTCGACGGCCTGCCCGGCAGCGCCGGCTTGCACGACAACGACATGGCCACGAACCTCGAGATCGTGCTCAGCCAGGCCAACGGCAGCATCGTGAAGATGGGCGTCACGCGCACCAGCGGTGTGACCGCCTTCGACATTGCGGCTCTCGACTCCGTGCAACGCGCGTCGCCCTTCGGCGCGCCGCCGCCGTCGATCGTGTCTCCGGATGGCAATGTGTATTTGCACTGGGAGTTCCACCGCAACCCGCTCCTCGCGTGCTCTACGTATTTTGCCCGCCCCTTCATCCTCAAGGTGCCTCAGAAGTCGGCACCGCCTGGCAATGAGCCTCCCGGTGGTCCCTTTGGCCCCGAAGAGGGCTCGCCTCCAGCGAAACAGGGCTACAATGATAGGCCAGGCGCCGTGCTCGAGAAGACCGCTCGCCTGACCTCCTATGCAGCTCCCTAGTCCGAGCGACCCCAGCGAGACACTGTCAGAGACCGGAGCGAATTCCGGTGCAGGCGCCGGAGCTGTGGACGGCAGGGCCCTGGACGGCCGGGCCGCGGAGCAAGACGCCGAACGCCGGCGAGCTTCGGCCGCCACACCGGAGTCCGGGCGGCGGGCGGCGCCGCTGCGCATCCTGGCGACGCGTTTCGACGTGATCCTGGTCGCGCTCACGGCGCTGGTCGCCACGGTGCTGGGCCGCGCAGTGGCGCCGGCGCTGCCGGGCTCGAGCGCGGGTATCGGGAGTCTGATCTCCGGCATCGATCAGCTCGCGGGGTTCACGACCCAGTTCATGGCCGTGATGGGCGTCTCGACCTGCGTGCGCTTGCTGTTGACCACGCTCGACAGCCCCTCGCGCAGCTTTCGTTCCGTTGCGATCCTCACCACCACCACGGCGTTGCCCATGGTGATCTCGGCGAGCAGCCGCCACCTCGCGCCCGGCTGGTTGATTGCCTTGGTGGGCTTGTCCGCTGCGCTCGGGGTCACTGCGGTACGGTCCGCTCTGCACGCGCCGCAGAGCCGCGCCGCCGGGCTGATGTTGTTGCTGGTCACGCTCGGCTCACTGGTGAGCGCGTTCGGCCGGGTGCTCGCGCTTTACGCCAGCCAGGAAGTGGAAGCGGAGCTGTTCGGGCTGGCGCGCGGCATCGCGACCGCGGGCCTGCTGATCGACGCGACCAGCGTGCTCCTGGCGGCCGTCTGGGCTGCGCGGCGCTGGCGCTGGGGCGTGGCCCTGGTATCGGCCCTCGCCAGCGTCGCGGCGTTCGTCGTTTGGGTGGGGGCTCAAAGCCCCGAGCCGGTGGACGGCGAGGGCTGGGGGCGGTTCGTGGCGCGCGCGCTGGCGTCGCTCACCGCTCACCCGGATCCCTTCGTCGAGACGGGGCTCCGGTATTTCATCGAGATTTACGCGCTGTTGGTGGCCGCGGTCACGCTCTGGTTTCGGCGACCGCCGGGGGTGGGCGAGGCGATCTGCTTCGCTCTGCTGGCGCGCGTCAGCGGCGACGTCCCTTCTTGCGCGCTGATGCTGATCCTCGCATCTCTCTGCGCGGTTCGCGCCAGCCTGCAACCCGTCCGACCGCACGGCGCCGTAGCACAACCTGCAGGCCGCCGGGCATCGCTTGAAGTTGTGCCCGTGACGCGATAACCCAACGCCAGGTCATGCTGGCGTT
>JAICTU010000146.1 GCA_025936205.1 Polyangiaceae bacterium | reverse complement strand
ATTGCTCGCGTATGCGACACCGAGCGGCGCAGGTCGCACACTGGGGCAGGCGGCGATCGGCAGCGATCGCTGGCTGGAGATCGCCGTCAGCGCGCCGCTCGAGCGGCGGCGGGCGGCGGCGAGCGACTTCTATGCTCGCCACGCCGAGCCCCAGTACGAGCCGCCGGCGGCTCCTGCGGGCGCGGGGGACCTGGGGGCGCTCTCCAGCGAGGCGGCGGCGCGCGTCATCGTCGATCTGCTGGAGCAGCGCGGCGTCTTTTCTCCGCGCTAAACCTTCACTCGAGCTCTCGCGGGCGCGGGCATTTCCGGCTAGCCTTTACGGCATGGTTGTAGATTGCCAGCGCGCGCGAGCGGTTCGCTCCTGCGCCGCTGTTCTGGCGGTGACGAGCTGCTTTTTCCTCGGGGCTGGTTGCGGTTACTCGGAAGACGAGTGGAAGGCCCAGCTCGCCAGGTATTCCGAGCTGGATGCCGTTCACAAGCGTGAGTCCACCGAGCTCGCAGAGACGAAGAAGCAGCTCGACGATTCGCAGACGAAGGTCGCCCAGCTCACGGCTGAGCTGGAGAAGATGGGCGTCAACGTCGACCAGCTGTCGCGCAAGCTCGCCGAGGAGGGCACCGAAAAGGAGCGCCTCTCCGCCGACGTGAACGAGCTGAAGCAAGCCGTCTCGGAGTATCAGGCGCGCGCGGCGCAGCTCGAACGCATCCGCAGCCGCTTCGAGGTGCTGCGCGACAAGCTGCAGAAGCTGACCAAGCTGGGCTTGAAGGTCGAGGTGCGGCACAACCGCATGGTGATCTCGCTGCCGGGCGACGTGCTGTTCTCCTCCGGTAAAGACACGCTGCGCGACGCCGGCAAGGAAGTGCTGATGGCCGTGGCGGAGGTCATCCGCAGCGACGCGCAGCTCGCCTCCCGCTTCTTCCAGATCGCTGGGCATACCGACGCACAGCCCCTGAACGGTGGCCCCTTCAAGGACAACTGGGGGCTGTCCGCGATGCGTGCCCGCACGGTGCTGGTGTTCTTGATCGCCCCGGTGGGCAAGCGCGACGGCGGCGGCGGGCTCGATGCGACGCACCTGCACGCGGCCGGCTACGGCGACACGGATCCCGTCGCCCCCAACGACACGCCGCAAAACCGCGAGCACAACCGCCGCGTCGAGCTGGTGCTGATGCCCAACGTCGAAGAGATGCTCGATTTGAAGTCGCTGATTTAGCCTCACGGCGCTGACACCCTCCGGGCGAGTCCCGAGGGATCAGGCGTCGGGAGTCAAAGGTTTCAGGGCTCGGCACCGCCCCCCCTCTGTCCACTCTAGAATATGCCCACCGTGCGGCTCGCGAGCTCGAACCATGGGCATATGCTGGAGCCGCGCGGACCGCGCAGGGCCGAGCTCCGGAATCCCCTGATCCCTTTTTACCGCGCAGGGGTGCCCGCAGCACCGCTCGACGGCGATGGCGCCGGCGGGGCCGGTGCCGCGATCCCCGGGGGTAAGCCCGGCGTGACGTTGATCACCGGGATGGGGGTGAGCAGATCGCCCGGGTACGGGGCGCGCGACGTGACGTACCAACGACCGCCCTCCGCCTCGAGCTTCATCACGTAGCGCTCGGTCTTGCCGCCCACCGTGCTCTCGGCGCGGGCCTCGGCGAGCAACGGGCCACGGCCCACCAGCACGGCGCGCGTGGCAACCTGGTTCGCTGCTGCGCGCAGTGCCTCACAGGGCTTCGGGTCCGACTGGCAGCGCGCGTCGGCGTCGAGCAACTCCTTGGCGGCCTCGCCTTTCGCCAGCTCGGCAGCTTCACGATAGTGGCCGCTGGCGGCGCGCTGCTGCAGCTCCAGCGCCGCGTCCTTGGGCTGCTTCGACAGGATGTCCGCCGACAGCTCCGGCGGGTCTCGCGGCGGCGCCTCGCGCACGTTGCACGCCACCTTGGCAGCGACCCACGGCAGGAACGTGCCGAGGAAGACCACGCCGAGCATCCTCAGCGTGAGCGGGCTGGGCGAGTTGAGCTCGCGCTCCGTCTGCGGCGGCGCGGGGCGCGCGGTCGTTTCGACGGGCTTGTTGCCGTCGTCAGCGGACGCAGACTCGGTGGAAGGTTCGGCCGGCATCGCGCGACGTTGTACACCAGGCCCTCGCGATGGCAAGTTGGCAGCGTGAGTAGCCCGGCCGCCGAGGTCTCTGCCCCCCAAGTTCGGCGGGCGCTGGCTCGAAGGGATTGGCGGCGCCGGCTGGCAACCCTGCGGATCGTTCAGCGCGCGCTCGGTCAGTGCTGGGGCGCGCGCGTGTGTCTCTGGCTCTCACGCCTGGTTGGCGTCTCTTTCGTGCTCGCCGCGCTGTACGTCTCCGGGCTCGCGCCCACGGCCTCCGACGCGATCCTGCGCATGGCGCTGATCGCGCTCTCCGCCTGCGCCGAGCTCGCCGCGCTCTCCGCGGCGGGGCCCGCGCCCGATCGGTTTCTGGACGCCGGTCGCGGGCTGCTCGAGACCCGCGCCATACCACTCGAGCAACTGCGCAGCGCGCGCCCGCTCGCGGTGGCGCTGTGGATCCTGCGTCACATCGGTTTCTCGGCGCTGATCGTCGCCATCGCCTGTCTGGGGCTGGCGAGCGAGCCCCGGCACGCCGCGCATGCCTTCGCGCTCGCCGCCGGAGCAGCCAGCTACGTCGTGCTGCTGGCGGGCGGGCTGGCGCTGCTGGCTCACTTTTGCCATGTGCTCGGGCGTGCGCGCGGGCAAGCGCTGTTTCTCGGCTTGATCATGCTGCCGCCGTTGCTCTCTCCCGCCTGGCCCGAGCTGCCCACGGTGGCGGCCGGCTACCAGCGCCTGCTCGATCGCTGTCTGGACGTGGAGGTCAAATCTTGAGCCAGCTGCAGCTCGAGCGGGTGAGCAGCCCGCGGCTCAAGAGCCTCTCGGGCAGCTTCGGGCCCGGCGTGCACGTACTGCTGGGGGCGGAGTCCGACGGCACGGCGGATCTGATCGAGCTCTGCGCAGGCGTGCGCCTGCCGCAGCGCGGGCGTCTGAGTCTGGACGGAGTGAGCCCGGGCGCGAGCCCCGAGGCGCGGCGCCGCATCGCGAGCCTGCTCGCCGACGAGGGCTGGCCCGGTGACGGCGACGTCCAGCACTGGATCGGCCATCTGGGCGCGCTGCGCGGCTTTGACGCGCTGGCGGCCACCCAGCTCTACTGTCCGGATCTGGTGCTCGATCGCCCGCTCGCGCGGCTCTCGGGCTCGCAGCGTCGCGAGCTGGCGCTGGCGGCGGCCCTGGCACAGCCCGAACCGCAGCTGGTCGTGCTGCACGAGCCGCTGGCCGCGGCAGCCGCCGCCACGAGCACGGCCGTGATCGAGCGCATCCAGGAGCTGGCCGAGCGCACGCCGGTGCTGCTCACCACCCGCTCGGTGGCGGATGCGCGCCACTTCACGGGCCAGCTCCTGGTGCTGGAGCGCGGCATTCTCGCACGCGAGTCGCCCGATGCCTGGCCCAGCTCCGTCACTCCGGGTTCGAACGTCGAGCTCTACATCGAGTGTGATGCGCCGCGCCGCCTCGTCGCCGAGCTCGCGCAGTCGCCCGAGGTGGAGCGCGTGACGTTCGAGGCGCGGCGCCCCACGCGAGTTCAGGTGGCGGGCAGCGATCTGGAACGGCTGGCCCTGGCGGTGACCCGAGCGGCGCTCGGCGCGCGCGTGGAGTTGCGCCAGCTGCGGGCCGCGGCTCCGGACCTCGAAGCGGTGCACGGCGCATCGGCGGGTCTGGCGCAAGCGGCGTATCGCGCCGCGCAGACGGCGCGCCGCGGAGGGGCATGAAGCAGCTGAGCTTTCGCCACGGCTGGCGCAGCGCCCGCCTGACACTGGGCTGGCTCTGGCCCGCGACCGCGCTGATCGGAGGCCTCGGGCTGCTGCTCGGCGCGGCGGTGCTCGAGGCGCAGAACATCACGGGCGAAAGCGCCACGCGCGCCGCCGAGGCAGACCTCCTGCAAGGCGTCACCTTTGGCCTGCTCTTGCCGCTCTCCTGCTTCGCGCTCGGCGCGCGCCTGGACACCGGGCTCGATGCCCTGATGCACGCCATCTGGGTCCGCCACGGTGCCGAGCGGCGTTCCTACGCGCTCGGGCGTCTGGCATTCCCGACGGTGGTGACCGGCGGCATCGCGCTGATCGGAGGCTGCCTGGCGCTGGGGCTGAGCAACGCTGCCAGCGATCCGGCGCTGGGCCTGCCGATCGGGCTCGGTACCAGCGGCATCGCGCTGCTCGCGGTCGCCGTGCTCGGCGCAGTGAGCTACGTGGCGTGTCTGGGCCTGGCGCAGATGCTGGCGGGCGCCTGGGGTCGGGCCTTGTTTCTGCTCTGCGACTGGTTGCTGGGCTCCGGCGTGGGAGCCGCGGCGGTACCGTGGCCGCGCGCGCACCTGCGCTCCTTGCTGGGTGGCGAACCGGTGTTGCATCTGAGCGCCGTCGGCAGCGCCGGCTGGGTGGTGCTGCTCAGCGCCGCGTGCCTCTTTCTCTATCTGCGGCGCGTGCCGCACTGATCTGCCCGGAGCCACGACATGAGCCTGATCCGCAGCGAACGCACCGATGACATCCTGGTCTTGCAGCTGGCGCGCGGGCGAGCCAACGCCCTGAACGAAGAGCTGGTGAACGAGCTGCGCACGGCGATCGAGCGCGCCGCAGCGGACCCCGGGGTGCGCGGGCTGGTGCTGGCCAGCGCGGCCCCCACCCTGTTCAGCGCGGGCTTCGACGTGGGTGAGGTGTTCGCGTACGAGCGGCCGCGCATGCTGGCCTTCTTCGCGAGCTTCGTGCGGGTCTTCGAGCACCTGCGCACGCTTCCCAAGCCCGTGCTGTGCGCGCTCGCGGGGCACGCCTTCGCGGGCGGCGCGATCCTGGCGCTGGCAGCCGACTTCCGCGTGATGGGGGAACAGGCGTTGCTCTCCGTCAACGAGGTCGATCTGGCCGTCGCGCTCCCGCCTCCGATGATCCGCGCGCTCGCCGCCCACGCCACACCCGAGCTCGCGCGCTCCATGCTGCTCGGCGCCGAGGAGATCACGGCCGCACGTGCGCTCGGCGGCGGCGTCGCGAGTGAAGTCACGCCGACCTCCGACGTGCTCGCCGCCACCGTGCGTCGCGCCCGGATGCTTGCCCGCAAGCCTGCCGAAGCCTTCGCCGTCCACAAGCGCGCGCTCGACCCGCTCAACGGAGTTGCAACTTCGGAAGCGGAGATCGGGCAAACCATCGACGCCTGGTTCAGCGCCGAAGGCATCGCGCGCCGCCAGGCGCTGCAACAGCGCATGGCGGAGCGCGTCGCCGCCGCAAAGCCCCCCGTTCGCTCTCCCTGAATCGATTCGGGGCCGACCGGCGGCCTTCTGCGCGCAGAGGGCACCGTTGGGCGTTGCTCGCGACCTGCCCCCCTTTCGAACTGCGTCTTCAAGTTCCTCGAGGAACTGGGCGCCCCCTCTGAGCCGCGCTTTCAGGTTCCTCGAGGAACTTGCCCCCCTTCCCATCTGCGCTTTTCAAGTTCCTCGAGGAACTTGGATTTTCTCGCGCAGAAGGGCCCACTTGGAGCGGCTGGCATTCGCGGGAAGGGCCGTCGCTCTGCTGGCTCGCCCCGCCCGATGCTTCGGGGCGCGGCCTCGCGTCGAGCGGGGCGCCCACAGCGTCGAGCGGCGGCGCAGCCGACGTGGCCGGGGCTGGCGGGGCCGCCGAGGGCTGGGCTCAGCGCCTGCCGGAAGGTGGGCACATACTAGCGGGCGCGCTGGGTGAAGGCGGCGAGCTCATCCTCGAAGGCGTCAGGATCGGTGTAGATGCGCATGCTTTCGCCCAGCCCGGCGAAGTTGCGCACGGTCTGTGCGGTGAGCTGTACGAGGCGCGAGGCGGTGAGCATGTGCACGCCGAGCAGATGCGTGCGGCTGCGCGAGCCAGCGGCCCCAGTCGCTGCTGGCTTCGATCGTCACGCCTCGCGCGGCGCGCGCGTCGAGGAAGAGGTGGAAGCTGCCGCGAGCGACGTCTTTCGACAGCTCCTGAAATGGGGAGGTGCCGTGCTCACCGACGTCTTTGCCCGTCACGACGAGCACGACGACGTCGGGCGTCGGCGGGCGGAAGCGCAGCATCGAATGCGGCGCTTCGAGCAGCACCTCGCAGGGAATCAATGCGCGCGGCGCGCTGGGAATCAATGCGCGCGGCGCGCTGGGGGTCGGGAGGAACCCGTGCGAGCGGCCAGGTTGTCCGACACGCTGTTGGGCGCGCTGCGTCGTTGCAGAGCGGCCCGCATCACGTACTGGACGAGGTCATCCAGCGTGTCGGCCGTGGTCTTGCGCAACAGGTGACGCACGGTTGTCTTTACCGTGTTATCGGAGACGCCCATCTCGTCTGTGAGCGCGACGCGTGGCGTACCGCCCAGAGAGAGGGTGAGCACCTGCACCTCGCGCGGCGACAGGCCATGGCTCGAGACGAGCTCGGACACGACCGCGGCCAAGCTGTCGTCTCCCGACGAAGCACGGGCGACGGCGCGGGCCGAGAACCGCTCGAGACTTTCCGTGACGATCGGCTTGAAGACGAACTCGACGCCCAGGGCATGAGCCTCATTGGCCCAACCGCGTTCGTCGCTGCCCGTCAGCATCAGGATCGGTAGAACCGGATCCCGACGCCGAATCTCACGGATCAGGTCTGTCCCCAAACCGTCCGGCAAGTTGACGTCGACCAGCATCCCAGCCAGGTTCGTGTGCTCCTCGAACATCCGCAGCCCTTCTTGCACCGTGCCCGCTTCGAGCACGGTACCCACCCGCTGCAGGTAAGTCCGAAGTGTACGCATGACCATCGGATGGTCTTCGACGACGAGAAACTCAGGGCTATTCGTAGTCACTGACTGCTCGAGCCCCTCCACCGGCGACTGCATCCCCGAGACCATGTCGAGGCCTCCTCTGAAAGGTTCACCCTCTGGGGTGTATTCCTCTGGAGTGACTCTTGTTCTGACTCTTGTCCCGAGTCATGTCCCCGCAACGAGCTCTGTCGGCGTTCGAGGCCACTCACTGCATCACCCCGCGGCACTAGGTGAGCACTATACCATTGATTTCCTGCTGACAACCCGCGCGCTGCAAACAACGCGCAGGATTTCGATCAAATGTGGGGCGGCGGCCCGTGCGGACGTATCCTGTCACCGAAGTAAGGCCAGCAGCGCGGCCTGACAACGCGCCGGCAAACAAAGTGTCGCAGAGCGACCCCGATGCGAAACAGGCCCGAATTTCCGGGCGCCTACGCCACGAACAGCGCGTGACCGAGGCTGCGGAGGCAGCCGAGTTTAGCAAGCTGTGGGCCAAGCCATCGCCGCGCCTCGCAGATTTAACCGGCGCGCCGCTCCTCGCGCTGGATACGTGGGCGCGACAAAACGAGCTGCCGACGAGCCACGAGGCTCGCCGGCAACCCAAGCCATTCGAACGGGCCCCCCCCTCAGGGAGCCCGTCGAAGGAAGTGCGGACAGGTGCCGAGGATTGCCGAGCGGATTGGAGCAAGACATCTAGTCCCCCTGCTAGCCCCCCCGAGCGCGCGAGCTGCTTCCCCCTCACGAGCTCCAGCTCCAGCAGACTCGAACGTCCTGCTCCAAACCGCAGCGCAACTTTGGTTCGGCATCTGTCCTGGCCCATTCGAACGACTTCGCGCTGAGCACCCCTAATCACCCTCTCGGGTGATTGGCAGAATGGGCCTGGGATTTTCGTCTCGATTCGCTGCCAGGCGCGCACGAAATGGCGCAAATCTCGGCACTGCGCGCGCTGCCGGGTCACGTTTCGCGAAATGCCTCGGCGGGCCGCAGCCGTGCCGCATGCAGCGCGGGCCAGACGGTCGCGAACAAGCAGGCCAGCACGGCGAAGCATCCCGTCAGCGCGAACTCCGTGGGCCGCAGCTGCACGGGCAGACGTGAGATGAAATAGACTTTGGGATCGAGCGGGAAGCCGTAGGCAACAATCCACCGGCATACCGCGTAGCCGAAGCCGAGCCCGGCGGTCGTGCCGAGGATGCCGATGATCAGCCCCTGATACAGGAACGAGCGCAGCAGATCGCCATCGCTCGCTCCCATCGCCTTGATCACGGCGATCTCGCGCTTCTTGTCGAGCACCACCATGATCAAGGTGGCGATCACGGTGAAGGCTGCCACCAGGATGATCAACGCCAGCACCAGGCTCATCAGGATCTGCTGGATGCGCAGCGCCGTGAACAGGCCGTGGTTGAGCTCTTGCCAGTCGAGCACGTGGTAGAGCTTGTTGCCGAGCTCGGCCTCGACCTGCTGCGCCACTTCGCCAGCGCGATCGATGTCCTTGATCTTCATCTCCACGCCCGTGACGGTGTCGCCGCCTTCGTAGAAGGCCTGCGCCTCGTACAGATCCGTGTAGACGAGCTTCGAGTCGTACTGGTCGAACCCGGCTTGAAATACTCCGGTAACGCGGAACTCTTTGGCCACCGGCGGGCGCATGGAGCCACGCACGAAGGAGTAGCCGATGGTCGGCGAGGTGACCTGCACACAGTCACCCAGCTCGGCTTTCAGGTTTTGCTTGAGCGTGCTGCCCAGCACGATGCCCGGCAACACCACGCCCTCGGCCTTGCACGGATCGGGGTCGATGCCCTCGGGTAAGACGTCGTCGCTCGGTAGCTCGCTGGCGTAGCCGCCCTTCGGCACGATCGATCCCACCGGCAGATCGTGGGGGCCGAGCTTCAATGGCTCTTCCGGCGCGGGCGCCGCTGCGCGGGGCTCGGCCGTCTTCGAGCCGGCCTCGGCAGGCAAGGCGCGCAGCAAGTCGAGAAAGCTCCCGTCGGCGGCGCTCCCGCGGCTCGGCGCGTCGGGAGGCGCGAGCAGCTCTGCGTCGCCGGGGCGCGGCGCCTCCAAAGGCAGATCGGTCTCGAGCGGCGCGGGCGCCAGCGGCCGCTCGTGGCCGGGCACGCTCAGACCCTCCAGCGAGCCTTCCACCATATGGCGGGGCAGATCCAGCACCGTGCCCATCAACTGCGGATCGACGCCCTTGAGCAGAACGCCCGTCGCCGTGTGCCCGGCGTGCGTCACCATCATGGGATTGATCACGAACGGCCCGACGCCGGTGACCTCCGGCAGCTTGCGCACCTTGGCCATCACTTCGCGGTAGTCGCGAAACTCGCTGGAGTACTTGAGCACCAGCACGTGCGCATTGACGCCCAGCACCTTGTCGCGAAACTCGGCGCGAAATCCGCCGGTCACGCTCATCACGGTCGCGAGGGCGGCGGTGCCGAGCGCGACCCCGCCGATCGCAAATGCCGTGCTGACGGAAATGAAGGCGCGCTTGCGCGAACGCATGTAGCGCAGGGCCAGAGTGAGCGAGAAACCCATCGCAGCTCAGTGCCTAGCAGAACCCCCTACCCCCCGTCCTGCTGGGCGGAGGTGTCTCTTCGCGGCCGCCGGCACACCTACATAAGCGCTACCGGGGCCTCGGTTGTCGCCCGATGGGGCGTTGGACAAGTAGGCTCGCTGGCCCGAGTCTCCCCCGATCGACATTTAACCAGTAATACTAGACATTTCCGCCCCGGTGTCGGACTAATATGGGTGGGACGCTTATGTACCAAACTGCGGGGAGCGTTTCTTCTGGGCGGAGCTTCCGGCACGCGTGGCGTATCGTTGGAGTCTCGGGATGAACGACGAACAGCCACAGCCCCACGGGGGAAGCGCCCGCTCGAGCAGCGTGCCGCCAGAGGGCGGGCTTGCCGCTGCGCTGTCGAGCTCTGCTCTGGCAGGCGCCGGGAACGCGCTGCAGGCTCGCGCGGTCGAACCTCACATCGTCGAGGCACAGGCTTTTGATCCGAGCGTTGTTTCTGCGCAGGCCCTTCCTGCGCAGGCCCCGCCGCCCGATGCCCTCCCTGCCGATCCTCTCTCTGCCTACTCGATGGACGCGGGCGCGGAGGAAGCACTGCCGCGAGAGCGCTCGCTGAGCGCCCCTGGTCCGCAGTCGGATCGCTATCTCGGATGCACGATCGACAA
Source organism: Polyangiaceae bacterium (assembly GCA_025936205.1). The sequence goes on along the minus strand of JAICTU010000146.1, from coordinate 8,317 downwards.
CCGCTACAAGGTGGAAGGCATCGTGGGCGAAGGTGGCATGGGCGTGGTTTACCAGTGCCGCCACAAGATCATCGACAAGCGCGTGGCGCTGAAGATCCTGCGCCAGGATCTCGCGCGTGACGCCGAGGTGACCGAGCGCTTCCTGATGGAGGCCAAGGCCGCCTCGGCGATTCAGGACGAGCACATCATCAGCATCAGCGATTTCGGGCAGCTTCCGGACGGCGCCGCCTATTTCGTGATGGAGTTTCTGGAGGGCACGCCGCTGGCGCAGTTGGCTGGAGGCGGCCGCCCCATGCCGCTGGAGCGCATCCTGCCGATCGCGCGTCAACTCGCCGAAGGGCTGGGCGCCGCGCACCAGCGTGGCATCGTGCACCGCGACCTCAAGCCCGACAACGTCTTCCTGATCCAGCGCGGCAAGGAGAGCGACTTCGTCAAGATCCTCGACTTCGGGATCGCGAAGGTGTCGAGCACGGGCACGGGCCGCCTGACGCAGGCGGGCTCCGTGTTCGGCACTCCACATTACATGTCGCCCGAGCAGGCGGCGGGCACGCCCCTGGACCAGCGCGGCGACATCTATTCGCTGGGCGTGATGCTGTACGAGCTGGCCACGGGCCGCGTGCCGTTCGACGCCGAGAACTTCGTCGGCATCCTGAGCCAGCACCTGTATCAAGAGCCCATTCCGCCACGCCAGGCGGCTCCCGACGCGCTGATCCCGGAAGAGTTCGAGGCCCTCGTGCTCAAGTGCATGGCCAAGAAGCCCGAGCACCGCTACCAGGCCATGATGCAGCTGCGCGACGATCTGTGGCGCATGGAGCGGCGGCTGAGCGGGCAGCGGCAGGTCGAGCCGGCGCTGGCTGCCCTGCCGGATCCGAACTCCTCCGTGGAAGGCACAGCGCTCTCGACGGAGCTGACGCTGGCCAGTCTGCGCCCGCGGCGCTGGCCACTGATCGCGGCGATCGTCGCCCCGGTGGCCATCGTCTCGGGCGTGCTCGCGTTCGAGCTGGGCGGCATCGGGGCCCGCGCCGCACTGAAGGGAGCGCGCTCTTCGGAGCCGGCTCCCGCGGCAGCGCCGAGCGCCGTTGCTGCCACCGGAGCCGCTCCGACCGCTGTTGCTCCCCCCAATGCGGCTCCCGCGGCAGCGGTACCTGCCCCGACGGCGCCCGCAGCGGACGCGCCGCCCGTCGCCGATGCACCCACGCCAGTGCTGCCCGCGCACGTGCTGCTCGGGGTCACACCGGCGAGCGCTCACGTGTTCGTGGGCAAAGAAGATCTGGGAGCGAGCCCTGTCTCGCTCGATGTTCCACCCGGCTCCGTGCTGACGGTGGAGCTGCGCCATCCCAGGTACGCCACCAAGAGCATCGAGATCGACGGCTCGCAGAGCAAGGTGGTGGTGGAGCTCGACGGCAAGGGCAAGCACGCGAAAGCGGGCAAGGCCAAGCGCGGCGTTCCCACCAGCACGCCTTCGCGCCCCTCCTCGCGCAGCCCCGCCCAGAAGGGCCGTGGCGGTGACGAGCGAGGCCGGGACGAGTCGATCGGCGGGCAGCTGTTCGTGCAGCCGTGGCAGACGCCCTGAGCCTGCGCAGCGCGGGGCTCCCCGCGGCGCTGCGCGAGCTCTGTCACAAGTTGCGCGCAGCGGGTCACCGCGGCTGGCTCGTGGGCGGTTGCGTGCGCGACTCGTTGCGCGCGCAGCTGTGCGGACCTTCCGAGCCCGGCAGCTGGCACGCGAAAGACTGGGATCTCGCCAGCGATGCCACGCCACAGCAGGTCATGCGCATCTTCCGGCGCGTGATCCCGACGGGTGTCGAGCACGGCACGGTCACCGTGCTGCTGCAGGGCATGCAGGTCGAGGTCACGACGCTGCGCACCGAGACGGGCTACGCCGACGGCCGGCGCCCGGATCAGGTCGACTTCGTCAGCTCGATCGAAGAAGACCTCGCGCGCCGCGACTTCACCGTGAACGCGATCGCCTTCGAGCCGCACTCGGAGGAGCTGATCGATCCGTTCGGGGGCCTCGATGATCTGCGCCAGCGCACGCTGCGTGCCGTCGGCGATGCGGCTCGGCGCTTCGCCGAAGATGGCCTGCGCGTGCTGCGCGCTGCGCGCTTCGTCGCCACGCTGGAGTTCCAGCTCGATCCCGGTACGGCGAACGCCATCCGACCCTCGCTCGATAGCTACCGTCAGGTCAGCCCGGAGCGCATCCGCGAAGAGTGGAACAAGGCGCTGCGCGCGCGCGAGCCCAGCCGCGCATTCGCGGTGATGCAGGCGCACGGCTTGCTGGAGATCAGCGCGCCGGAGCTGGCGGCGCTGGCGACGATCCGGGACGGCGCTGAGGATCTACTGACGCGGGCGCAGCGCCGCACCGATCGCAGTGCCCCGCAGCTCGAGCTGCGCCTGGGCGCGCTGCTGCGCGATCTGGCCGCCGACGCGGCGCGCGCCGCGCAGCTCGCGGACGAGTTGCTCACGCGCTTGCGCTACTCGAATGCCGAGCGCAAGGCGGTCGGGCGCATGCTGCGCTTTCGCGAGCTCCCGCTGCAGCCGGCAACCAGTGATGCGGGGCTGCGGCGCTGGCTGCGCGACGTCGGACCCGATATCCATGCGGAGCTGTGCGCGCTCGGACGCGCGGATCTGCTGGCTCGCGCCGGCACCTTCGCGAGCGGCGAGCTCGACGCGCGGCTGGCAGTCCTGGAGGGTTTTGAGCGCCGCGTGAGCGCCGAGCTCGCCCGAAAATCCCCGCTCGCATTGTCCGACCTCGCGCTCGACGGCAAGAAGCTGATGGCGCAGCTCGGGCTCCGGCCGGGGCCGCACCTCGGCAAGCTGCTCGCGGCGCTGCTGGATCAGGTCCTCGAAGAGCCGGAGCTGAACACGCCGGAGCGCTTGCTGGAGGCGGCGCGGCGACTGCTGCCGGCAGGCTCGGGCTGAACGCCTTCTTCATAGGGGGGATAGGTCAAGCGCTTGCCCTCCACCCGCGCGAAGGGCGTGAGGCGGTGCGGATTCGCGCGCGCTGCGCTCATGATATGTTCCACCTTTGCGCCGCGCACGGTCAGCGCGTCGGCCACGAGAGAGCGGTGACAGCGCCAGGGAACCGCCTCGGCGCACATGAGAGCGACTCTGCGCTCCGCACTCAGCTCGTGGAGCTTCGCGAGGCCCGCCTCGAACTCCTCGCTGAGCATGTAGTCGGCGTAGCCCCGAAAGCTCGCGTTGCGCCAGCCGGTGTTGGGCGAATCAGCGCTCGAGCGACGCAAGCCTCCCAGCTCCGGAAGCTGCACGTAGCGAAGCCGTCGCGAACGCAGCGACTGCCGGAGGGCCTCGCCGTTGAACTGAGGGTTGTTCCGGGACCGGGGGATGGTCCGGATGTCCGCCAGCACCGCGATCTCGAACGCGCGCAGCAGCGCCACGAGCTCATCCAGCGGGCGCGTCGAGTGGCCGATGGTGAAGATGCGAACGCCCCGCCAGCTTTTCTTTCCGCTCATTGCTCCCTCGAGATAGCGGACCGAGGCGCCATTTACGTCCGCACTGGCCCTGCGCTGCTGCTCGATCATGAGCCCTTGCCCATGGATCCGCTCCAGAAGTCGTGCGAGCTGTCGCACCATGCCGCAGCGAGGCGGCGCGGCTCGCTCCGCGTGCTAAGGTCTCACGCCATGAGCACGAGAGTGGCTTCGGCCGAAGCTGCAGGGGCCCGCACGCAAGCGCTAGAGGTACGCGCGCTGGACCTCGGTGACAAGCGCGCGATCGAGCGCTTTCTGCGCGTGCCGTGGGTGCTTGGCATGCCGGAGGAACCGCACTGGATCCCGCCCCTGCTCGACGACTACCGGCGAATGCTCGATCCGAACAAGAGCCCGTTTCTGGCGCACGGGGAGCTCGCCTGCTTTCTCGCGCTGCGCGGGGAGACGCCGGTGGGGCGCATCTCCGCGCAGCTGGACTTTGATTTTGACAAGCACTGGCCGGAAGAACACGGCGTCGCGAGCTTCGGCTTCTTCGAGTGCGCCGACGACGTGGAAGCGGCGCGTGCCCTGTTCAGCGCTGCCGAGGCCTGGGCGCGCGGCAAGGGGCGCGCGCGGCTGCGCGGACCCTACACGCTGGACTCGAAGGGGGAGTGCGGGCTTCTGCTCGAGGGCTTCGATTCGCCGCCGCGCATTGGCATGGGCTATAACCGGCCGTACCTCGCCCCGCTGATCGAGCAGTGCGGCTATGGCAAGGTGAAGGACCTGCTGTGCTGGTGGTATGCAGCGAACAGCCCCATCGATCCTCTGACCCAGAAGCTCGCGGACCAAACTCGCGCGCTGCCCAATGTACGCGTGCGCACGATGGACCTGTCGCAGGTCCGGCGCGAGGTGGAGATCATTCGCGACATCTACAATGAGGCCTGGAGCCGGAACTGGAGCTTCGTGCCGTTCACGGCCGAGGAGCTCGAGATCATGGCTACGGAGTACAAGATGTTCATTGACCCGTCGATCGCGCTCGTGGCCGAGGTCGACGGCGAGCCCGCTGCGATCTGCTTCGCCGTGCCCGACCTGAACGAGCTCGTACGGGACTTCGACGGCGAGCTCACGCGCCGTCCGCTCAACGTCGTGCGCCTGTTGTGGCGGCTGCGCTTTGCGCGCCCCAAGGCGGCCCGGCTGATCTTGCTCGGCATCAAGGAGAAGTATCGCGCCTCCCGCAAGTATGGCGCGCTGGTTGCCGTGCTGTGCCAGGAGGTCGCCGTGCGCGGCAGCGCGCGCGGTTACGCGGGTGCCGAGGTGGGCTGGACCTTGGAGGACAACCACAAGATCAACACGGCCATCGAGCGCATGGGCGCGAAGAAGACCAAGGTCTACCGGGTGTACGAACGCGCGCTGTGAGCGCGCTATCTGGGGGCCAAGCCGGCGCGGCCTGCATGTCAGCGTGCCGGTGGATCATCTTCCAGCCATCGCCCTCGCGCCGAAAGATCTCGATGATGCGCAGCGCCATCGCGACCGGCTCCGGCTTGCCCTTCATGCGCACGTGGGCGTGCTGAATGCCCACCCAGTAGGCCAGCGTATCACTGGCCGCGGAGTGCAACTCCTCTAGCCTCGTGTCGCTGCCGGGGCGCAAGCATGCCGGCGCGGCGCTCGTGAGTGTTCCACACACTCCGCGCCCTGTTCATGGCCGCCACCGGGCCCAAAGAATGTCGCCGGCGATTCGCGCGCGACGATCTTGGCGAGCGCCGCCGCGTCGCCGGTCGCGTACGCGCACTCCCGCAGGGCGAGAAAGCGCCTTGCTGGAGCGTACGCGGTCCCGCTGAGCGCCGCGCGCGCGGCCAGCTTCGCGAGCGCTGAGCTCGACGCACGGCTGGCTGTCCTCAAGGCGTGCTGGTCTTGGGCACCCGGACGAGTACGTCGCTGACTGTAGAGTCGTAGTAGACAGCACTGTCGTCGGCGCGCAGGCTGCGGACGCTATAGGCGTGGCACGCGACCGTGCGCGGCTGGCCTCCCGTGAGCGGTACGCTGAACACGTCACTGAAGAGCGCAGCGTCGCTGACGTGGTCATCCACGGCGCCCTGCGCCCAGTACACGTCCGTGCCATCCGAGCCGAGCGCCTGTACCCGCGGCGGCTGCGCCAGCAAGATACGCTCGCTACCGTCCGCGGTGCTGGACCAGATGCCACTGTCGTCGATCCAGAGCACGTGCTGACCGGCGATCTGCAGAAACCGCACGTCCCCCTGGGGTGGCGCAAAATTCACGATTGCGCCGGTCGCGAAGTCATACTTCTGCAGGCGCGGGTCCAAGTGCAGATCCTGCGGCACCATGAACCAGTAGACGCCGGTCGCATCGGCCGTGAGAACATTGCTCCACCAGGGGCCCTGCGCGAGGACGGCCGGAGCGTCACCGTTGAGCGGCGCCGACTTCAGCTGCGTGACGAGCGTGTGGCCCACGTCAGCGATGTAGTAGATGTTATCGCCGCTGACGCTCCAGGGTCCGCTTGCGTCCGGCGCGAGCGGCGGAGACTCGGCGCCGCCCTCCAACGGCTGGCTGAATATACCCTGCGCGTTCGACCAATACAGCGTCGAGTCCACGATGCTCACGCTGGCCGCCGACCGGTCCGAAACGAGCGCCTCGAAGTCTCCGCCGGTCTTCGTTCGACGGAAGATCCCGTATGACGGATCGGCCCAATAGACGTCCGTGCCACCGAGCGTGAAACTGTGAAATCGGTTCGTCCGATCCGTTGTGAGCACTGACGGATTGGGGCCGCCGGGGCACGCCACCGGGGTCGGAGACGGGGCGGACGCCATGGGGGGCCGAAACGAATTGCAGTCGATCCTCGTCAGCGACACTGCCGGGATATCGACCTCGCCCGCTTGCATGTCAAAGGAAGTGCCGTTGCAAAAGTAGTTCGAGTCGTCGCTCTTCCAGATCCCAATCAGGGCCGAACCGCTCGCCTCGTACACGCACTCCGTTTGCCCCGCGCCGTATAGGTACCAGAGCGAGGTGTAGCGCTCGGAGCTGCTCAGACTCAGCGCTAGGGAGCCGTCACCGCACGCCTGCTCGGCCACATCTGCCAGCGGCGTAAAGGCCGCCGGGCAGCGCGGACCGATGCGCTGCAGAAATTCCAGCGTGTCCTCGCAAGTGGACGGGGGGCTCAGCTGCGGGGTGGTGATCCGGAGACGCAGGCTTCGAAGCCTCACAGGCCGCGAGCAGAGCGAGGCAGCCGATAGGCAACCGGGCGAGCAGCAAGCAGCGAGTGGATGTCGAGCATCGCACGCTGAAGCATGCCGCGAGCGCTCTCCGTGAGCCATCTGCCGCTGCAAAAATTCCCACGGAAAAGAGCGGCCGCCGAGTGCAACACCTGGAGACTCGTGCTGCTGCCGGTGTAAACATGCGCGGACCGCGCTCCTGCGTGTTCCACAACGGTTTCAGAGCTGCTCGGACAGCGACGGGTCCCAGCTTTTACGACGCCTTCTCGCCCACCCCGACTATCTCGCCGTGCGCAAGCGCCATTTCGAGCCGAGCGCGGGCGCATCCAGCGTCTCGGGCGCTATGAGCTGCTGACGCTTGACGCCGTTCCCGCCCGGGGCTGCGCCTTCGCAGCCCCCCCGAGCGTGCCCTCACTGCTTCGGTGCTTCCGCGGGCGCAGGCGCCGCGGGGGCGGCCTGTGCAGCGCCGCCTGTCGCGGCTGGAGCCGCCGGAGCTTGCTGCAGCGCCTTCTTGGAGACGCTGAGCCCTTCCTTGTCCTGCGCCGGCTCTTCCACCGTCGCGCTCGCGGGCTTGGTCGTGTCCGCGGGCTTCTTCTCGTCGGTCTTGGCGACCTCCGTCGCCGCGGGCTGCAACACCCACTCGACGCGGCCAAAGCGGCTCGCCTTGTGGAAGTTGCCCTGGCCGAGGATCGGCGACCAGGAGACGCCGTTGTTGTCCTTCATGGCGTAGATGTTCATGCGCCACTTGCTGCCAGGCTCCGGTGGAACCTTCTTGGCCTTGTCAAAGGAGGACCACGGGAGCTTGATCTCCATGGTGTACCCCTCGTCCTTGTCCTTGGGGTTGTCGAGCGTGCCCTGCACCTGCACGGCGCTCTCCAGCTTGCTGCTCCAGTCCTGGTGCCCAAAAGGACCGTCCGGCTCGGTGCGCGGCTTGTTGTAGTCGTCGAAGAACGAGTCGAAGACCAGGTTTTGCGGGTTGACCTGGATCTCGTAGTAATCCTTGTTGTCCCCGTCACCGTCGGGATCAATCATGATCTCGACGCAGTCCTTGGTCCACAGGTGCGGGTCTTTCTGCTTCTTGTCGAAGCCGCCGACCACGTTCTGCTCTTTGACGGTGACGCCCAGATACAGCGCCGTCTCGTCCCAGATCAGTTTGGCGCTGCCCTGCACCGGCGATTCGGGCGCAGGCTTGCCGCTCTGCACGTTGACGAATAGCGTCGTGTCGGCAGCCCCGTCCCAGGCGTACTCGCTCAGCTTGCCGTCGAGGCGCACGCGCAAACCTTCCTTGATGCGCGCCACCTGCAGCTGCGGAACCGTGTCCTCCGTCTTCGGCGTGACGCCGGTCTCCATCGTCGCCACCAGCGCGCGGTTGTCGCTGATCGATGGCCCGCTCTTCAGCGGCATGCGATCGCGGCCCTTCCAGATGCCGGTGACGACCTGCACCTTGGTGGTCTTGAGCCGGCGCGGCATGGTGAAGCTCTGGCTGTCGACGTAGATCTTGCCGGGAGCCCATGACCCCGGCGGCCAGTTCTGGCGATTGCGCCGGATGTGGCGCAGCGGGCCCACGTTGTCGATGTTCATCAGGCGCTCGCCGGACGTGTCGAGCACGTGCGTGAACAGCTTCCAGTCCGTGTCCCCCAGCGGCTTGTCCGCACGCCAGTACATCGT
>JAICTU010000202.1 GCA_025936205.1 Polyangiaceae bacterium | reverse complement strand
CGGCGGCGGCATCGTGGGGTTCGTGCTGGGCGCCGTCGCCATCTATCCTCGGTACGAGCGAGCGATCGTCTCGCCCCGGCGCCAGCTGGTGGACAAGCTGTACTCGCTCGGCAGTGCGCTCGCCGCGCTGGCCTTTGCCGCCGCGCTCGTGCTGGCGTTGATCGACGGGCGTCCCTGGCGCTTCTCCCGCCCGCCGCGCGTGCAGCGGGTGGCGCTGGGAACGACGCCGCTCAGCCTGGAGCTGCCGGAGCCGATCGATCGCGAGCCGCTACCGATCGCCGAGGGAAAACCCGATGGCTTTCACTTCGGCGTACCGGGGCGCTCGCCGATCGCGGTGAAGGTGGCGCTCGACACCGTGGCGGGAGATGAGCTGAGCCCCGAGGCGCACGCCGAGCATTGGCTGAGCCAGGTCCGCGCGGAGATCGAGCGCGAGCCCACCGATCCCGATCTGCCGCGCACGTCTCTGGAGTTTACCGCGCTGCGGGGGCGCCGCGTGTTGCGCGATGAATACCGCGGCAGCGATCGAAGGGTGGTGCGCTACTTCGAGGTCATCGGGCGCTATCCGGTTGTGATCGCCGTCGCTCGCTTCGAAGGTTGGCGGAGTGATCTCTGGCCCGACGTCGAAGCCCGGATTGCAGCGAGTCTCGAGCAAGGGGTCAGGGATCTGGATTGAGCTCGGAGCTGGCCGAAATGAGCAACGCCAGAATGTGCCCGATGGGCATATCCTGGCGTGCTGTGCCGGGCTCTGGTTCCGAGCCCTGATCCTACGGCTTCTTTACTGCGCCCACTCGTAGCCCATCAGGCCGGAGGTGGCGAGCAGGCCCAGGATGTAGACTGACTCCTGGTAGTACCGATACTGGCCGCTCTGCTGGTAGACGGTCCAGGCCGCGTTGACGAAGTCCAGGCGGTTCGGCGCGGTGGAGGCGATCGCTCCGGCGCCGAGCGTCGAGGTGAGCGCCGTGGAGTTGCCGCCGGCGGCGTTGCTGCCGTTGAGCGCGAAGGTCTGATTGGTGACGTTGTCCTTGGCGGCGTTCAGCTTGTCCGCGAAGAAGGCATGATACTTGTTGGCCTGCGTCGTCCAGCGCGCGTCCTGGCCGGACCAGGCATAGTCCACGGCCATGTTCATGATCACGCGCCAGGCGTCATAGCGGAACTGATCGTGGGTATCGCCGCCCGCGTTGGGGGTGCCGTTGAAGTTGGCGTAGTCCGGGTGCAAGCCGGTGGTGGCGTTCGCCGAGTTGACGATCAGACGCCGGCTGGCGTCGGCGATGGTGTTCCAGCGGCCGGCGTCACCCTGAGGCCCGTCCGTCGCATAGATCTCGTAGAACGCGGGCAGGTTGTAGCTCGGGTCCGTGAACTGGTTCTGCACGTTGGGGAAGAAGACGACCAGGTTGTTGGCCGCGTTGATCAGCGGGGTGTTGTTGCCCGCGGCCGTGTTGGCCAGCATCGCGTGCGAGATCGTGGAGGCTTCCTGCTGGTAGTTCACACCGCCGTTGCTGCCCCAGCGCCGATCGGCGAGGTACAGCGCGGCCGCGAAGTACTCGTCGCCATCGGGGGCGGGGCCCGCGGCGTCCGGGAAATTCACCTGCCAGTTGTTGGCGTTGTTGGTGTTCACCGTGCCCTGCCAGCGGAAGTTCCCGCGCCAGCTGGTGGTGGCCGAGTTCTGCGGGAACTGCATGAACGTCTTGGCGAACTTCCAGAGCGCGTTGAACTGCTGCTGCATGTCCATCTGCAGCGCGATCATCATGCCGTACGACATGCCTTCGCTGCGCACGTCGTTCGAGTCCGTCGTCCAGATGAAGGCCATGCTGCGGTCCTGCGGCAGCTCGTAGTAGACGCGGAAACCGGTGTCGCGCGTGGGCGTGGCCGGCTCGTTGGTGCCGATGCCGAAGTAGCGGTTCACCGCCGTGGTGAGCTTGGCATCGACTTCACCCACGGGGATGCCGAGGTCCTGCGTGAACAGGTTGGGCGTGCCCCTGGTGGGGCGCTCGAGCGTGGGCGGGGGCGGCTCGGCAGGCGGCGGCTGCGTGCCGTCGGGAGGCGGCTGCTGGGTCATGTCCGGCGGTGTGGTGCCGGTGTTCATGCCGTCGGTGTTGGTGCCGCCGGTCTGGCCCGTCTGACCCGGGTTGAGCGTGACGTCGCCCGGGACCGTCTCGGGATTGGTGTTGGTGCCGGTGGACGCGGGCGGGTTCGTCGAGTTGTTGGTCGACGCCGCCGGGTCGCTCGGATTGGAGCTCGGCGGGTTCGCCTGCTGGTTGTTGTTCGGGGTGCCCGAGGGGCTTCCGAAGGCGCTGCCGCCAAAGGGCTGCACCGAGCTGGAGTTGCCGTTGCCTGCGTCGCCGCAAGCTCCAACGAACAGGGCCAGCAGCGCCGAGCAAGCACAGCTGGCCAAAGTCTGCGATCGAAGAGGTCGGTGAGGGGACAAGCGGGGCCTCATATCTCTCTGTAAACCGCACGCCTGCGAAGCGTGTGGAAACGGTTCCTTTCAGTCTACGGATGCACGGAGGGGTTGGGCAATGGGATCGAGGTGCCTCTGAAGCGCAAATGAGAGATGGCGTGCAAAGGCTCCGGGGAACGAAGCAGCCCGAATCGATCTCTTTGCCTTCTCTGGAATGACCTGGAAAGGGGGCGACTCAAAGCCGCAGGTTGGACGTTCTAAATCGGAACGGCGCTGACGCGCCGCAGCTCGCCCTCAGTTGCCCACGGCGCCGTCCGCCTTCAACAGGGGGGTCCAGCGCTGTACCTCTTCCGTAACGAAGCGCCGCAGCCAGTCCGGGCTGCGACCCGCCGCGTCCGGGATGTTGCATCCGAGATCGAGCAGGCGCTGGCGCGTCGTGGCCTCGTCGAGCGCGCGCGAGAGGGCTGAATTCAGCTTCGCGACCAGCTCCTGGGGCGTGCCCTTGGGTGCAAACAGCGCGTTCCAGGCGCTGACCTGGTACTGGGGCAGCCCCGCCTCGCGCGTCGTCGGCACGCCGGGCAAGGCCGTGGACCGCTCCGCGCTCGCGATCGCAAACGCCTGGATGGTGCCGGCTTTCACCTGCGAGATGCCGTTCAGGATCTGATCGCACATGTAGTCGACCTGACCCCCCACCAGATCGTTGAGCGCGGCCGCGGTTCCTCGATAGGCCACGCGCGCCGGCTTGATGCCGAGCTGGCTGTGCAACATCAGGCAGGCCACGTAGGAGATCGAGCCGACCCCGGCGTGCGCCTCGTTCACGTCGCCCGGGTGCGCTTTCAGGTGCGCCACGAACTCTTTCAAGTTCTTGGCGGGGAAGCCCTTGCGCGCTTCGATCACGATCGCCGTGCCCGCCGCCATGCCGATCGGCTCGAAGTCTTTCGCTGGGTCGTATCCGAGCCCCGGGTACAGCGCTGGCGCGGCGCCGTGCGTGCCCATGTTCCCGACCATGATCGTGTAGCCGTCGGGCTTGGACTTGGCGCCGCGCTTGATGCCCAGCGTGCCGCCGGCGCCGGCGACGTTCTCCACCACGATGCGCTGGCCGAGCGCCTTGCTCATCGGCTCCGCCAGCAGGCGCATGATCACGTCCGTCGGACCCCCTGCTGGGAAGGGAACGATCGCCGTGATGGGCTGGGACGGATACGCCGGAGCTGCGGGCGCCGGTGCTGGGGGCGCGTCGGCGAGCGCGCTGCGCGCCCCGAGCCCGCACACCAAACACAGCACGAACCGAAGCCAGCCTTGCAGCATACCTCCACCCTCCTCTCGACGTTTTGAAGCACGCCGACGCGGGGGAAAGCAAGCGCCGGGTGCGCCGGCGCACCCGGGGAACGCGCTAGCGCTCGCTGTCGAGGTGGCGCATCGCCTCTGGCGCGTAGCGCTCGCCGCGAATCGCCGCCATGCCGTCGAGCGCGGCCAGATCCTGCGCGGAGAGCGGACGCCCGAGCGCCCCGAGCGCGTCTTCCAGCTGGCTCACCGTCTTGGCGCCGATCAGCGGCGTGAAGCGCGGCTCTTTCGCCAGCACCCAGGCGACCAGGAGCTGCCCCGGCGTCAGCCCGCGCGCGCGCCCGAACTCGTGGAGCGCGAGCACCGCCGCTTCGTTGTGCTCGCGGTGGGCCGCCGAGAAGCGCGGCAGGTGCATGCGGAAATCGCCGGGAGCGGTGCCGGGCCTGCTTCCCGTGAGCAAGCCGCGCGAGAACACGCCGTAGAGCGTGGCGCCGATGCCCAGCTCGTGCAGGGCCGGGAAGATCTTCTCCTCCGGCGCGCGGCTGGCGATCGAATACTCGATCTGCAGATCGACGATCGGGTGCACCCGCTGCGCGCGCCGGATCGTCTCCACGCCGACCTCGGATAAGCCGATGCTGCGCACGTAGCCGGCCTTGATCAGCTCGGCGATCGCTCCCACCGTATCCTCGATCGGCACCGCCGGATCGAGCCGCGCGGGGCGATAGATGTCGATCACGTCCACGCCCAGGCGCTTCAGGCTGTAGGCCGCGAAGTTCTTCACGGCCGCGGGCCGCGTATCGATCCCGTACCAGCCATTGTCGGGCCCGCGCAGCGCCCCGAACTTGACCGAGAGCCGGACGCGATCGCGCCGGCCCTGGATGGCGCGACCGACGAGCAGCTCGTTGTGCCCCATGCCATAGAAGTCGCCCGTATCGAGCAGTGTGATGCCGCGATCGATCGCGGTCTGGATGGTGCGAATGCTCTCGCGCTCGTCGGTGGCTCCATACATGCCCGACATGCCCATGCAGCCCAGGCCCAAAGGGATCGTCATGACGGGGCAACATAGTGCAGAAGCGAGCGGGGGGTCAGGGGTTCTCGGCGGAGTTGTTTATAAGATTTGACTAATATAATGATAGGCTGATATCTATGAGGCGTGGAGGTATGCAGATGACAATCGATCCGATGGACCAGCTGGGCCTGGTGAAGCGTGAGGTGCTCGACCAAGAGCGGCAGGGCCGGCCCGCTCGCGTCGTGGTGGCGAGCCGCGACTACGACACGGAGATCGAGGACCTCTGGGAGGCCATCACCAGCCCCGAGCGGATCCCGCGCTGGTTCTTGCCGATCACGGGCGAGCTGCACCTGGGCGGCCGTTACCAGCTGGAGGGCAACGCCGGAGGCGAGATCCAGAGCTGCGTCCCGCCACGCCAGCTCGCGGTCACCTGGGAGTTCGGCGGCGGCGTCACCTGGCTCGAGGTCACGCTGAGCCCGGTCGGCGCGGAGCGCACGCGGCTCGAGCTGCGGCACACCGCGCACATCGAGGACCACTGGAAGAAGTTCGGGCCTGGTGCGGTCGGCATCGGCTGGGAGCTCGGTCTGTACGGGCTGGCGCAATACGTCGCCAGCGGCGGCGCCGCGGTGGACAAGGCTGCGGCCATGGCCTGGATGGGCTCCGAGGCAGGTAAGGCCTTCATCCGGCGCAGCAGCGACGGCTGGTGCCTGGCGGCGATCGCGGGCGGAGACGCTCCGGACGTCGCGCGCGCGCAGGCTGCGCGCACCACGGCCGCATACACGGGAGAGCCCCCTCCGGCTGACGGCTGATGCACGCGCTCGACCTGCTCGGAGACCCGGTCCGGCGCCGCATCCTGGAGTTGCTCGCCGAGGGCGAACGCACCTCTGGTTCCGTGGTCGAGGTGATCCAGCGCGAGTTCGAGATCTCGCAGCCCGCGGTCTCGCAACACCTGCGCGTGCTGCGCGAGAACGGCTTTGCCAACGTGCGCAGCGACGGCCCGCGCCGCCTGTATACGATGCAGACGGCGCGCCTGCAGGAGGCCGACGCCTGGATCTCGCAGTTTCGCGCCTTCTGGGAGCGGCGCCTGGATGCGCTCGCCACCGAGGTCGCGCGCGGCAAGCGCCGTCGCGCCCCGTGATTCAATGGCGCGTCAGCGCTTGCCGATCGTCAGCACCTCGACCTTCACCGGCACGACGCCACGGCGCACCATCTTCAGCCAGTCGGCGCCGCGGCGCGAGAGGTCGAGGATATAGCTCTTGTGGCCGAAGGGGCCGCGGTCGTTGATCACGACGCACACCACCCGCGGCGACGCCACGTCGGTGCGCGTGACGCGCACGCGCGTGCCGAAGGGCAGGCTGCGGTGCGCGGCCGTCAGGCGCTTCGGATCGTAGCGCTCGCCGGTGGAGGTGCGGCTGCCGCGCAGGCTGTTGGCGTAGTACGTGGCCTTGCCCTTCAGCACCTGCAACGGCTCCTGGCGCAGCTCGCCGGGGGTACATCCTTGCGAATCCGAGGGCGCGAGCGGCAGGGTCTGCGTCTGCACGCTGGCGGGCGTCTGTGCTGGAGGTGCAGCTCCCGTGCCGGGCTCGTCGGCGCACGCGGCCAGGCCGAGCGCCAGCGCCAGCAGAGGGGGGAGGGAGCGAAAGGATGTGGCCAAGCCAGAGCTCCGGGCGCGAGGGGTCAGCGGAAGGAGTAACCGATCGCGATCGAGATCACGACGCCGCTCTTGAACAGGGCATTGAGCGCGCGTTGTTCATCGGCGTCGGGTGTACCGGTCACGATCTCGACGTTGTCTTTGCTGAGCAGCGGGGCAAAGCCGAGGGCGCCCAGGAACGTGAAGCCGTCGGAGTCGGTGTAGTCGAGGCCGACGGTGCCCTGGAAGAAGACCGAAGGGCGCAGCTTGATGTTCAGCTCGGAGTTGTCGCCCACGCCCTGGTCCTGCTGGGGCGGTGCATCGAAGCCGCTCGCCACCATGAAGCCCGCGCCCACGAAGGGCGTGAACTCCGAGGTCAGGAAGTTGTAGCGCGCGCGCACGCCGAGCTTCCAACCCACGAACGCGAGCCCGGTGCCCAGGTCGATCGAGAGCTTCGGATAGGCGTGAAAGGTCAAGATCGGGCCGAAGCCGGCGAGCCCGTTCCAGCTCAGCTCACCGAGCAGCGCCAGGCGGCGCTCCGCGCGCACGGGCTGCGCCGCGCGCGTCTGTCCGACCGCGACCACCGTGACCGTCTGTGGTTTCGTCACTTGCACCACGCCGCTCGGCGTCTCGAGCGGGGACAAGGTGTCGGGGCCCAGATCGGTTGGGGCTGGCGCTGCAGGCTCCGTCGGAGCAGGGGCGGGAGACACGGGCGGCGCCGCGGGAGCAGGCGGCGCCGCGGGAGCAGGCGGAGGTGGTAGCTGCGCTCGCAACGGAGAGACATAGAGCAAGGGCGCCGCGCAGAGCAGCGTTGCCGCGCACAGCAGGCCCGTCCTCGCGCAAGTCGTGCGCCATCGCGCCTTCGTTGGGTCTGAAGTCATGGCTTTCCTGTTGGAGCCGCCCATCGGGCTGCGCTGGCTCAAAATTCCCCCCGCAGGCTCGCGCCGAGCTGGCCCGGCACGATGAAGGCACCCAGCTCCAGGTGCCGTGTCTTCGGGGTGCTGGGCGGCCGCGCGGAAGCTGCCTCGTCGGGGAGCGCACGCGTGTCTCTCGGTTGCGGCATCGAGCGGTACAGGTCATCCGCGCTGGGCGTATCCAGCTCGTGCAGAAATAACCCGGTCACGAGCAGCCCGAGTGAGAGCCCGAACGAGGCGCCCGCCAGCCAGCGGTAGGTGTTGCGGCGCGTGACGTCCGCGTCGTAGCGCACCAGCTCGGCCGTGGTCTGGTTTGCTTGCTTCTGCCGCGAGACGAAGCCCTGGGCGTCGTTCTCCGAATCCACCGCCAGGTAGCTGAAAGCGCCACCGGCCGCGAGCATGGCGGCGCCGGTCGCGAACAGCACGTGCGAAGCGATGCGCTGGCTCGTGGGCTCGAGCTCGAAGCTCGTGGTGGCGACCTCACCGCGGTTCAACTGCAGCGATTGCGTCGCCACGCGATGGCCCTTCTGCGCCACGCTCACGCGGTGGCGCCCGCTCGGCAGCTCCAGTTGCAACAGGCTCGCGCCCTGGCTGACCAGCACGCCGTCGACGTACACCTCCGCGTCCTCGGGTGCCGAGAACTGCAGGCGGCTCGACTGCTCCTGCAGGGTGACGGTGACCGGCACCAGCTCTCCCTGCACCGCGAGCACCTGGCGCTGGCCGTCGCGATAACCTGGTGCGCGGACCTGCACGTCGTGCTTGCCCGCCGTGACCTCGCGGATCAACGGCGGCGAGCCGGGCTCTCCACCGTCGACGGAGATGCGCGCCGCCGGTACGTCGCACAGGACCATGATGCGCGTGCTGCGCACCGGAGCGACCGCCGGGGGCGGAGCGCTGGCGGGTTGCGTCTTGGCCAGCAGTGGCTCGAGCTGCGAGAGCGCCTCGAGCGCATCGGCGCGCCGCCCGCCATCCGGCGCCCGCTCCAGATAGCGCCGGAACAGGGCCACCGAGCGCGACAGGTGCTCGGCGCCGCGATCGACGAAGTACTGGCGGCGCTCCGCCTGCGCGATCGAGAACTCGATCTGCGGCATCGGCCGGAGCGCATACGCCGCTTCCAGTGCCTGGATCGCTGCCAGGTAGTCGCCTGCGGCATACGCGGCAACGCCGGCGTTGAACGACTCCGCGGCGCGCTGCTTGGTCGACTTCGCCTCATCGTCGCCGTCCGCGCTGCTCGCGCCTGCGGCTGGCGGCTCATGGGTTACTGCGGGGACCTGCGCCCGGGCGGGCAGTGCCAGCGACAGCGCGACCAGCGCGACCAGCAGGACCCGCGAAGCCCGGAACCCGAGCGCTGCACAGGCGGAAGCGGGGCGTTTCATCGGGACTCCAGGATGGCCTTGCGCACTTCCAGGTTGCCGTCCGCCGCGTAGACCAGATCGGCGGCGCCGTCGCCGTTCACGTCGGCGGCGACGATCCCGGTGCAGCCCGGGCGCGCCACCTGCAGCTCGGGCGGGTCGAACTCGTGCGCTTGTTCGCTGGCCGTCACCAGGCTCAGCCCGCTCGGGTTCACGTAGGCGAAGCTCAGATGCCGTGCCGTCGTGGCCTTCAGCACGGCGAACGCCTGCGGGGCATCGTTCGTCAGCAGCGTGCGGCGCTCGACGGCGAAATGGCCGCCCTCGTTCCAGAACACCGACAGCGTGCCGGTGCTGGCATCGCTCGCGCCGGTCAGCAAGAGCAGATCGGGCACGCCGTCCGAATCGGCGTCCAGAGCCCGCACCTCGACGCGCTGGCACGGCTCTTCCACGATCCAGTCGCCGCGCGGCACCAGCTGATCGGGTTCGACGCCGTACAGCAGCACGGAGCAGCGCGCGCCGTCATTGCGGGGCATCGCCATCACCACCTCGTCGCGCCCGTCGCCGTCGACATCGATGTTGGTGATGCTCGAGCTCAGCGGCGCGGTGAGCTCACCCGTGCTGATCGGGCTGAGCTCTGGCGGAAAGTCGGCGTGCAACAGCGCGGGCGTGCCGTCGGAGGCCAGCGACGGCAGGAGCCAGGCTTGCATGCCCGGGCCCAGATCCAGCTCGAACGCGTCGCGCAGATAGGAGAGCGCCAGCACGTCACCGCGCCCCGGCCCGAGGAAGCCGCCCGCCGCCATGCGCAGCGGAGCGGAGGAGTTCGTGGACCCGTCCGCAGCGAAGGTCGTGAGGTCCAGCGACGCGACCGGGATGCCAAAGCCGTTGCCAGCCAGCAGTGCGAGCGATGCGCGCTGCCGATCTCCCGGGTTCTCGCGCGAGCTGACCAGGATGTGGTCGCGCCCGGCGTCGCGGAACGAGTTCAGCTGCTGGATGTTGTTGACACGCGCGACGGGCTGCGGCGGCTCCGGCGCCCCTGATGGGCGGCCGAAGGCGATGAAGACGGAGTCGGCGAGCCCCGATGTGGAGCTGATCTCCGTGAACGCCACGTCGCTGATCTGATCTCCGTCGAAGTCTCCAGCGAGCAGATGTTGCACGGGGCGGTTCGTCAGGATGCTGAAGTCCGTGACGGTGATGGAGCCAGTGCCGTTGAAGAAGTCGATGCCCGGATGGTTCCGGGAAGCGGCGATGAAGTCCGGATGGCTGTTGCCGTTCAGGTCTGCGGACAGAGCCGTCGTCCAGTAGCCGGCCGGGTGCAGGGTGTAGTTGCCGTAGTCGAAGCCGCTGCCGGTGCTGGACGGGGCCGAGACCGCGAGCGTGCGATCGGCCAGGAAATCCGGCGCACCATCGCCCGTCACGTCCGCCACCGCGAGCGGCATGGGCTGATTCGTCACCGGTTGAGGGAGGTTGGCCGGGGAGATCACGAAAGGGACCGCCGGCGCGAGATTCTGTCCATCCCCGTACGACACGAAGCTGATGCCGCCGGCCCCCACCAGCGCATCGAGGTGACCGTCTCCGTTCAGATCGCCGACGATCGGGGCCACGTCGATCGGGGTGGGGGGATCGAGCGGCACGTCGCGCTGCTCGGCAGCGGTACGCCAGACAGGGCCCACGTAGCCCTCGCGCGTGGTGCAGACATCGGACATCGAGAAGTGCGTCTGCCCGCGCGCCGCGACCAGCACTTGAGAGCAGGGATGGCCCGCGTCTTCGAGGAAACGGCCCGCTACCGGCTCCCCCACGAAGTCCTCGACCCGGGGCGCGCTCCCGATGCTGTGCGGCACGCCGTTCGCGTTGCCGCCCACGATGTACAACCCGTCCTGGTCTTCGCCCAGGCGCGCGAACACCACGAACGAGGACGTGTTCTCGATCGGCCCGGAGTAGACGGTCGTCGTCAGCAGACTGCTGTCGAAGACGCGATACGAACTGAAGGCGTCCGGCACCCAGGTGCGGTCGCTGCGGCCGCGCAGCAGCGCGATGCGCGTGTCGCTGAACAGGATGTCGCTGCGCCCGTCGCCCGACAGGTCGACGGCGACCGGCGCGATCATCAACAATGGAAACGTGTGCGTATCGGCCAGCTGCGCGCGCTCGTCGAAGTAGTGCACGCGCATGCGCGTCATGCCCACGCCTTCCGATGGCTCCAGGCTGACGACGTCCGCACGGCCGTCTCCGTCGAAGTCACCGCTGAGCAGCGTGGTCGCGCTGCCCACTTCGATCTCGGGTTCGGTCTCGAAGCTGTTGGTCGGGCGCCGGCACAGGCCAGTGCCATCGCAGCCCCAGCCTGCCGGACAATCCGGCACGGTGCCGTCGTTCTGGCGGGAGCAATCGAGACGGCATTGCCCGGCAATGCCCGGCGGGCGGCACTGCGCGGGATGTGCGCTGGCGACCTGCGCGGGAAAGCCGTCGCAGTCTTCGGTCTCTTCCTCGACCACGCCGTTGCCGCATTGCCCGAGATCGATCTCCGGCAGACGAGCGCAAGC
The DNA here is from genome assembly GCA_025936205.1 of Polyangiaceae bacterium. The sequence continues at coordinate 3,989 of JAICTU010000202.1, read as the reverse complement.
GCCGAGTACGAGCAGCGCCGCCCAGCTCGAGCGAAGCGGGCGATCAGCCGCGCCCGGTCTGCCCATCAGAAGGGGTTCTCCAGATCGCTGGGATTGCCGCCGGGCCCCTTGGGCGGCGGCGGCTTCTTTTCCGGCTTGGGGAGCTTGTCGAGCTTCACGTCTACGCTCTGATCGTGCTCGGGGGTGACGCTGATCGTGCGGGGAGAGTGGCCGGGGGCAGTGACGCGGAGCTCGATGGGTTTGTCGCCGGTGGGGAGAGCGAGAGGGCTGGACGCTTCACCGAGGGGGCTGCCGTTGAGGGAGACGCGAGCGCCCGCAGGGGTGCCGTGGAGCGTGAGGTGGATGGTGGATGGTCGCGGGGGAGGGCTAGAGCCAGGGCTTGGGGCAGCGGTAGAGCTTGGGGGAGGGGGTGCGGGAGGAGTGGGGGCGGGGGCGGGAGTGGGGGTTGCCGGGGCTTGGGCGGCGGCGAGGGGCGCGGGGGCGCTGGTGTTCGAGGCGCGCAGCGCGCTGGAGCCGAGGTAGAGGGCGCCGCCGGCGAGCGCGATGAGCAGCGCCAGGAAGGACCAATTGCGTGCGGGTTGCTCCGTGGAACGATCGGTGCGGGCCAGCAGGGCGCCGGGGTCGCTCGGGTCGGGCCGGCGCGGGCTGCGCGCAGGGTCGGAGGCTTTGGGCGAGGCTTCGGTGTCGAAGAGCTCGCCGCCCGGATACGCGACCACCGTGACCGGCGGACGCGGTAGGTGCGGCATGCCCGCCGGGACCACGACGCCGGCGCCCTCGGCAGCGCGGATCAGCTCCGCGATGGCTTCGCCCGCGGTCCGGGGCCGGCCGTCGACCTCTTTGGCGAGCATGTGCAGCACGGGCTCGTCGAGCTCCGGCGGCAGCTCCGGGCACACCTGTGAAATCCGCGGCGGCGGCAGCGTGAGGTGGGCCATCAGCACCGCCAGCGGTGATTCACCGGTGAACGGCACCGTGCCCGACAGCATCTCGTGGCAGACCACGCCCAGCGCGTACACATCGGAGCGCCCGTCGACCTTCTCGCCGCGGGCTTGCTCGGGGGACATGTAGAGCGGTGTTCCAATCGGCACACCGCTCACCGTGTGCACGCTCGACTCGCCGAGCAGCTTGGCCATACCGAAGTCGAGCAGCTTGGGGACCGTCTCGCCGCTCTGCTCCCAGGCCAGGAAAATGTTTTGCGGCTTCAGGTCGCGGTGCACCACGCCCGCCGCGTGGGCAGCGTCGAGCGCGTCGGCGATCGGACGCAAGAGCTGCAGCGCCGTCACCAGCTCGCAGCGCTTGACGTGCCGGAGATAGCGATCCAGCGGATGCCCATCCAGCAAGTCCATCACGTAGAAGTGGCGCCCATTCGGCAGCTTGCCGAAGGAGAAAATATCGACGATGTGCCGGCTGCGGATCTGGCTCGCAGCCTGTGCTTCCGACACGAAGCGCAGCACCGCGTCCGAGTCGACGCCCGCCACCTGATGCAGCACCTTCACGGCCGCACGGCGCCGGAGCACTGGATGCTCCGCCTCGTAAACGGCGCCGAATCCGCCTTCACCGAGCTTGCGCCCCAGGCGATATTCGCCTGCCATCCGGCCGGCAATGTCGGGGGTCGAGTCCGAAGGAGAGGGCGGCAGGGACATGAGGCCTCGGGCGGCGCCGAGGCTAGCACGGCCCGAGCCGGCCGGTGTGTGTTATGCTCGCCGGCCCAACTCGTGGCCTGTCACCTCAGTTCCCTGCACTAGAGCTCCGGTGTGCCAACGACTCCTCGCGTGCCGGTCGGCGTGGTCGGGCCTGCGATCTTCGGGTCCGCGGTTCTCAGCGCGCTGATCGTCACCGGCAAGACCGCGCGCGACGCGCTGTTCTGCGCTTATTTCCCCTCGACCGAGCTGCCGAAGACGATGGTCGCCGGCGCCGCGCTCTCGGCGCTGATCGCCCTGCTCGTCACGCGCGCCTTCCGGCGCAGCAGCCCCGGCTCGATCCTGCCGCCGCTGCTGCTGCTGAACGCCGTGGGTTTCATCGTGGAGCACCTGGCCTTCGCGAACGCACCACGCACCGTCGCCATGGTGCTCTATCTGCATGTCTCCGGGGTCACGGGCCTGATCGCCAGCGGTTTCTGGTCGGTGGTCAATGAGCGCTTCGATCCCCATGCGCTCCGCCGCGCCATCTCGCGCATCGGCCTCGGTGGAACACTCGGCGGCTTCGTCGGCGGCCTCACCGCCGAGCGGCTCGCAGCCTGGGCCGGCGCCAGCTCCAGCTTGCTCGAGCTGGCCTGCCTGAACGTGCTCGGCGCGCTGACGCTGCGCAGCCTGCGCACCTCGCAGCCGCAGGAGCAGCCCGCCTCGAGCGCTGCCCCTGCTTCGCTCGGCTCCAGCTACCTGCGCGAGATCGCCCTGTTCGTGGGGCTCACGGCGCTCACGTCCAGCGTGGTCGACTTTGCCTTCAAGGCGAATGCGATGGGCCGCTACAGCACGCCCGAGACGCTGCTGCAGTTCTTTGCGCTGTTCTACACCGGCACCAACCTGCTCAGCTTCCTGGTCCAGGGCGTGGTCACGCCGCGGCTCCTGGACCGTGCGGGGCTGGGCGTCGGTCTGAGTGTACTGCCCGCCTCGCTCAGCCTGTCGGGCGTGCTGGCGCTGGCCGTGCCGGGGCTCTGGACCCAAGCGCTGACGCGCGCCGCCGATGGCGCTCTGGTCAACTCGCTGTATCGCTCCGCCTACGAGCCGCTCTACACGCCGATCGCGCCGGAGCGCAAACGCTCGCTCAAGGCGCTGATCGACGTGCTGGTGAACCGCGCGGGAGACGCGCTGGGCAGCCTGCTCTCCTGGGGGCTCGTGCTCAGCTGGCCCAGCAGCGCCGCCGCCGGCGCCAACACGATCGTGGCCCTGGCCGCGCTGGCCACGCTGCTGCTCACGCGGCGCCTGCGCCGCGGCTACATCGCCGAGCTGGCGGCGAGCCTGCGCTCCGGCGCGGTGGTGCTGGACGAAGCAGGCGTGCAAGACCAGACCACGCGCCTCACGCTCTCCCAGACGCTCACCGATCTGAACCGAGAGCGGTTGCTGCGCGAGATCGCGGCCCTGCGCGCGGCAGGGCCCGGAGTGAGCCCGCCGATTCCTTCCGCTCCTTCCGCTCCTGCCGCGCCCGCGGGCGCCTTCGACGCCGAGCGCGGCGCGCGCGTCAGCGCTGCGGTCGCGGATCTGTGCTCGGGCGACCCCGAGCGGCTGCAGCGCGCGCTCGAAGCTCCCGATCCGGAGCTCAGCGCCTTCGTGATCCCGCTGCTCGGGCGCGACGATCTGGGCGCGCTGGCGATGAAGGTGCTGAGCGGCTTCGGCGCGCGCGTCGTGGGACAGCTCGCCGATGCCCTGCACGACACCGATCACAACTCGCCGGCGGTTCGGCGCCGGCTGGTGCGCGTGATCTCGACCACGCAGAGCGCGTGGTCGGCGTCGGCCCTCGCGGCGGCGCTCGAAGACCCGGACTTCGACGTGCGACGCCACGTGCTGCGCGGGCTGGACGACATCGCCGCGCACGGCGTCGACGTGCCGATCGACAAACCCAGGGCGCTGGCGGTCGCCGCGCGCGAGCTGGCAGCGAGGGCGGAAGCCTCGAGCGAAGACCGCATCGAGCACGCGCTGCGCCTGCTCGGCTTGGTCTTTGATCGCGAAGCCTTCCGGCTGGCGCGCGCCGCGCTCGACAGCGCCGAGCCCAAGCTGCGCGGCACGGCGCTGGAGTACCTGGACAACGTGTTGCCCGGCAGCATCAAATCGACGCTGTTCGCCTTGATTCCGGATCACCGCGCGCCCAAGTCGGAGCGCGTCACCCAGGAACTGCTCGACGAGCTACGCCGCAGCGGCCTGTTCGACGTGTCGCTGCGCGCGGCCCTGCGCGCCCGCGAGCGGTAGCGCGCCGCCCTGCGCCGGCGCTGGTTGCCAGCGGAACAAGCCCTGCGTCGTGGCGCCGGCTGGTGCGCGTGATCTCGACCACGCAGAGCG
>JAICTU010000215.1 GCA_025936205.1 Polyangiaceae bacterium | reverse complement strand
GGCGGCGCCACGCGCAGGCGGCGCAGCCGCCGAGCATGGCGCGGGGTGGGCAACCCCTTCAAAAAGTGCTCAACACGAGTCTAGCGCCCGGAATCCACAGTACGTAGTGAGGATTCCCGCACCCCTCTCTGCCCTGCCCGCTGCGTCGGAATGGAACACGGACGAACGTGGCCGTACGGCATCACCCGCCGCCTGAACTTCGCATTTCTGCCTGTGGCTTCGCACACTTGCAGGCAATGAAAAGACACAGAGCCAGCTGCCCGCCACGGTATACTCGCGCAGAGTGACTCGCATCATCCTCGTGCTCGCTTGCGTCCTGGGCTGCGCTGCAGAGCGCGCACACACGGAAGACCAGAGCTTGCCCTCGGCGCCGCCGAGTACGAATGACGCGCCGACTTCTTCCACGACCGACACGACGAAACCCGAGCCGTCACCCGCCGTCAGCGGTGAGACGAACGAGCAGAGCGCGCTTCCCGAGCTGAGCCCGCCTGACGGCACAGCCAGCGGCGCTGCGACAGCGGACGCCGCCCCTGCACCGGAAGCAGCGCCCGACGCTGCCCCTCCCGCGGTCGTCCCTCCCGCCGTCGCGCCTGACTCCAGTCTGCCGCCGGGCGTCGTCAGCCGCTTCCCGAGTGCCGGCGCCAGCGTCTGCCGCGACGTCCCCTTGCGCCTCAGCTTCGCGAGCGACGTGCGCCTCGGCAACACGGGCCGCATCCGGATCTTCGATCAGGCCGCACCCAATACCGCCGTCGGAACGATCGACATGGCCGCGACGGCCTTCACCGACAGCATCGCCGGCCGCACCACGAACCTGGTGCGCCCCGTGTTCGTGGATGGTCGTGACGTCTCCGTCTACTTTCCCCACGCCCTGTTGAAGCCGAACACCGGCTACTTCGTGCGCGTCGACGCGGGCGTGTTCCAGGATGCGGCAGGCAACGCGCAAGCCGTGATCGGCGACGCGAGCTGGGCCTTCCGCACCGGGCCATTGCCGCCGCCCTCGAGTGATCTGATCGTGCAACGCGAAGGCAGCGGCTTCTGCACGCTGCAGGGCGCGCTCGACGCGATTCCGGCGGGCAACACCGGCCGCGTCACGGTCGAGCTCCGCAACGGCATCTATCACGAGATCGGCTACCTCACGGGCAAGGCCAATGTGACCCTGCGCGGTGAGGATCGCGACGCCACCGTCATCAGCTACCCCAACAACGAGAACCTCAACGGCGGCACGGCGGGGCGCGCGATGCTCACCGTGCTGACCGGCAACGGCCTCACGATCGAGAACCTGACCCTGCACAACACCACGCCGCAGGGCGGCGGCCAGGCAGAGGCCCTGCGCGTGCGCAGCGACCACGTCACCCTGCGCAACGCCAACTTCCTCAGCTTGCAGGACACGCTGCTGCTCGAAGGCCACGTCTACGTCGCCGACTCCTACATCGAGGGCAACGTCGACTTCGTGTGGGGCGTGGGCGCGTCCTACTTCGAGCGCAGCGAAATCAAGATCGTGGGTCGCTCGGGCGTGATCGTACAGGCGCGCAATGGCGCGGGCGCCTTCGGCTACATCTTCGTCGACTCCAAGCTGACCGCCGATCCGGGCATCACGGGCAGCACACTGGCCCGCATCGACGCGACGGTATATCCGAGCAGCCAGGTCGCCTTCATCAACTGCCAGATCGGCCCCCAGATCTCGCCCGCGGGTTGGACGGTGACGCCGGCCGGCACCACAGCCACGGGTGCCCTGCGCTTCTGGGAGTTCCAGAACACCGACCTGGCAGGGCAGCCGCTGAACACCTCGCAGCGCCACCCGGCCTCACGCCAGATCAGCGCCGCTGAAGCGGCCGCGCTGCGCGATCGCGTCGCCGTGCTCGGCTGGGATCCGACGCTGGAATAAAGCCTGTTCCATTTCGGTGGGGATCCGCGCGCGAGGTCCTCTCGCGCGGCATTGATGCCTTCGGATCCGGTGCCCGCATCCGCTCGTGAAGATGGGCCAGTGAGAGGGAGGCGATGGCAGAGCAGCTCGGCGAGCCTGCGCGGCGCGGCGGCGGCCATCGCCCTGGCGGTCAGCGCACCCTCTGCGCAAGGGTGCGGCCGTTGGGGGTACGGTGCGCTCGCCGAGTTCGAGCCCGGTGGCCACGCCGGTTCCAGCACCTTCATCCCCGAACAGACTTCGGAAGCCGCGCTCGATGCTGGCAGCACGCTGCTGGCGACACCGGTCGATGCGAGCATCGCTCGCGAAATACCCGAGCCGTTCGCACTGGGGCCCGGCGATGCAAGCATCATCGCCGACGCCGGCACGCTCCGCCTGGCGAGCTGCGACGAGCTGCCACCGCTCGCCACGCCGCCGACGCTCGATGGCCAGCTCGAGCCCGGACTCGGCCTGCAACCAGTGCAACCGGCGCACTGGACCGGGCCCGGCAGCGTCCCCGCAGGTCAGACGCTGTTCTTTGCGGCGGCATGGCTTCCACATGGCCTGTACTTCTACCTGCAAGTGGAGGATCCCGATCGCAATCCGGCGGACGGCAGCACGGAACCCTGGCAGGGGGACGGCGTCGAGGTCTACGTCGACCATGACGCCGTCTCATCGGACGCCGGCAGCTTCGACGATCCGGGCACGCGCCAGCTGATCTTCACGGCCCCGCCCGATGATGTGCAACCTGGCGAGCGCGCGGAAGCCTACCTTCCGCCCGCGGGGCGCGTGGCCGCCGTCGCCGCTGCCGACTGGATCATGAGACCGACGACGACCGGGTACGCGCTCGAGCTCTCGGTCAGTGCCCAAGACCTGGGCCTCAGCAGCTGGACGCTGATGGAAGGCGCGCAGGTGGGCTTCGATCTGGCCCATAACATCTCGGCGCCGCCGGGCGAAGCGGGTGTCCAGGGCAACCGGATCGGTCAGTACTTCCTGCGCGTCGGTCCCGAGACGTCGCCGGCATTTTATCCGTTCCAGAACTCCGGCGTGTTCTGTACGCCGACGTTGCTGCCCTGAGCGTCAACGCTTCGAGCGCGCGCGGGCCGCGATTGCTCGGGGCTTGGGGCTCGGTGCCTGCGCGGCGCGTTCGCGCTCCAGGAGTGCCCGCTTGCGCTCCACACCCCAGCGATAGCCGGACACGTCTCCGTCGCTGCGCAGCAACCGATGGCACGGCACGGCGACCGCGAGCGCGTTGGCCGCGCACGCGGCCGCCACGGCGCGCACCGCGCGCGGTGCGCCGATGGCCTGCGCCAGCTCGCGATAGCTGCGCGTCGCGCCCGCGGGGATAGCTTGCAGGGCTTGCCAGACCCGCTCCTGAAACGCCGTGCCGCGCACGTCGAGCGGTAACGAAAGCCCGCGCCCCGGCTGCTCGACGAGCGCCACCACTTCCGCCAGCTGGCGATCGAAGGCGCGATCCCCGCGCCGCAGCTCCGCTTCCGGAAAGCGCCGCAGCAGGTCCCGCTCCAGCTCCGCGGCGTCGTCGCCGAGCAGGATCGCGCACACGCCGCGCTCGGTGGCCGCCACCAGGACCACGCCCAGCGAGCAAGCGCCGATGCCGAAGGTGATCTGCGTGTGCGAGCCACCGGCGCGATAGCGGCTCGGCGTCATGCCGAGCCGCTGGTTCGAGGCCGAATACAGCCGCCCGCTGGAGCCGAAGCCAGCGCGGTAGAGCGCGGCCGTCACGCTCGACTTCTGCTCCAGCTCGCGCCGCAAGCGCTCGGCGCGCCGGGCAACCGCGTAAGCGCGCGGCGTGACGCCCGTCACCGCCTTGAACAGGCGATGCAAATGATGCGGGCTCATGCCAGCGTGCTCCGCGAGTGTCTCGAGCTTGGGCAACTCCGCTGCCTGCTCCAGCGCCTCGTCGATGAAGCGGCAGAGCTCCGCCACCTGCTGCGCGCGCCGTTCGTCGAGCGGCAGCTGCTCCGGCTTGCAGCGCTTGCAAGGCCGATAGCCAGCGCCCTCGGCCGCTGCGCGCGTCAGGTGGAAGCTCACATTTTCCGGCCGCGGCAAGCGTGCAGCGCAGCTCGGGCGGCAATATACGCCGGTGCTGGCGACCGCATAGTAGAACTGGCCATCTGCGCGAGAATCGCGCGCGACGATGGCTCCCCAGCGCGGATCTGTCACGGCGCTCTGGGATCCGCTGGATCCACCTCGGGCTGCGCGGGGGGCGGAGGAGGTTCGCGTCTCCTGGAAATCGGCGTGGAACATGGCTTTCGCTCCTTTACTGCGTCTCGAAGCCTTCACCACCAACCTAGCCTCCGGGCCCAGGCTCGCACTCCGGGTCTTGCTTTCAAATCCCAATAGCGCCCCGAGTGTCGCGCCTCATTGGCAGCCCTCGTGGCCCGACCCGGGCCGGTTCGCCTGCGGCGGCCCGGGTCGGGCCAAGTCGCGCGGCACTCTAGACGCGACACTCGCTTTTTTTCATGCGCCGCCTTCGGCGCCGATTAGGCTCCTGGGGGCCATGACCCGGTTTCCATTTCCGCACGATCAGCGCCTCCCTCACTGTAGCTATCCGCGCCAGGCCAACGCGGCCGACGCGCGCAACGCGTTCGAGAACTGGCGGAGCGAGATCGTGACCAGCGACGGCGCACGAGGCGGTTGGCGCACGCGCCGCCCGGACACCCCCGACGGGCAAGCCAACTCGACGGTGTCCGAAGGCATCGCCTACGGCATGGTGATCTCGGTCATGTTCGGCGACCAGGCGCTGTTTGATGGCTTCTGGCGCTATGCGCGCTGCTTTCTGAACAAGAGCGGACTGATGGACTGGTACATCGCGCCGGACGGCTCGCGCCCGCTGGCCGTGGGCGCTGCCTCCGATGCGGATGAGGACATGGCCTGGGCTTTGATCCAGGCCGACCGTCAGTGGGGCGGCCGGGGCTCGTTCGAAGAGACGTACCTGAGCATGGCGCAACAGCTGATCGACGCCATCTACGAGACGGAAGTCGACCACGGCAAGTGGCCCGATCTGTTCCTGCCCGGCGACGACTGGCGGGGGCGCAACGTGTTCAACCCCTCGTACTTCGCGCCCAACCAGTACCGCCTGTTCGGCGAGGTCACGGGCAACCAGGCAGGCTGGCAGCGCGTGATCGACACGGGCTACGTGGTGCTGAATCGCAGCTTGAATGCCGCGAGCGGTAACCAATCGAACGGCCTCGTGCCGGCCTGGTGCGACGACGCGGGCAAGCCCGTCGAAGCCTTTCCGGGCGCGATGCAGAACTACCAGTACGACTCGGCGCGCACCCCCTTCCGGCTCGGGCAGGACTGGGCCTACGCCAAGGAGCCGCGCGCTCGAGCCTACCTGCAGCAGGTGAGCCGCTTCTTCGCTGGCATCGGCGCCGACCAGATCGTCGACGGCTACGCGCTCGACGGCAAGCCCGCGCCCGATCCCAAGTCTCCGCCCAACAACCCGGGCTCGGCGGTGTTCGTCGGTTGCGCCGCGGCCGGCGCGATGCACGACCCTGCGTTCGCGCCGTTCGTGGAGGCCGCCTATGCGCGCGTGCGCACGGGGCAGCTGCTGACGCGCAGCCGCTACTACAACCACTGCTGGACGGTGCTCAGCCTGTTGATGCTCAGCGGCAACCTGGTCGAGCTGCCGCCGCGCTAGATCCGCTCGAGCGCCTGCAACGCGTCGGCAGGGAGCTCGAGCTCCGCTGCCCCAAGGTTTCGCGGAGCTGTTCGCGGCTCGACGTCCCCGGAATGAGCAGGATATTGGGCGCCTGTCGCAGGAGCCAGCCCAAGCCGCGCTGACACCGGGGCCCGCTCGAGTTGGGTCTTCTGCCCCCCACACTGGCGGCCGTGCGTGGCGGAATTGCAGTCAGGTCCCGCCGCCAGCTGGTCCAGGCGCTGCAAGCAGCCCCTCTCCCCCGCGAACGCCGAGGTCCAGGCCCTCGGAAATCGAGTTGCACGAGTGCAATCCGCCGAAGGATGCCACGCGCCTGCGCCGGGTACCCGCAGGCACGTGTCTTGCGAGAATTTCAGCATGGCTAACCATGCTGATGCCCGAGACACCGACAACCACAACGACAGCCGGCAGGCGCCCAAACGCGCGCTGGGGCGCACGCCGATCGACGCCACCGAGGTGATCACGCACGCCCGGGGCGCGCTCGACGAGGTGGCGCGCACCAGCATCGAGGAGCGGCTGCGGCTCACGCTGGTGCCGTTCGGTACGCGCATCTCGCGAGCCGTCATCCACCTGCAGGACGAAAATGGTCCGCGCGGCGGCCCCGGTCTGCGTTGCAGCATCGAGATCGTATTTGACCACGGAGAGCCCGTGCACATCGAACAGCGCGCCAGCGAAGTGCTGGAGGCCGTGCGCCGAATCATGCCGCGCGTCGCGCGGGCCGTGCGCCACCGCGTCGAACGCAGCGGCCAGAAGACGCCCCGGGCGACGCTGCGCCCGCCGCCCGCTGCGCTGGAACCCGAGGCTCCGCTCACGAACGGTCACAACGGCAACCATCACGGCAGGCACGACGGCCGCCAGAACGACAGCGGCATGACCTACGCCCTGGAAGACTGTGATGGCCGGCCTTCACGCAAATCGACGCGCACATCGAACAACCACATCAAGGCCGCAACCCAGCTGACGCGGCGGGTCCGCCGGGCATTGCAATCGCCACAGGCCCGCGCTGCCAAGCCTGCCGCATAACGGCCGCCCAACGAGCAGCCAGTGCACGTGGAGCCCCGCCCACTCACCGCACGCGGCGAGCCGGGCGGGGCGCATGTCAGAGGCGGCCCCACCAGCCCGGGGCTGCCGGATTGCGGGTCGAATTTGGCCGCACCGAGCCCGATCCGCCCTTCGAGCCCCGAAACGATGGGCTATGTTGCGCCGACGGGGCGTGCCCCACCCAGGGCGGCGCTGCACCGTGATGGCGGGGACACCCCGCACCCCGAGAGTTGGAGAAGAAGCAGATGAGAATGGTGGCATGGTTGGCTTGTGTTGCTGCGTTGAGCCTCGGTTGTCACGAGAAGGCTCCCGCGGATAGCGCCAACGCACCGGCCGCAGCAGCGGCAGCGGGCTCCTCCGACTCGTGTGAACAGTTCGTGTCACAGCTGTGCGGCCGCAGCGGCGGCGACGAGTCCGCGCTGTGCACCTCCGCCAAGGAGCTGGGCAAGGTGTTGCCCGCCAGCGCCTGCGTGGCGGCGATCAAGGACTTCCCACAGGTCGAGCATCAGATCGACGTCGATCGCAAGCCGTGCTCGGATCTGGCAGAGCGCCTGTGTAAGGACCTCGGCCCCGACACCTCGACCTGCGCCATGGTCAAGGAGCAGACGCCGCAGTTTCCGCGCGAGCACTGCGAGCAACTGGCGGGCTCTTATGGGCAGGTGTTGACCGAGCTGCAGAAGCAAGAGGCCATGAACCAGCCGCTCTCGCCCGAAGCCCAGGCGAAGATCGCGGGCAAAGGCGCGCCGGGTTTTGGCCCGGAGAACGCCAAGGTCACGATCGTGGAGTTCTCGGACTTCCAGTGCCCGTACTGCGCGCGGGCCTCCGAGGTGGTGCACAAGATCAAGGAGCGCTACGCCGACAAGGTGCGGTTCGTGTTCCGTCAGTTCCCGTTGCCCATGCATCCCGACGCGCATCTCGCGGCAGAGGCTGCGCTGGCTGCCCAGAAGCAGGGCAAGTTCTGGGAGTTCCACGACCTGATGTTCGCCAACCAGCAAGCGCTCTCGCGCTCCTCTCTGGAGGACTACGCGCGGCAGGCCAAGCTGAACCTCGGCGATCTGCAGAAGTCGCTCGACGGCCAGACGGAGAAGGCCGCGGTCGATGCAGACGTGGCCCTGGGTGAAGGCGTGCAGGTCAATGGCACGCCCACCGTGTTCATCAACGGCAAGCGCGTGCCCAACCCGACCGAGTTCGAGCCGGTCGCGAAGCAGATCGACGAAGCGCTCGGTAGCTGATGCGCTCGCCGCCCGGGCTGCCGCCGCGCATCCGCACCGACGCCAGTAACCCCTTTGCGCAGCACACGATGGCCGTGCGCGTGCCGGCCATCCTGGACGAGGTGCTGAGCAAGAATCCGCAGCTGCCGCCACCCTGCGTCCAGCGAGTGGCAGCGCTGCGCGACGCCCTGCGCGCCGACGCGCGCCTGCCGGCGCTGCCCGTGGATGCGCCCCACGCGGCGGAGTGGCTCGCCACGTTGCCCCAGCGCACGGAGGCCAGCTGGGGCCAGTGCGACTGGTTCTTCGCCGAAAACTACGCCTACCGCTGCCTGGCAGAGGCCGTCGACTTCTGGCAGCGCGGCGTCGACCCGTTCCTGCCCATCAAGCGCGCAGAGTACGCGAGCGACGGACACCGCGCGGCGCTCGACAGCGCGGCCGCCATCCAGGGTGAACGCGGCGAGCAGTTGCAGCAGCTCTTGCTCGCAAGCGTGTTCGGCAACCGCATGGACCTGAGCTTCGCCGCCTCGCGCGAGCGCGGGGTGGCGGGGGCCCGCGCAGATCTGCTGATCGACGATCGCGCCGCGGTGATCGACCTGCTCGGCGCGCGTTCAGGTGCCGTGCACCTGGTGATCGACAATGCGGGCACAGAGCTCAGCGTGGATCTGGTGCTCGCGGCGCGCCTGCTCGAGCTGCTCTCCGCGCCGCTGGTGCTGCACGTCAAGCTGCACCCCTGCTTCGTCAGCGACGCGATCGCCGCCGACCTGCGCTGGTTCATTCGAGCGGAAGGAGACGAGGCCCAGGCGCTCTGGGCCCGCTTCAGCGTGGCGGCACGCGGCTGCCGCGAACGGTTGCACGCTGCACTGGCCAGCGGCCAGCTCGAGATCGCGCCGCACGAGTTCTGGAACGGCCCGCGCTCGCTGTGGGAGTGCCCACCCGATCTCGAGCAACGCTTCGCCAGCGCCCGACTGGTGATCCTCAAGGGCGATGCCCACTACCGGCGCGCGGTCGGCGACGCGCTCTGGGCGCCGGAACTCCCGTTCGCGCTGGTCACCGGCTATTTTCCGGCGCCGCTGCTCGCATTGCGTACGCTCAAGAGCGATCCGATCGTGGGCCTGCGCCCTGGGCTCGCGCAGGAGCTGGAGAGCGTGGATGCGCGCTGGCGGGTGAACGGACAGCGCGCGCTGGCCTGCCTCGGCGGCCAGCTGCGTTGAGCCCGGGCGGCCTGGACGGACCCGGGCGACTATGATTTGCTGAGCGCATGACCAGCAGCGTTCAAGCCGCGCCGGCGACGGCTTTTTCAGGCAGCGCCGCCGCGACTCGCGTCGAGCAACTGGCGCTGGCTGGCGCGCTCGGGCTGCCCTGGTTGTTCATCTGGCAGGGCCTCGACTTCACGGACCAGGGCTATCTGCTCACCGGCTTTCGCTGCTTCTTTCGCCACCCGGAGGCCACGGAGGACTCGGCCAACACATGGCTCACCAATCTGGTTGGAGCCAGCTGGGATGCGTTGTTCGGCGGCCTCGGCGTGCTCGGCATGCGCGCGCTGTGGGCGCTGTGCATGTCGCTGTGCGTGTGGCTGGCGTTCCGTCTGGCGCGGGTGATGTCGAACGCGCGCGCTGCCGTGTTCTCCACGCTGGTCACCAGCGCCTTTCTGAGCGATCGACATGCCACCTGGTTTTCCTACAACGCCCTGTCGACCGTGCTCTTCAGCGGGGCAGCCGCCTGCCTGATCCAGGGCGTTCGCCAGCGCAGCACCCGCTGGCTGTTCGCGTCCGGCGCGCTGATCGGGATGGGCCCGTTTGCGCGCCTGCCGAACCTGCTCGCGTGCTCTTTCGTCGCCGCGCTCGGCCTCGCCGCCGTGCTCGACGCGCAGCGCCGAGCACGGCTGCCGCGGGACCTGGGAGCGGCGTGCCTGGGCGTCGCGGCAGGCGTGCTCGCCATGCTGGCGCTGATCTACGCGCGGGGCGACGCCGAGCAGTACTTCCGGAGCGTGCGGGATCTGTTCGCGCCCGACGTGCAGGCCGCCGGCTATTCTCCGAACAGTCTGCTCCGCTCGTTCGTGACCGATCAGAGCCTGGCCCTCGCCTGGGGGCTCGGGGCCTGCACCGGCGGGGTCGCCCTGACGCGCATCTTTCGCTGGCAACCCTGGAGCGCGCGCTGGCTCGTGCCGCTCGCCTGCGCCGGCGGGGTGTTCGTGCTCACTCACAAGTCGCAGTCGTGGCGCTGGCTCGTGCCGGGCTGCAGCTACATCATCCTCGGTGCCGTCGTGCTCGGCGCCTGGAAGCGCAGCGTCGAGCAGCGCGTGGCGGCCTGCGTGCTGCTCTTGCTGGTAGTGGTCGCGCCGCTCGGCAGCAATCTGGGCATCAAGAACGCCCACATCGGCTTGTGGTTTGCGTTGCCGTTCACGCTCGCGCTCCTGTACGCGCTGGAGAAGCCGTGGCTGGGCGGACAGGGCCCGAAGCTCGCACTGCTCGCCAGCCTCGTGCTGTCCGGAGAAGCGCTGTATCAGGCCGCCACCTACACCTATCGCGATTCCGCTCGCAGCCACCTGACAGCGTCGGTCGGTCATCCGCAGTTGCTCGGTCAATTTACCTCACCGGAGCGCGCGCGATCCGTACGGGAAGTGCTGGCCGCCCTGGAGTCGCGCGTGGCCCCCGGAGACTACCTGCTCGCCTATGAAGGCACTCCGCTGCTCCAGTACCTGACGCGGACGCGCCCCTACCTGAATCGCCCCTGGTTGATGGCCTACGGGGAGAGCGGTACGACGGTGAACGATCTGGCGCTTGCAGCGCCGGAGCGCACGGGGTGCCTGCCGGTCGCCGTGGTGACGACCAAGAGCACCCGGGGCTTCGAGTGGCCCGCTCACCCGGATCCCCTCGAAGCACGCGAGCCCTTCGCCGGTGTGCGCCGTGTGCTCAGCCGGTTTTTGCAGAACAATGGCTACTCGCGCAGCTGGAGCAATGGATTCTTCGAGATCTACGAGCCAGCGGGCGAGCACGTGACGTGCCGCTGAGGGCGGGCCGCCACGGTCCTCCTCGCGCGCGGCGCTGCCCCAGAAACGCCCGCCAATGGCGACCTTTCTCGGCGGATTCCAGCATTTCGGTGTAGAGTCCCCGCCCGACGGCAAGGGCCAAACGGGTCTTTCCGCGGGTATGAACATGAAGAATATCCTCATCACTGGCGTCGCAGGCATGATCGGCTCCCACCTCCTGGATGGGCTGCTCGCGCGCGAGTACACGGTCACCGGCATCGACAACCTGACCTTCGGCAAGAAGGCCAACATTGCTCACAACCTGGCGAACCCGCGGTTCACGTTCTACCCCGTCGACATCCTCGACTTCGACACGTTGAAGATCCTCGCCAAGGACGCCGACACCATCGTGCACCTGGCTGCCGTGAAGAAGATCGCGGAGAAGGACTCGAGCATGGCGACGCTCAAGGTGAACGCCAAGGGCACCGAGAACGTGTTCGAGGCGGCGCGCATGTGGGGTCGCAAGGTGGTCTACGCTTCGACCTCGGACGTCTACGGGATGTCCCCGGATCTCCCCTTCTCGGAAGACGGTGACTTGCTGCTCGGCCCGAGCATGGTGAAACGCTGGAGCTACGCCGTCGCCAAGCTCTATGGCGAGCAGCTGGCTTTCGGGTATCAGGCGGACTGTGGCCTGCGTGTCGTGGTGCTGCGCTACTTCGGCGGTTTCAGCCCGCGCTCCAGTTTCGCCTGGAGCGGCGGTCACATTCCGATCTTCATCCGCGCCGTCCTCGAAGACCAAGAGGTGCCCATCCACGGGGACGGCTCACAGACGCGCTCGATGACCTACGTCGACGACCTGATCGACGGGACGATCGCCGCCCTGGAGTCAGAGCAGGCCGTCGGCGAGATCATCAATCTCGGCAGCCAGGAGGAGATGAGCGTCCTCGACGCCGCGAAGCTCATCCACCGCCTCGCGAACACCGGTAAGGAGCTCAAGCTCCGATTCATCCCGATGCAGGAGGTGTTCGGCAACTACAAGGACATCCTGCGTCGCATCCCGGACCTCAGGAAGGCCGAACGCCTTCTCGGGTATCGTCCCAAGCACACGATGGAACAGGCCATCCGAAAGACGCTCGAATCCATCTCGAAGAGCCCGAGCCGTCGGGTCTGACAGCGTGGCAACCGTCTACGTCATCGCGCCCGTCTTCAACGAAGAGGGCAACATTCCGCGTCTGCTCTCCGACTGGCGCAAGTTGTCCGAGCAGCTCTCCCCGGACCGCTTCGCCGGCATTCTCGTGGACGACGGGAGCACCGACGGCACGGTGGCCCGAGCGGAGCAGTGCCGCGCGGAGCTGCCCGTCACGGTCCTCCGGCTCTCCCCCAATCAGGGCCCGGGCGCCGCGTTCGGCACCGCATTCGAGCACGTCGCTCCGCTGCTCGAGCCCGAAGACATCGTGGTCACCACCGAGGGTGACAACACCTCGCGCATCGACGTGCTGTGCACGATGCTCGCGCGCCTGAAGCGAGAGCAGTTCGACGTCGTGCTCGCCTCGCCGCACGCCTATGGTGGTGGCTTTTCGGACACCAACCAGGTGCGCATCCTGTTGAGCCACGGCGGCTCCGCGTTCGTACGGGCGCTGCTGGGGCTGCAGGGTATCAACACGACCAGCTCCTTCCTCAGGGCGCATCGGGCGAGCGCGCTCCAGGCACTGCAGAAGCGTTACGGCCCACGAGTCATCGAGCGGACCGGTTTCGAGTCCATGGTCGAGCTGCTGGTGAAGTGTGTGGCGCTCAAATTCTCGATCTCCGAAGTCGCGATGCGGCTGGACTCGAGCGCACGGGTGGGCAAGAGCAAGATGAAGGTCGCCAAGACCGTCGTCGGTTACCTGTCTCTGCTTCGGGATCGGAATCGCTGGTGTTGAGCCGGCTGCTCCGCTGGCCACAGTTTTCTGCGGGGACACCCGACACCCCGACAGCATCGAGCACGGAGCGCGTGGTCTCGACCACGACGAACTGGCGCAAGTGGCTTGGACTGGCTCTCGTCATCGCATTCGGCGTGGCGATCCTCGTCACGGCGCTGCGCACCAGCGAACGCTATTACGACCGGCATCTCCTCGCGACGGACAATTCCTATTTCGTGATGAGTGTGGGCCTGCTGGTCCAAGATCGACACGACTTCGGCACCCTGCACGTCCTCGCCTCCCCGACGCCGCTGCCGGCAGCCGACCACAGTACCGAGGTCTACGTCCTGCACAACCTGATGGCGTGGTTGCTGAGGAATGTGCTGCCGCTGCGTCCCTCTGCAGCGGTCATCCTCAACTCGCCGTGGTTCTTGGCCATGGGTGCCTCGGTGTACTGGCTGCTGTGGGATCGCACCAAGGCGTGGTGGCTGTCTGCACTGGTCGCCGCTGCCTATCTCGTCGCCAACCCGTACCTGCCCAGCGTCGAGCTCGGTCTCACGAGCCTCGATCCCAATCTCCATGGCTACATGGTCGGCTCGAGCGCCCTCGCCTGGGTTCTGCTGAGCCATTCCTTTCGCGATCGCACCGCGTCCATTGTCGCCGGGGTCTTCCTCGGGCTGCTGGCGCTGGCGCGCGTCTACACGCTCGGAATCGTCGTGCCAGCGATGCTACCCTTCGTGATCCGCGGTCTCTGGACCCGCTCTCGCTCGGAGCGCCAGGCCTCGCTGCTCGGAGGGGGGCTGGCGATCGCGGCGATGATCACCGTGTGCGGCTGGTGGCTGTTCCCCCACCTGGCGATGCTGAGATTCTACCCCACGCAGTACAAGAGCGCGGGCGTGCTGCAGCGAACGGAGTTTTCGGCGACCGCGCTGGCCTGGCTGCAACACCTGGCAGATTTCCTGCGGGCCAATCTGCCCGTGCTGTGTGTGCTCGCGATCGTGCCTGTGGCCGCCATCCTGATGGACAGGCGACGGCTCGCCCAGCGGGCGCAGTGGAGCCACCTCTGGCTGGTCGTGGTCCCGCCGGCGATCCTGAGCATTCTCGGAACGGATTTCGGAGCGTACGGCACGCTCGCACTGCTCGGCGTGTTCCTGACGCTCCTGTTTCCGTTCGAGCCGCCATCGCTGGCGGTTCTCCGCCACTGGGCGTTTGCAGGGGTGCTCGCCGCGGCCACCGCATACCGCACCTATGGCACGGTTTCGGCCTTCCGTGACCTGCATGGCAGGAACGGGCACAGGGACAGAAAAGGCGTCAATGCAGCCCTCGCGGCGATCGGTCAGCATGCCACGGAGGCAAATCAGAGCCGGGTGACGGTCGGCCTCATCCACTGGGGCGCGATCCACGACGCCTCCCTCATTGACGCCATGATCTTCAATGCGGGGTTCCGAATCACGACGCCAACGTACCCGGTGGAACCTCAGCCGGGCTCTCCCCTGATCGTGGACCCGCTGATGGTGGATCTGTGGGCATGGGACTCTCGGATGCACGGGAATCAGGCGCTGACGCCCGAGCGCTGGGCGCAGACGCTCAGCGAGCGCGCGGACTACGTGGTGGTGCTCGCAGGCGACGCGAGCCAACGAAAGAGGCGCCGCCGCTGGATCCCGTGGGTGCAGACCAGCCGCATGCTGCTCAATTCAGCCGTTTTCGAGCGCATCACGGGTACTATCCCCAGCCCCGACGGACCGATCGTGGTCCTGGCCCGTCGACGCTGACGGGTGCTAGTCTCGACTTGCGCGATTTTTTGAGCCTGATTCTGGGATAGATGCCCCCCTCGCCATCCGTCCTCGCGCTACGCGCTGCGGGCGGTGGCTCCCCCCAAATCGCCCGCTGCGCGGGCTCAGGGGGGAGTGGGCGCTATGCGGC
>JAICTU010000664.1 GCA_025936205.1 Polyangiaceae bacterium | reverse complement strand
TGATGAACGCGACGTTGTAGGCGAGCTCCAGCGTGACCTCCACCATGAGGTCCGAGTCGACTCGTAGCTGGCAAGTGGGCTCACTGCCGCAGCCGGGGACGGACCAGCGCACCGCCGTGTTCAGGCCGGGCGTGGCCGTCAGCCGCAGCTCGGTGCCGCTCGCGACGCGCGTGTTGCACTGCTCCAGACACAGCTGATCGGGCTGGTCGTCGCGCACCACGCTGATGCTGCCCAGGCCGTCGCCGCGCACCACCACGCTGAGCTTGACCTCGCGCCCATCGCCCTCGGGCAGAGAGGGCTGGGGGGTGTTCGAGCTTGCGCCCGCCGCCGGTGCGATGCCGGGCGTGCGTTCGTCCACTGCGCAGGCCAGGGTCAGGCAGGCGAGCGGCAGCAGCCAGCGCGGTCGGACAGCCATGTGCTTCCATCACCGGTCTCGAGCGCGCTTTCAAGCGGATTTCCCAGCCTGAGAGCGACTCATCGGGGCGACCAAGGCCACAGGCCCGCCGCTCGCGGCCCAGGCCGGGGCAAGCCTTTCGTGGTCGCGTCCAGCGCGTGCGCGGACGGTCGAGTGATCAGCTTCGCAGCGTTGCGCGAGCAAGCGTGGCGCCCGGTCGCGCCGCGCGTGCAACGCGAGGGTGAATCGCTGCAACAGGTGGCAGCGCTGCTGCAGCGCGCCGGGCGGCAACGCCACGCGGATTGGCCGAAACATCTCGTGGTGATTGAGAGCGCTCGTTCCCAGCCGGAGCGAGCGCTGGCTCGCCCATGAAGTAGAAGTCCGTCGACCGATGTCCCCAGGCCGTGATCCATTTTCGACCCGGTGCCAGCCCGTTCACGTACAGGAAGTGGCCGAACAAGAGGAAATTGAAGGCAATCTTCTGCGACGGCGCCCCGACCGGGCCTGGCTTGGCCGCTCGCAGGGCTCTTCAGGTGTGAGCTACTGATGTGCGGCGCCGAGCCCTTTCACTGCAGAACGAACGGTGGGCACTGGGGCTACTTTGCGGCATGCTCTCGCCTGGATGGTGGGGGCGAGGGATGGAATGACCGAGGCCGGGTACCTGCTCGAGCTGATGGACCGCTCGCCAGTGCTCTGCTTCGTCAAGGATCGGGAGGGCAAGTACCTGTACGTCAATCGCGCCTGGCTCGAGCTGGCTGGTCTCGGCCGAGAACAGGTGCTGGGGCGTACGGATCACGAGGTCTTCCAGCGAGCGAGCGCTGACGAGTTCGTGGAAAATGATCGCCTGGTGCTGGCGACAGGCCGGACGCTCGAGGTCGAAGAGCATCTGCAGCTGGACGGTCGCGAATGCATCGGCCACTCGCTGAAGTTCGCCCTGCGAGATGCCCAGGGACAGGTTTCCGGCATCGGGGGTCTCGTGATCGACGTCACGGAGCGTCACGAGGCTCGCCGCGCGCTGGCTCAATCCGAAGAGCGCTACCGCGAGCTGCTCGACCATTCGCCGGAGGCCTATGTGGTGCTCGACGTGGACAGCAATCGCTTCGTGGATGCCAACGACAACGCCTGCCGACTATTCAAGCTGTCGCGCGAAGAGCTGCTGCGTATGGGCCCCCTCGAGCTCAGTCCGCCCACCCAAGCCGACGGGCAGGACTCCGCTCAGGTCGCCCGCACGCTGCTGGACCAGGTCCTCGCTGGTAGCTGGCCGGTGTTCGACTGGCTTCATCGGGCGAGCGACGGAGAGCTACTTCCGTGTCGCATCTGGCTGTCGAAGGTGACTCACCAAGGGCGTACTGCCGTTCGGGCCAGCATGCTCGACATGCGCGAGACCGAACGAGTGCGGACCGCACTCGCGCGCACGCGCGCCCAACTGAAGGCCGTGCAGGACGCTTTGCCTCAGCTGGTCGTCGTGTTCGAGCCAGCTGGGCAGGCGCTCGTGCACTGCAACCGGAAGTACCGGGAGCTCGTCGGTACGCCCCCCGCCCCGCAGCTCTG
This sequence comes from Polyangiaceae bacterium, assembly GCA_025936205.1. Next base: position 2,114 of record JAICTU010000664.1, on the reverse strand, counting down.
GCAACTCGCGCACGAAGCCTACGAGCGGGCAATGCGCGGGGAGACGGGCCGGCAGGAGCTGGAGCTGACGACCGTAGCCGGGAAGAATCGGACCATCGAGGTAGAAGTCTCGGTCTTTCAGCGAGACGAGGCCGGAAGCCCCGCACTTCTGCTGCTGGTGGGGAGCGACGTGACCGAGCAGCGCGAGATCGAGGCGCAGCTCCTGCAGAGTCGCAAGCTCGAGAGCCTGGGTCGCCTGGCGGGAGGTGTGGCACACGACTTCAACAATTTGCTCACCGTGATCCTGGGCTCGACCGACTTTCTGAGGCCCGTGCTCGAGGGAAACGACTCCGCCCTGGCGGATCTGGCGTCGCTGGCAGCAGCGGCGGAGAAAGCGCGCACTCTCACCCAGCAGCTCTTGACCTTCGCCAGGGTCGAGAGCGGCCGGGTGGAGGCCGTGGTCGTCGACCAGGCCCTCGGTCACTCGCTCGCGATGCTGGAACGCCTGTTGGGGGAGGACGTCGCCCTCGAGACGACTCTCCAGGCGAGCGATGCCGTGGTGAAGATCGATCGAGGACAGCTCGATCAGATCGTCGTGAACCTGGCCGTGAACGCCCGGGACGCCATGAGCCGCGGCGGCCGATTGCGCATCTCGACCCGGCTGTTGGCGCTGGCGGCGGAGCAGGGAGCGTTACACGCTCTGCGCCAGGGGCGCTACGTCGAGCTGAGTTTCGAGGACACGGGCAACGGGATGAGCGCAGACGTCAGCGAACGAGCCTTCGAGCCTTTCTTCACCACCAAGCCCAGGGGCAAGGGCACCGGGCTCGGGCTCTCGACGGTGCATGGAATCGTGGCAGCGGCACGAGGGCACATCACGTTGGACAGCCGCCTGGGGCAGGGGACCCGGGTCGCGATCCTGTTTCCCGTGGAATCTGGCCCGGTAAACGCCTCTGCCAGCACAGCTACCAGCAGAGTGCCGGTCGCGAGGGATTCGGCGCTGCGCTCCCGCCGCCGTCGCCGACTCCTGCTGGTCGAAGACCACGACGCAGTGCGAGCGGTGAACGCTCGGGCGCTGCGCGCTGCGGGCCACGTGGTCGTCGAGGCGGAAGGGCCGAGACGGGCGCTCGACATCGCAGAGCGCGGCGAGAAGTTCGACCTGCTGGTTTCGGACGTGGTCATGCCGGAGATGTCCGGGCTCGAGCTGGCGCAGCATCTGATGCGCTTGTTGGGAGCCATCGACGTCCTGTTCGTGTCGGGCTACGCCGAAGACGCGCTCGCTGAACGCGGGCTGAGCGTGGCGGATGTCAATTTATTGCGCAAGCCCTTCACCGCCGCGATGCTCGTGCAACGAGTCGACGAAACGACGGCAGCAGCCACGACAGGGGAGAAGGCATAGCCCGGCCGTCGCAGGGTGTAGGCTAGAGCACGGAAAATGAGCTGGAGCGATTTGATCAGCGCGCTCCGCTGACAGGCTGCGTCAGGGCCGCGCGTAGCGCTGGGCGGAGCGGGCGCGGGCCTTGGCGGCTTCGACCTCTCGGTTGCGGGGCGGGGAAGCGGTCTCCAGCGAGTCGACCAGCTTGCGGGTGATGCGGCTGATCTTCTCGACCGCGGCGTCAAACTCGGGCTGGTTCCTGCTGCTCGGTTTGGTCGAGCCACTCACTTTGCGCACGAACTGCAGGGCTGCGGCGCGGATTTCTTGGTCGGTGGCGGGGGGCTCGAAGTTGAACAGGGGGCGGATATTCCGGCACATGACGCTTCAGGGGTGCCACGATGACGCGCTGCGGGCCAGTCCATCGCGGGGCAAATCGTGGTGGGCTGGCCAGAAAAGTGCGCCCGAATCGCCGCGAAATCGCCGGCGCGCAGCGATCGCATTGAGTGGACAACCGGCTCGTGCGACAAAAGCTCGGCCGGAGAACCCCCGCGCAGGAATCTTGGAGTTGCCATGAATCGCATGAACTTTCGCTTGGAAGCGCCGCGCCGCACGCGCTGTTTGGCCGCGAGCCTGCTGCTGAGCTGGGCCTTTGCCTGCTCAGACTCGAAGGACAAGGACAGCACGCAGGCCACCAATTCGCAGCAACCGGGCGGGCAGCAACCGGATGCGACGGAGACGAACGTCACGATGGTGAGCATGCTCC
>JAICTU010000832.1 GCA_025936205.1 Polyangiaceae bacterium | reverse complement strand
TGGCGACGCTGGCGGCGCTGAGCGGGCTGATTGGCCCCGGCATCGATGCCATCCTGCGGGGTCCGCTGCACGGGGGGACGGTGATCACCAGCAACCTGGTGCTGTTCTTTTTCTGGACGCTGGCTTTTGCCTGGATCGGCAAGCTGCGCAACGACGAAGGCGCCTGGGATCCGCGCCTCGTCTGGACCAGGTTCGCGACGGCGACACGCCTCGGCCTCGAAGACCTCGCACAGATCGATGGCCTGCCGAGCCCGCTCAAATATCGTGTGACGAGCGAGTTCGCGCAAGCCCTGGGGCTGTTCGGTCTGGGTATCGCGAGCGTGCTGACGATTTCGCATCTGGTCTGGGGCTGGCCGGCGGGAGCCCCCGCGCTGCTCACGGGTCGCGTCTGGGGCAGCGCCCTGGTCGCGATTGCAATCATCACGCGTCGCCGCGCCGACAGCGTGCCGCCCACGCTCGTCGCGCCGGAGATCGCAGCGCCTGCCGTTTCGCAATTTCCGGCCGTGGTGGACCTCTCGTTGCCTCTCAATCTGGACGTGACGGCAGGCCCGACGCCGCTGCACCAGCTGCTCGAGGTCCTCTCCGAGTGGCCGCCCCGCGCTTGGCCGAATCAGGACAGCTATCTCCTGGCGCTGGAGCGGCACCTGCTGCGGCGCATGGGTTGGGCGCGCATCGAGCGCGAGCGCTGGTTCGGCAGCGAGCGCGCCGACGGCGTAGCTCACCTGCTCATGAACGAAAGCCTGCTGGTGGAGGTGGCCCGTGGCTTCGATGCCAGCGCTGCCGATCGCATCAGCGCGCGCATGCGCAGCCTGGCCAAAGTGTGGCGAGGCAAGCCGGCCGCGATTGTGATCTTCGATGCGAGCCGCTCCGCTCTGCTCAGTGGTCCCGGAACCGCCGCGCTCGAGGCACTGCATCAGAGCTACCCGATGCTGGCCGTGCGGATGCCGTCGGAACGCGCCAGCACCGTTTGAGAACGGAAGCCGCAGCGAGAGTGCGGGCCGACTGAAAACGTTTCCCGTGCGAACAGCGCGTGCGGAGCGCTGCGATCGTGTCCCAAACCGGGAGTTTCCGCAGCGCGGGTTCCCCGTGTCAGCCTGGAACCGACATCTTCCGCGCGGCGGCAATCGCTCCGGATCGCTTCGGATCACGGCGCGAGCGCTGTAGAGATGAGCATCTCTTGCGTTTGAGCGAAGCTACTTCGTTTGGTAGTATCCAGAGCTGCGTCGCGTGGAGCCTCGCAGCACAAATGCTGCCACCCTGTACCACCAGTACTGTCCCACTCGCTCACCGTCCGTGGGCACTCCACGCCACGGGCGCGGCAAGCCAGCTGCTCACGCGATGAACGTAGATGCGCGAGCCATCGAGCAGATCGCCGCGGCCCGGGCGGACGCGGCGCGCAGCTCTGGGCTCGGAGCCGTTTGCGGTGTTCGTGGGAGCGAGCGCCGGAAGAAGGAAATCATGAAAATCGTAACGCAGTGCGCGCTATCGGGTGCATTCATGGGGCTCGCGCTGGCGTGCGCCAATCCCGTCGAGGTCACGGGCTGTAGCCAAAACCAAGCCACGTCGAACTGTGACGTCATTCTCGCCATACCGTCCGATTTTGGCGCAGATGCGGGGACCAGCACGGGCAGCGACGCTTCGGTCTCGGACGGCTTGGCAGGCGCTCCCAATGGCAATAGCTCCGGCGGCAGCAGCTCGGCGGAGGTCGGTTCCGGATCCCGTCCGCC
>JAICTU010000537.1 GCA_025936205.1 Polyangiaceae bacterium | reverse complement strand
TGCGCGCGCCTGGCGGCCGCGGCGGGCCTGCATGGCACCCGCTTCGTGGCCTGGCTCGCGGCGCCGGGCACGCGCGCGGACGCCGACGATGACATCACGCCCAGCCGCATGTTCCAGCACCGCGGCGGCTGGGTTCGCCCCGACGGGCAGCCCATCGCGCGCTCCGTCGCCAGCTTGACGCGCGGCGAGCTGCTGCACCCGCTGCAGCTGGACGAGAACGGGGTCGTGCAGCCGTCCGCTACCCCGGCCTGGAGCGCGGTCACCACGGCGGGCGCGCTCACACCCGAGGCGACGCTCGGCGCCGTGAGCTGCCGCAATTGGTCCAGCAGCGATGCGAGGGACCAGGGTGGCATCGCCCTCAGCAGCACCACCTACATCGGCGAGGGCTTCGCCGGTGTCTGCAGCGGCAGCAACGGGATCATGTGCTTCGGGGACGACTCCGATGCCGAGCTGCCCGCCGCGCCGCTCACGGGCCGCCTGGCATTTCTCTCGCAGGCGTTCTTCAACGCCGGCACGGGGCTCGCTACAGCAGACGCCCTGTGCCAGAACGAGGCCTGCGCAGCGGGCCTCACCGGCAGCAGCGATTGCGCGAGCAACCCGGGCTCCACGCACGCCTTCAAGGCTTATCTGCACACGTCGACGCAGGCGGCCTGGCAGCGCTTCGATCTGAGCGGCCCCAACTGGCTGCGCCTGGACGGCATCCCCTGGCTCCCCGCGGCCGCGAGCCTCGGCGCCGACGCGAAGGATCGCGTCACCGGGTTGACCGTGCACGCGGACGGCAGCTACGCCTTTCAGGGGCTGGCCTGGGTGGGCAATCAGACGGGCGACAACTGTCGAGACTGGAGCAGCACCAGCCCCGACGACCGCTCCGCCACGACGGGGCCCGACACCGTGGATCGCCGCGGCCTCGGTGGTGCCAACTCCACGCAGTGCGGGTACAACCGCGGGCTCGTGCTGTGCCTGGAGGAGTGAGCGCGTCGCACCGCCGTGTGACCCTCCGGGGCCCAGCGTCTACATCATGGCCCGGCCCCGGCTTGGTGAGCGCGCGGCGTCACGTCCGCTGAGCTTGCTCGGTGCGGATTCTCGAGGGCTCGGCTCCCAGCGCGGACGAGCGACCCCAGTATGAGCCCACTGAGCGCCACAACCCCATGGGGCACATCCTACTGTCGCCCCGGCGCGCTGGGGCACGAGCCCCATCTCTCATTGCGCGCGGCGAGAGTGTGCCAGCCGGCGGCACACTCTCATGGCACGATGCTTGCTGGATATGTGCCATGCTGCTCACGAACACGGCGCTGTGGCGCATCGCTTTTCTTTCCGGCTTCGGCATCTTGCCCGCGGCTTGCGGGGGCAATGCCCGCGACACGCCAGGCCCCGGAGGAACGAGCAAGGCGGTCGGCACCGATCCCGAGGCGCACACCGATGAGACGCCGCAGACCGCTCATGAGACTCGCCAAACGGCTCCAAGTCCGCTCCGGAGCGCCACGGCGTGCATCGATTCGGTACCCATCGTCTATGGCGGCATCGATACCGGGCTGGAGCGCTGCAGCGACGGACGCTCGCATCGTCCGGCGGCCGTGCAATGTGTTTCGAAGCTGCCGCGCCCGGCGCCGGCGGACATTCCGCTCGCGCAGGACGACGGCTGCAGCTCGGACAACGACTGTACTGCGGCGCCGCTCGGCTACTGTGATTTCAACTTCCCTGCCGCCGGCCCCCCCTTCGGCTGGCATTGCAAGTACGGATGCTTGTCGGACGCGGACTGCGGCGCCGGATCGATCTGCCAATGCGGCGACCCCGTCGGCACCTGCGAGCCAGCCGACTGCACCTCGGACGCCGATTGCGGCTCTGGCTTCCTGTGCTCGGAGGGAGAGTACGCGCACACCCGGGGCTGCGACGCGCGCCGCGAGCTCCGCTGCGAAAAGCCGACAGACGCTTGCCAGATCGGCAACGACTGCCCGCCGTCGCAGCTCGAACGCTATTGCGCGCTCACAGACACGGCGCGTGTCTGCGCCGTATTCGACGGTGGCTCGTGCGGGAGGCCCTTCTTGGTCGACGGCAGCGCGCGGCTCGCCCGTGTGGAGCGCACGCGCGGCTGGCTCACCTCCGGCACGCTCGCGCCGGAGTGCGAGCAGCTGAGCGCGGCACAGCGCCGCGAGCTGGCTCAGGCTTGGGCGCGGCTCGGGTCGATGGAGCACGCTTCCGTCGCAGCCTTCGCGCGCTTCACGCTGCAGCTGCTCAGCCTGGGCGCGCCCGCGGCGCTGGTCGAGCAAAGCCAGCGCGCGCTGGCGGATGAGCTACTGCACGCGCGGCTGTGCTTTGGACTGGCCAGCGCCTACTCTGGCGAGCCGCTGGGGCCCGGAGCGCTGCCGATGCAAGGCGCGCTCGATCAGAGTTCGCTCGAGGAGATCGCGGTGCTCACCTTGCACGAGGGCTGCGTGGGCGAGACCATCGCTGCACTGGAGGCCAGCGAGGCGCTGGCCCTGGCGAGCGATCCGGCGGTGCGGGACTGCCTGGCGCGCATCCACGAGGACGAGCGCCGCCATGCCGAGCTGGCCTGGCGCTTCGTGCGCTGGGCGTTACGCAGCGGCGGCGCGAGCGTGCAGAGACGCATCCAGCGCGAGCTGGCGCAGCTCGCGGCCGATGCGCCCAGCAGCGCATCGGAGGAGGAGCTGATGTCCTTCGATTCCTCGCCGCACGGCATCCTTTCGGCGTGCCAGCGTTCGGAGCTGCGCGCCGCCGCGCTGCGCGATGTCGTCTTGCCCTGCGCGCAGCAGCTGCTGCCCGTCGAGCCGGGACGAGCACGCGCGACGTCGACCGCCTGAGCATCTCCTGCGGTGGCGCCGGGATCATGACGGCGAGCTAGAGGAAGCCTCCTGAACCGCCCGCCACCGTGGCTGTGACACCGGCCGAGAGCCGGGCCAGCGCTCGATCCAGCTGCGAACGCGCGCTTTCGATCACCACCAGATGCTCGGGCCAATCGGGCTCTCGCTCGTGCTGGGTGCCTGCGCGGCGCGCCACCAGCACGAGCAGCGCGCAGTGCGCGGCCCGCCCGGCGCGCTGCAGCAGCGCCGCCGCCTGTTGCAGTGATTCACCCTCGCGTTGCACGCGCAGCGCCACGGGACGCCCAGCGGCTTGCTCGCGCAAGATCGCGTCCATGCCGCGATTCCGTTGCACGGGCACCAGCTCCAGGTCTCCGAGTTGCTCGAGCAACCCCAGATCGGCGCCGCGATACGACTCGCGGCCTGCTTCGAGCAGCCGTGACTCCGTCTTCATGGGTTGCGCGAGCCGGCGGCGCGCCAGTGCCAGAGCGGGCTTCGAGCTGTCGATGCCGAGCGAGCGCCGTCCGAGCAGCTCGGCTGCGACCAGCGTCGTGCCGCTGCCGCAGCAGGGGTCCAGCACCAGGTCGCCCGGATCCGAGGCGAGCTGCAGGATGCGCTCCAGCAGCAGCACCGGCTTCTGCGTGGGGTAGCCCACGCGCTCCTTCGCCTTCGGGTTCAGGTAGGGGATGTCCCAGACGTCACCGAGCGGGACTCCCTTCTTCGCGCCAGAGCTGATCACTCGACCGTCCGCGCCGCGCGCGTAGACGGCCTTGCCGTGGGCGTCGCGGGTGCGCCGCTGCAGGATCTGATCGATGTTGGTCGAGGGCGAGTACTCGACGTACATCGGGTGGAACACGTAGCGCGCGCTCTTGCTGTAGTGGTAGATGGTCTGGTGCGCGGGCAACAGGGCGCGGCGCGCGTTGGACCAGCGCCGGTAGTGCCAGATGATCTCGGCGCGGAACTGCTTCGCCCCGAACACCTGATCGAGGAGCGCGCGCGCCAGGTGCGTCGCGCGCCGGTCGCAGTGGAAGAACAGCGAGCCGTCCGCCGCCAGCACGCGGCGCAGCTCCACCAGGCAGCCCTGCAGGAACTCGGCGTACTCGCGCTGACCCGACCACAGATCCGCAAACTCGAAGTGCCGCTTGCGATCGCGCGTCCCCAGCCGCTGCACGCGCTGCGTGAAGAACGGCGGATCCATGTAGACCAGCCGCACACCGCCCGCGCTCAGGCCGGGCAACAGCTCGCGACAATCCCCGAGCCGCAGCTCGAAGCTGCCGTTTCTCCCCGCTGCCTTCACGCCTGCGCCCTGCCCTGCTCCGGGTACAACGCCGGCCGCAGCCGCGCGATGCTCTCGCCCAGAAACGCCGCGCTGGCCTGGATGCGCGGCACGGCCCGCGCGTCGCGGTGCACACCGAGCCACAGTTGACGGGCGGGCGCCGGTGCCGGTGCCGGCAAGAGCCGCAGCCCGGGCGTGGCGTCGCCGATGAAGCGCGGCAGGCAGGTGATGCCCATGCCCGCCGCCGCCATCCTGGCCATCGGCTCGCGGCCGTTGGTGCGCAGCACCACCCGCGCGCGCGCCGCCACGCGCGGCACCCACTCCACGTCCGGCACCTTGCCCAGCGACTCGCTCATGCCGATCAGCGCGTGGCCCTCGCACTGGCGCTCGAAGTCCGGCGCGCCGTGCTCCGCGAGATAGCCGTCGGAGGCATAGAGTCCGAAGCTCACGACCGCGACCTCCCGCTGCACCACCTCCTGCTGCTCGAAGCGCGAGGGGCGGAGCGCGATGTCGGCCTCCCTGCGCACCAGGCTCAGGTGACGCGCCTCCGCCAGCAGCTCGAGCTGCAGCTCCCCATGGCGCGCCACGAACGGCGCGAGCAACGGGGCCAGCACGCTCTGGATCATCCACTCCGAGGCCGTGATGCACAGCGGGCCCGAGAGCCCCGCGTCGCGGCCCGAGGTGATGCGCTCCGCCGCCAGCGCGTCGCGCTCCATCTGCTCGGCGTGCGCGAGGATGCGCCGGCCCGTTGCCGACAGCTTTTGCCCGCTCGGGTTGGCCACGAACAGCCGCGCGCCGACGCGCCGCTCGAACGCGCCGATCCGCCGCCCCACCGTGGGCTGAGCCACGCCGAGCGCCCGCGCGGCCGCCGACAGGCTGCCCTCCCGCGCCACCGCCAGGAAGTAGCGCAGGTCGTCCCAGTCGAGCATGGCGACCAGATTAGCGCAGCCCATGCAAAAATGCATGGCCGACATGCCCGCGTCGGCAATCGACCTGCCGGTGCCGGCAGAGCAAGCTTTGCTCATGCATCGACAAGAATTCCTGGCGCTGCTCGCCAGCGCGGCCTCGCTCGGGCTCAGCTCCTGTGCCGCCCCGGTCAGCGCAGCGGCGGCCCCGCCCAGCCGCCCCGCGCCCGGATCGCGCCCGAAGCTGCGTGCCATCTGCTTCGATCTGTTCACGCTCTTCGACCCGCGCTCGGTGGTCACGGTCGCGCGCGGCCTCGTGGGAGAGCCCGCGACGGCGCTGTGCGAGGCCTGGCGCTCGCGCCAGTTCGACTACGGCTTCTTGCGCGCCGCCGCCGGGCAGTACCAGGATTTTCGCGCCGTGACGGCACAAGCACTCGACTACGCGCTTCGTGCCCAGCAGCTCAGGCTGACTCCGGAGCAGCGCGAGACGCTGGTGGAGGCGTACTCCCAGCTCGAGCTCTGGCCCGATACGCGCGAGCACCTGCTCGCCTTCAAGGAAGCGGGCCTGCGCCTGGCGCCCCTGGCGAACTACTCGCCGCGCATGCTCTCCAGCTTGCTCGCGCACGCGCAGCTCGAGCCTCTGTTTGACGCACAGATCTCGACCGACGCCGCTCGCAGCTTCAAGCCGGACCCGCGCGCCTATGCGCTCGGCATGTCGACCCTGAAGCTCGACAAGGAGCAGATCGCCTTTGCGGCCTTCGGCGGTTGGGATGCGGCGGGTGCACGCTGGTTCGGCTATCCGACGTTCTGGGTGAACCGCCTGGGTGTGACGCCGGAGTCGCTCGCGCCGGGCCCCGACGCGAGCGGACCGACGCTGGCTGAGCTGGCCCAGTTCGTGGCCGCTTGGTGAGCTCGAGGA
>JAICTU010000478.1 GCA_025936205.1 Polyangiaceae bacterium | reverse complement strand
GGGCAAGCGCCTGAACAGCGCAGATTCGAGATCCAACATGTGGTTCCGCTCTTTGCTTCCGGTTTGGCAAACCATGGCACCTACCTCTCGGGCCATCCCCGCGGCTCGGGCCGCCCGCTTCGCTGACCCCGAGCCGGCGACGCAACGCTCTGCTGGCGTGGGCCCCGAGTCATCCGACGATGAGCTCGTCCTGAGTCGAGAGGTCGACGTCTCGTCGCCCGATGAACCTCACGACCTGCCGCAACCCGGCGACATCGTGGGCGGGACTTACCGGGTGCTCTCCGAGATCGGGCGCGGGTCCATGGGCGTGGTGCTGTCCGCGTTCGATCAAAAGCTGGAGCGCCCGGTGGCGATCAAGCTGATCCGGGCGGAGTTGCTCGACAGCGGCTTCCGTCAGCGGTTCCTCGACGAGGCACGCGTGATGGCGCAGATCAACCATCCCAACGTGGTCTGCATCCACGCGCTCGGCGAGCACGGGTCCATGCCCTACTTCGTGATGGAGCTGGTCGAAGGCACCAATCTCGAGCAATGGCTGCGGCGCAGCGCGGCGCCGATCGACGTCGCCAAGGGCATCGAGATCCTGAGCGACGTGTGCCTCGGGGTTTCTGCCATCCACGGCGCCGGCGCCGTGCACCGGGACCTGAAGCCCAGCAACATCCTGCTCGATCCGCAGATGCGCAGCCGCGTCGCGGATTTCGGCGTGTCAACCCGCACCGAGGGCAGCGATGGAACCGGAGCCGTTGGCACCCCGGGCTACATGGCTCCGGAGGTGGTGCTGGCACCTGCTCCGGGGGCTCACGCGACTCCGAGGCCTCAGTCCGATGTGTATTCGTTGGCCTGCATTGCTTATGAGTTGCTCACGGACGTGCACCCGTTTCGCCGGCGCGGCGAGCCGCTGGGCACCATCGTGCCGCCATCCACCGAGTCCATTCCCTTGCCCAGCACGGTGCGGCCCGAGCTGTCGCCCGCCTTTGATCGAGTGCTGTTGCAGGCGCTCGCCTGGGACGTCGCGCAACGCACACCGACGGTTGAAGCATTCCGCAAGGGCTTGCTCGAAGCTCAGCGCAGCGGAGCGAATCCAGAGCGCATCGTGGTCGCCGAAGACGACCAGGACTTCCGGGACTTGATCGAGCTCCGGCTGCGTCAGGAGTTTCCGGGCGCGGATATCGAGTGCGTCGCCGACGGCGTGGCAGCGCTACACGCTCTGGAACGCAAGCCCGCGTCGGTCGCGCTGATCGACCTGCAGATGCCGGCCATGGATGGCGTCGACCTCACGGCACGCCTGCGTGACCGCGAAGACTGCGCGAGCATGCCGATCATCGTACTCACCGCGTCCGGCGGGGCGCGCGAATGGCAGCGGCTCTCGACGATGGGTGCGGACCGCTTCCTGGTGAAGCCCATTCAGCTGGACGATGTGGTCACCTTCATCCGGCGCGCCGTGCAGGAGCGTGTGAAGAAGCCGGCATCGTCGCCCGACGCCGCCGTGAATCGCGCCATCGCCGAGGGTTCGACCCTCCACCGGCACGCGCTCGAGTGAGCGAGGAGTCCGCTCACGCAGCAGCTCTCAGCGGGGGAAGAAGCCATCAGCCGGCCACTTACGGACCGGCGGAGGTTCAGCCGTTGCTGGTGCTGCCGCCCTCGTAGCGCTCCAGCTTGCGATAGAGCGTGCGGCGGTCCACGCCGAGCAACTTGGCGGCCTGCGTCTTGTTGCCCTGCGCCGCCTTCAATACGCGTTCGATGTAACGCTTCTCCAGCTCATCGAGCGTGAGGATGTGTTCAGAGTCGACGTCGGCGATGGTCAGCCGAGAGCTTTCGTAGCGGCTGATGCGCTCGGGCAGGTCTTCCACCGTGATCTGCTCGAAGCGCGTCAGGGTGACGGCGCGCTCCATCGAGTTCTCCAGCTGGCGGACGTTGCCGGGCCAGTCGTATTCCAGCAGCTTCTTGGCGGCCTCGCTGGAGATGCCCGTCACCCCCTTGCCCATGCGCTCGGCGAACTTGCGCACAAAGTGCTGGGCCAGCAGCAGCACGTCATTGCCGCGCGCGCGCAAGGGCGGGACGTGGATCTGAACGACGTTCAGCCGGTAATAGAGGTCCTCACGGAAGCGCTCGGCTTCGACGTCACCCTCCAGATCGCGGTTGGTCGCGGCGATGATGCGAGCATCCACCGGCGCGACTGTATTGCCGCCGACGGGGCGCACTTGCCGCTCTTGCAGTACGCGCAGCAACTTGGGCTGCATGTCGAGCGGCATCTCGCCGATCTCGTCGAGCAGCAGGGTGCCTCCACTGGCCTGCTCGAACATGCCCTTGCGCGTGGCCTTTGCGTCGGTAAACGCCCCCTTTACGTGGCCGAAGAGCTCGCTTTCCAGCAAGCTGCCCGGCACAGCCGCACAGTTGATCGCGACAAACGGCATCTGCGAGCGCGCGCTCTCCGTGTGCAGGGCTCGCGCGACGAGCTCTTTCCCCGTCCCGCTCTCGCCCGTCAGCAGCACCGTGGTGTCGGTCGATGCGACGCGGCGGATCAGATCGTACACCTTGAGCATGGCGCGGCTCTCCCCCTGGAGGCCACCCTTGCCGGGGCTGATTTCGGAAGCCTCACGCAGCCGCTTCACCTCTTCACGAAGGTGGCGATGCTGGACCGCTCGATCGATGACATGCGACAGCTGAGCCATGTCGATCGGCTTGTTGATGAAGTCGTAAGCCCCCGCGCGGATTGCAGCGATGGCCGACGACATGTTGCCGAAGGCGGTGATGACGATCACCGGCGTATCCGGGCGGTTCTCGGTCAGATTGCGGCACAAATCGAGGCCGTTCATCTGCTCGAGGTTGACGTCCGTGATCACGACATCGAAGGTCTGCTCTCGAACGAGCTCCAATCCTTCGTCGCCGCGAAGCCTCCAGGTGACCTCCCAGCCATTGCGCTGCAGGCTGTCCTGGATGAGCTCACACATGCTCTGATCATCATCGATCACCAAGATCCGTCTGCTCATGCTCACTGACTCTCGCGAAAACGGCTGGCGCAAAACCGGCCCCCAGCCGAAGGAATCTTGCTAAGCCGAACGCTTGGCGTCCAGCCCTTTCTCGCGCTCTCGTTAATGCGGGGAAGCGGGGCAAAAAAGCTCGCCGCAGTACGCTCTTTCGTTATGGGGGAGCCCGCTCCGCTGGTCCGGCCGTTGGCTAGCCCCCAAGCGGTCGTTTTCGAGCGCGGCGGGCGCCCACTGCCGAGCCGCTTCCCTGCCTGCGCGGGGCTCCAACAGCCCCGCGCCGGCTTCAGGCAGAGCGGATCGGGGGCGGCGCTCCAGCTCGGCCTCCACCTCGGGACTTCCACCTCGGTGGAGGCCGAGCGGGCCTTCACAGGAAAGAGTCGATCGGAAAATCGACGCTCACGCTCAGGTCGGTGCCGTCGATGATGTCCAGGTCATCCAGGGTTTTGGTCAGCGTGACGGACCGGTCCGCGCCGTCCACGAGGGTCACGTCGGCAGAATAGATGTCCTCGATCAAGTCGACCGACACCTCGAACGTCTCGCAGAACGGCTCGACCTCGTCTACCTCGGCCCCAGAGCGATCGTAGATTACCAACTCCAGTCGATCGACGCCGAAGTCGGCGCAGTCGAGGCCGCTGCGTTGCCCGTCGATGGTCCAGTCCACCGTCAGGGTACCGGTGGGCAGTGGGCCCCTGGAGTGGCCGCCGTCGTCCGTAGTGATGAAACACCCGGACAATCCCAGAGCGGCGCCCAGCGCCAGCGCTCCGACACCCCATTTGCTGAATGAACTGCGCATCGATTTCTCCTTGCCTAAGCTCTCTGTCGCCATGAGCGGACCTGTCAGTCGTAGTAGCGGCGCCGGCGCTCCTCGCGCGGCGCCTCGTAGTGGCGCGGCTCGCGCGAGTCGGCATGCGCTTCGCGGTAGCGCCTCAGCTCCGTCGGCTCCTCGCGGAAGTACACCCAGCCGCGATCGGTGGGGTAGTACCAGCGGCCATTCACCAGATACGCGTCGCGACCTCGATAGTGTACGTGCGGCCGCTCATAGACGCGCGCCGGGGCGCTCTCCACGCGCACGACGGGATAGGAGAACACCACATCTGCGGTGGCGGGCTCTGCTGTTACGGTTGCAGCGCAACCTGTTGCACCAACGCCGACGAGAGCAGCCCATGCCCCTGCAGCCAGCGCACAGCGAATTCGAGTGTTGAACGACATAATGCCTCGTTTTCTCGGTCCTTCGGCTCGGAACCGACGGACGCCTCGGCCTGCAGGCTCGCGAGCAACGGCTCGGCCCAGGCGCTCACCATCAGTTAAGCAGGAAGCATGCCGCCAGCAGGGCTCAAATCCCTGGCGCACGCAGCGCGCACTCGAGGAGAAACGTCGCGCGTGAGGCAGCATGGCCGAGGGTCGCTTGCGACTGCTGGCGCGCTGCAGCCCCACAAAAAGGAGAAGACCGACCCCGCAGCGCAGGGTCGGTCCATGCCGTGAAACATCCGGGAGGCCGCTACCGCATCACTCGCGTGGAGGCGCGGGCCCTTCCGCCGCAGGCGTTCTCGGCGCTAAGCGCTCCTGCGACGGACGGGCCGTCGAAGATCCCGGCGCCGCGCGCGAGGGCGTGTTCACGTCCGCGTCCTCGCGGGTCGATGCGGGTCCAGCGCTGCCCGCACTGGTCGCGCTGCCCGATGAGCTGGGCCTGTCATTCACGCGATCGACGATGATCTCGACGCGCCGATTGCTGGCTCGCCCCTCGGCAGTGTCGTTGCTCGCCACGGGGTTCGCTTCCCCCTTACCAACGGCGCGTAGCCGGTCCGCTCCGATGCCGCGCTGCTCTAGGTACTCACGCACGGATTCAGCGCGGCGCTGGCTCAGCTGTTGGTTCTTGTCTTCATTGCCTTGCGAGTCCGTATAGCCCTCAACCACGATCGGGCGGTCCGGGTAAGCCGCCAGCGCTCGAGCCACTGTGTCGAGCCGCCGTTCCGCGAGCTTGGAAAGGGTATCCCCACCCGACTCGAACAGTACGCCCGAGAGGCTGATGATCATCCTTCCCTCTTCTTCACGCATGGCGTTTGTATCCCGCAGCTCGGCCTGAGCCTTGTCTGCCTCCGCCCGTGCCTGCTGCAGCTCCTGCTGGCGCTGCCGCAGCGCCTGGGTATTTTGCTGCAGCTGCAGCTCGGTCTGGCTCAGCTGCTGGGCATACTGGCTGCGCTGCTGCTCGGCTTGCTGCGAGTGCTGCTCGAGCTGGACCTTGTAGGTCTGTTCGGCGCGCTGCTGCTCTCGCTTCGCCAGCGCCTCGCTGGCGCCGGCAATGGCGATCTCACTCTTGCGCAGCGCGATGTAAGCGTAGTTCTTCTCTCGCTGTGATCCCGCATCGTCCTTGTGGGCGGTCTCCGCGGCTTGCATGGCTTTCGCAGCTTCATGAACGCCGGTCGGGTTGAGCTGTGCCGCCTCTCCGTTGCGAGCCTCATCATAAGCGTGGCGCGCAGTGAGCAACTCGGTCGAGGGCGCAACGGAGCCGCCGCAGGCGGCGGCTCCGAGCGCCAGCGCGGCCAACCCGGAAACATAAGGTGTTCGTCTGGTGTTCAACACGACTGCTCTCCTCTCACCCGCCGGGCTGGCGCGCCGGCTCCTGCTTCAATTCTCGGATCTTCTCCCACGCCTGGCGAGCGTTCTGCTCCTCATGCTCCGTCCGCGCGAGTTGCATCGCCAATTCGGCGTCCACTCGCGCTCGCTCCAGCATCAGATCGGAGTTCACTTGATCACCATCAGCCGCCAAGCGTTTGGCCGACTCGATTTGTTCCTTGGCCAGCTGCAGATGCAGAGCGGCTTTCGGTTGATCATTCGCGCCGACCTTTTCGGCGGCCATCAACGACGCTTGCACGTTCGTCGCGCGGGTTTGGTTCAGCTCCGCACCGCCACAAGCGGCCAGAGCCAATAAAGCCGGTAGGCAAATTCGGAACGCACGCATGGATGACTCCTGTGAAAAGTTCGACGTCAGATGGGGCGCAGGAACATGAACAGCAGCAGGACGAGCAGCACTACGCCCAGACCGCCGCTCGGGTAGTAGCCCCAGCTCCTGCTATATGGCCACGCAGGCACCGAGAAGGCGACCGCCAGGATCAGGATCAGCAAAAGTAGAGTCCACATGGTTGAAGTTCCTCGTTAGGGTCAAAGCTCGTCTGAGTTGACGAAGTTGGAAATCAATGGCTCAAAAGCTGCCCACGGCGAGCACGCCGTTGGCACCATGCCCGAAGTTCGCCGGCACCACGCTGAGCGCCAGGGCCGTGGAACCGTCCGCGTTGTGCAGCGCCACCGTGCGCGTCTCCGGCATCACAAACGAGCCGATGATCTGCAGCGCACCGAGCCCCTGAAACACACCGTCGGTCACGAGCAGCACTTTGTTGACGGTCTCGCCGGAGCAGTCGCCGCTGCAGTCGCCGCGTGCCGCGAGATCAAACCAGGGTCCGACCACCGGCGCGTAGAGGTGGTCGTCCGCTGAGCGATCGCTCTCGATGGCCACCACCAGCGATGGCACATAGGCCGCACCGAGAGTGAACACGCCGGAGCGAAGCAGGAAGCGATTCGGCAACGTTCCTGCAGGCTCACTCGGCGCGGCTGACGTAGTCGAAGGTGTCGTCACGACCACCGTGTCCCCCGCCAGAGCGGGTCCTGCACCAAGCAACGTCAGCAGTGCAGCACCGAGGCTCCAGGTTCCTGCAAATCGTGTGGTCATATCTGTCTTCACCTTTCGACGCACCGTGCGTCTCCAGGGACATATGGCAAACACGATGCCAACTCGCTGTGCCACCGCCATGTGCTGGGATTTCGTGGCTCCGCAGCGACCAGGGCGGGCGCTCTGCCGGGGGGGGCGTGGGGGGGGGCCCCGCCCCCTTGGCACAAAACAGCATATTTTTGGGGTGGGTCAAGGGGTGGGTTGTAAAACCGAAGG
>JAICTU010000446.1 GCA_025936205.1 Polyangiaceae bacterium | reverse complement strand
CGCAGCGACACGTCGCGCACCGCGATCAAGGAACCGAAGCGGCGCTCCAGCCGCTCGGTGGTGATGACCCAGTCAGGATCCACTGGTTGCCCCCGCGGCATCGAACGTCACGCGCGCCGGCACGCCCGCTTGCAGCAAATGCTGCGGGTCGTCGATGCGCACGCGCACGCGCACCACCAGGTTCGGGCGCTCGCGCTCGCTGAACAGGTAGCGAGGCGTGAACTCCACGCGCCGCGCGATCGACTCCACGTGCGCCGGCAAGGCCTCCGCGCGCGCATCCACTCGCACGCGCGCGGGGGCGCCGCGCGCGACCCGGGACAGCTCTGCCTGCGGCACGAACACCTCGGCGTACGGACGGGACGTATCCGCCAGGGTCACGATCGGCGCGCCGGCGCCCACCACCTCCCCCGGCTCGTGATGATGGTCCAGCACGTCGCCGCTGATCGGCGCCGTGATCTCGTAGCGGCTCTCGCGGCGCAGCTGCGCCTCGAGCAACGCCGCGCTGGCCTCTGCCTGCGAGCGCTGCGCGGCGATCTCCTCGCGCCGGGCGCCGCCCTTCGCGAGCGCGAGGTTCTGCGCCAGCGCGTCGCGCTCCGCCTGCGCATGGTCCAGCTGCGCCCGCAAATCGTCGACGCGCGCGGGCGGGGCCGCGCCCTGCGCGAGCAACAGCGTATCGCGTTTCAGGTTGTCGCTCAGCTGGCGGATGTTGGCGTCGGCGGCGCGCAGCCGCGCTTCCAGCGCGCGCACCTCCTCCGGACGGCTGCCGGCCTGTGTGAGCGCAGCGCGCGCCTGAGCGGCGTCCGACTCGCTGCGCCGCGCGCGCGTCGCGGCTTGCTCCAGGGCGTCGTCGATGGCCGCGACGCGCTCGCCGGCTTGCACGCGATCCCCGCGGCGCACCCACAGATCATGCAGGCGCCCCGGGAACTCGAAGCCGAGCTGAAGCTCCTCGAACTCGATGACGCCCTGAAATTCGCGGCCCTGTGTTTCACCGCCCTGCGCCGCGGCGGGCTCTCCCGACGCGCGACAGCCGAGGGCAAGACCCAGCCCCAGCAGCCAGGTTCCGGGGAAAACCAGCCCACGGCCATTTTTTATCATACGACTGATAATAAAACTCTGGCGCCTCGGCCGCAAGGCAGGACGGGCCTCTGGCGGTGCGCCGCCGCTGGAGCTAGTTTCGCGGCGTGTCGCGCAGACTCAGGCGGTATTTCCTCGCGGCGGTGAGCCCCGCCTTCGGGCTCTGGTCGGTTCCGGCGCTCGCCAACGGCCGTTTTCCCGCGGCGGACCAGATCCTGGTCGATCCGAGCGATCCAGCTCACTTCGCGCTGCGAGCCACTTTCGGCGTGCTGCAGAGCTGGGATGCTGGTCACAGCTGGACCTGGATCTGCGAAGCAGCGGTCGGCTACATGGGCGATCCCGCGCTGGCGCTGCTCCGCGGCGGCAACCTGCTCGCCGGCTTCTTCGGCTCCGTCGCGGTGTCTGCTGAACAGGGCTGTGCCTGGGGCGTACGCACCCTGGACACCCAGTATCAATACGCCTTCGATGCCACGCTCGACCCGGCCGATCCCTCGCGCGCGTGGGTCCTCACCGTGAGCGTCGACGGTACGCGTCAGGTCAGTCTGCTCTCCGTCGACGCCACGGGCGCCATCGGCACCACGCTCCCGGTCGGACAGGGCTTCGTCCCCAGCACGGTCGAAGTGGCGCCCTCCGATCCCCAGCGCATCTACGTCACCGGCGCCATCGAAAACGAACCCTCCATCGTGCTCCGCTCCCAGGATGGCGGACAGAACTGGTCGCGCTTCCCCTTTGATGCGTACGGCAGCTTGCCCCTGTTCATCAGCGCGATCGATCCGCTCGATCCCGACCGGCTCTACGCGCGAGTGGACAACCAACCCGGCGACCACTTGCTGGTCAGCCGCGACGGCGGCCAGACCTGGCAAACCGTCTTCTCGCTCGACGGCGATCTGTTCGGCTTCGCCCTCTCCCCCGACGGCAGCAAGATCGCCACCGGCGGCCCCGACCTCGGCGTCTACATTGCCAGCACGGACGACCTCGCCTTCCAGCCGGTGCCCGCGCCCGTGCGGGGCCTGCGCTGCCTGCGCTGGACCGACGACGGCCTGCTCGCCTGCGGACAGGAGGCCCTCGACGGCTGGACCGTCGGGCGCACCCAGAACGAAGGGCAGAGCTTCGAGCCCCTGTTCCACGTCCAGGACCTGACTCCCCTCGAGTGCGCGCCGGCCAGCACCACCGGCGCCGCCTGCCCCAGCGTCTGGCCCGACATCGCACCCACGATCGGTGCCCGCTACGACACCCCCGCCATGCCCCTCGGCATGCTGCCGCCGGACGGCTCCAGCGCGATGCCGCCGAAGCCGAAAGACAGCGGCTGCGCGCTCGGCATGCAACCATCGGGTGAGACACCTGCGGGCGCGTGGTGGGCCGTGACGGCGGCTTTCGCGGCGCTCGCCCGCCGACGTTCGCGCAGCTGACCACCGCTCTCTGCGGCGCGATCCAGCGCGTTGCGCATTGGGTTGGCCGGGCCTCCTCTTCACGACCCCGCGCGAATCCTCGGGACCCTGCGCGGCATCACCCGCGAGGCACCTCGCCGACCCGCGCTCGCGACCCGCTCGCGGGGCAGCTCCTCGCGAAGCGCCGAGCGAGGTTTCCATGGGAACAAGGGCACCTCTCCGCTCCGCACTTCGAGGTTTCCATGGAAACCTCAAATCCAGCTTTCTGGGCTAGGGGGTGTCCCTAGTTTGGCGGAAGCCTTAGCCACGCGCATACGACTTGGGTGAGTGCGAGGAAGTTCCGTGCCGTCTTCTCGAAGCGCGTGGCGAAGAGCCGGTCACCTAGCGTCGCGGGCGGTCCAGCCTTCTGCTTCGGCAGGACCGCCTGCAGTCGTCGCCATTGATCCTCGGTCAGCGCGTGTCGATGCACGGCGATCTTTGATCATGCACGACGCTGCGAGGCAATCTATCTGTGCAAGTGATCGATTTGATCCAACAATCCGGTGTCCGATCTAGGGACACCCCCTAGCCCGGGCTGGGGGGTTCTCCGCGGTGCGTCGGCTCCGGGCCCCGACCTCCACCACGCCGCACGCGGTCAGGGCCGATGGTTGCTGGCGCAGCGTCGAGCCGTTCAGGGTCCCGATGCGACGTCAGGGACGTATGGCTGAGGTCCGGCCCCCTGAAACCAGCATTCGGAGGTTCGTCCCGCGACCGGTTGGGTTCGTGCGATGCTGGGGTCATGGCGGGCAGCGAGCTGGGCGCGGTTGTGGTGACGGGCGGTGGCCGGGGGATCGGAGCAGCCACGGCGCGGCTCGCGGCGCAACGGGGGTACGCGGTGTGCGTGAATTATCGGCGTCAGCGCGAGACGGCGGAGGCGGTGGTGGGTGAGATCGTCAGCGGGGGTGGGCGCGCGATCGCGGTGGCGGGGGATGTGGCGCTGGAGGCGGACGTGCTGCGTTTGTTCGAGGCGTGTGAGGGGGCGTTGGGAGCACCCGTGGGGCTCGTGAACAACGCGGGGGTGCTGGAGGCGCAGGGGCGGCTGGAGGAGATGGCGCTGGAGCGCTGGCAGCGGGTGTTTGCGACCAATGTGTTTGGTGCGTTTCTCTGTGCGCGGGAGGCCGTGCGGCGGATGTCGACGCGCAATGGGGGCCGCGGCGGGAGCATCGTGAATGTGTCGTCCGGGGCCGCGCGATCGGGGTCGCCGGGGGAGTACATCGATTACGCGGCGTCGAAGGGCGCGCTGGATACGATGACGGTGGGCCTCGCGCGCGAGCTGGCGCAGGAGGGGATCCGCGTGAATGCGGTGCGGCCCGGGTTCATCTACACGGCGCTGCACGCGAGCGGCGGCGAGCCGGGGCGCGTGGAGCGCGTGAAGTCACGGGTGCCGATGCAGCGCGGTGGCACGCCCGAGGAGGTCGCGCGTGCCATCGTCTGGCTGCTGTCGGACGAGGCCTCGTACACGACCGGCGCCTTTCTCGATGTGACAGGCGGACCGATCGTGTGAGTCCGCTCGGCGTTGGCTACTTGGGATCGATGCGGTAGAGCGCGCCGTCGAAGTTGACGACGTAGAGCTCACCCGCCTCGTCCTGGCCGAAGGAGCCGATGCGATCGACGGCGCGGCCCGGGTTGATGTTGTTGGTGATCTCCGTTCCTTGCATCGAGGCCGTACCGTTGCTCATGCGCAGCGCGAAGAAGCGGCCGTTCTCGTAGTCGGTGTAGAGGTAGGTGCCGCGCAGCTCGGGAATGGCGTGGCCGCGATAGACGTAGCCGCCGGTGATCGATTGACCGACGCTGTGCTGGTAGCTGGCCACGGGCAGGATCAGCTTCTGCGTGGCCGCGTTGCAACCGCTGTTCGGATTGAAGCAGGCGTCGGCTTCCATCAGGCGCCAGCCGTAGTTGCGGCCGCCGTTCTGCGCGGGCTCGAAGTCGACCTCTTCGATGTCGTCCTGACCGACATCGCCGATGTACATGTCGCCCGTGCAGGGGTCGAAGCTGTAGCGCCAGGGATTGCGCAGCCCGTAGCTCCAGATCTCGGGCAGGGTTCCGTTGCCCGTCATGTTGCCGGCCGGGATCGCGTACGCCTGGTTGGGGCCCGCGCCGCTGCCGTTGATGTCGAAGCGCAGCATCTTGCCCAGGTAGGTGCCCAGGTTCTGGCCGTTGCCGGTGGCGCCGTGCTGGTCGTTGGCGCCGCCGCCATCGCCCACGCCCAAGTACAGGAAGCCGTCGGAGCCGAAGGCGAGGTTGCCACCGTTGTGGTTGTCCTCGGGATGATCGAACGAGAGCAGCGGGCGCGCGCTGCCGGGGTCCGCCAAGTCGGGGTTGTCGTTCGATCGCTTGTATTCGACCAGACGCCGGGTGCTGGTGTTGTTCGTGAGGTTGGCGTAGTAAACGTAGAACTTGCCGTTGTTCGCGTAGTCGGGGTGGAAGGCGAGCCCGAGCAAGCCCATCTCTTCGTAGCGCTCGCTGACCTCTTGCTCGATGTCGAGGAAGGGCGTGTCGGCGATGGCGCTGCCGCGCAGGATCTTGATCGTACCCGGCTTCTCGACGACGAAGAGTCGCTCGCTCTCGCCGTGCGGCTGCGCCACGAAGATGGGGCGCGTGAAGCCGTTGGCGATCTGGGTGAGCTGGAGCGCAGGCAGCGCGCCGCCGCTCGCCGCGCCGCAGTCCTTCGCGGGATCCGGCACGACGGGGATCGGGGGCTCGATCGCGGCGCTGCCCCCCGTGCCGTTGGCGCCACCGCTGCCGCCCGCGGCGTTGCCTGTTCCAGCCTTGCCGGATTCTCCGCTGCCGGCATTGCCGGTGGCGTCGCTGCCGCCGTTTTCGCCTTCGGTCGACTTCTTGTTGTCGCTGCAGGAGCTGATCGCGAGGGCCGCTGCCAGCGCGCCGATGGACGAAAGGGCGAGCGCTCTCGATGTGGAGGCGGAAACGGAGCTGAAGTTCTTCATGAGCACCTCACGATCAGCGGATTACGTCCTGAATTCTTACGCCGTTAACAGCGGGGCGTCGAGGAACGCGCCCTCTTTGGTCCCGCGCCCGATCGGGCTCTCCTGCGCCGGCGGGCCTCGCCGCGACGCCTGTGGCGGGCATCCCCGCCGGACGGTGGTCTTGCGCAGGCCCCGCGAGTGCTGCAGTTTTGCAGCGCATGCTGCAACGCTTCATGGGGGCGTCTTCTTTGGGTCTGGCCCTCGGAGCGTTGCTGCTCGGCACCGCCTGCGACGGCAGTGATAGTGGCCCCCCTGCCCCGCGCGCCACGCGCGAGCAGCTGCTCGATCCCGCGACGTGCGGGCAATGCCACCGCACGCAATACGAGGAGTGGCAGTCGAGCATGCATGCCTACGCCTCCGACGATCCGATCTTCCTCGCGATGAATCAGCGCGGGCAGCGCGAGGCCGGCATCGGAGATTTCTGTGTGAAGTGCCATGCGCCGATGGCAGTGCGGGAAGGCGCCACCACGGACGGGCTGAATCTGGGGGAGCTGCCGCAGTCGCTCAAAGGGGTGACGTGCTACTTCTGCCACTCGGTGGATGCCGTGGAGGGCACGCACAACAATCCGCTGCGCCTCGCGGACGATCTGGTCCTGCGCGGGCCATTCAAGGATGCGGCCTCGAACACTGCGCACAACTCCCGCTATGCGGCGCTGCTCGACCGCGATCAGCTGGAGTCGTCGCAGCTGTGCGGCGCTTGCCACGACATCGTGAACGACCATGGCACGCACCTCGAGCGCACCTATGCCGAATGGCAGGACTCGGTGTTCGCGCAGCCGCTGGTGGGCACCACCTGCGGCCAGTGCCACATGGACCAGAGCGTCGATCTGCAACCGGCCGCGGTCGGCCCGAACCTGACACCGCGCCGCCTGCACAGCCACCGCTTCCCCGCGGTCGATCTGCCGCTCGATCGCGACCCGGACGAGGAGACACGCGCGGCCGTGCAGAGCTTTCTCGACACCACGCTGCAGAGCGCGCTGTGCGTGCGCGGCACGGCCGCGAGCGATGCCGAGATCCAGCTGGTGCTCGACAACGTAGCGGCGGGCCATCACTGGCCGAGTGGCGCCGCGCAGGACCGCCGCGCGTGGATCGAGCTCGCTGCGTTCGCGGGCGGCAACGCCATCTACCAGAGCGGCGCCGTGCCGGAGGGCACTTCCGTGACGACGCTCGCAGACGCCGATCTGTGGCTGATCCGCGACTGCATCTTCGATGACGCAGGCAACGAGGCGCACATGTTCTGGGAGGCGGTGGATCAGGAGTCAAACCTGCTGCCGGGGCAGCTCACCTTCGATGCCAGCGACCCGCGCTATTATCAGAGCCACGTGGTGCAGCGCTATCCGCGCTCCGGGCAGCTCTCGGCCTTTCCGGAGCGGGTGAGCGCGCGCTTCTGGCTGCAGCCGATCGGGCTCGATGTGTTCGATGAGCTGGTCGCGAGCGGCGATCTGGTCGACACCGATCGCTACGCGATTGCGGAGCTGCGCGCGCGGCTGAAGCCGCTCGCTGTGGGCGACGCCGTGGAGTGGACCCCGGCGACGGCCACGGAGCGCTTCCTCGACAACGGCTTGCCCATTTCCTGCGCCAGCACCACCAACCTGAGCGCGGCAGCCGACAAGGTGCCGGCCGTGAACCACACGCGCTGCGGGCCCGGCGCGGTCCGCTGAGGCTCTCTCACTCAGCGCGCAGGCGCCGTTCCATTTTCCGCTCGGCGGCGGCGTCGCTATGCTCCCACCGCCCGTGTACGAGTATGGTCCATCGATGATGCGCTACAATCGCATCGAAGGATTCTCGGTGGGCGCGTCTGCGGAGCAGCAGTTTGGCGGCGGCTATTCCGGAAAAGCCGTTGGACGGATCGGCCTCGCGGATTTCGAGCCGAATATCGAGCTCACCGGCACGCGGTCGAATCTCGTGCACACGGTCGGCGTCGGCGTGTACAACCATCTCGTGTCGGCGAGCGATTGGGGCCGGCCGTTGTCGTTCAGCAGCTCGTTCTCGGCGCTGTTCTTCGGCCGTGACGAGGGGTTCTACTATCGCTCGACCGGGGGCGACGTGACGTGGAACAGCATGCCGTCGTTCGGCGGCGGTGCGCGTATCGATTGGCGTGCGTTCGTCGAGCAGGAGCGTTCGGCGAAGGTCAACACGAGCTTT
>JAICTU010000641.1 GCA_025936205.1 Polyangiaceae bacterium | reverse complement strand
GCGGCACGCCGTACTGGAGGCCCACCGAGACGGCCATGGCAAAGCAGTTCATCAGCGAGCGGAAGGCGGCGCCCTCCTTGTGCATGTCGATGAAGATCTCGCCCAGGCTGCCATCCTCGTACTCGCCGGTGCGCAAGAACACCTTGTGCCCGCCGACGCGCGCCTCTTGCGTGAAGCCGCGGCGCTTCTGCGGCAACCGCACGCGCACGCCGTCGGGGCGGATGCGCTCCTCGACCGGCACGATCGCCGTGACGGCGGTTTGTGCCGCCACGACCGGCGCCGCCTCCGCGACCTCTTCCTTTTCAGTCTTGGCCTTGTCCGCCTTCTTGGCGGAGCTGGTGAGCGGCTGGGACATCTTGCAGCCGTCGCGGTAGAGCGCCACGGCCTTGAGGCCCAGCTTCCAGCCTTCTTCGTAGATCCGGCGCACGTCGTCGACGCTGGCGTCGTTCGGCAGGTTCACCGTCTTGCTGATTGCGCCGGACAGGAAGGGCTGGACCGCGGCCATCATCTTGATGTGCGCCATCGGGGCCAGGAAGCGCTTGCCGTCCTTGCCGCAGCGGTTCGCGCAGTCGAAGACCGCATAGTGCTCGTCGCGCAGGTGAGGAGCGCCTTCGACCGTCATGCGCCCGACGATCACGTCGTTGGCTTCGCTGATCTGCTGCTCACTGAAGCCGAGGCGGCCGAGCAAGCTGAAGCCAGGCTTCGCCAGCGCCTCGGCGGTGATGCCGAGCCGCTCGTAGGTTTCCTTGCCGATGACCCAGGGCGCGAACGCCAGGCTGAGCTCGAACACACCCGGCAGGGCCTTTTCGATCTTGGCCAGGTCCTCATCCATGAGGCCCGCGGCCTTGAGGCTCTGGCGATTGATGTGCGGCGCGCCGAGCAGGGTGTTGGTGCCGGAGGCGTAGGCCACGATCTCGCTCGCCTGCGCCGGCGAGTAGCCGAGCTTGCGCAGCGCCGCGGGCACCGACTGGTTGACGATCTTGAAGTAGCCGCCGCCGGCCAGCTTCTTGAACTTGACCAGCGAGAAGTCGGGCTCGACGCCCGTCGTGTCGCAATCCATCAACAAGCCGATCGTGCCCGTCGGGGCCAGCACTGTCGACTGCGCGTTGCGGAAGCCGTGCTGCTCGCCGAAGTGGACGACGTCGTTCCAGTCCTCCACCGCCGCGCGCCACAGGTCATCCGGGCACTGGTCGCGATTGATCGCGTAGGCCGCCTCGCGGTGCATGCGCATCACGCGCAGCATCGGCTCGCGGTTGCTCTCGTAGCCGGCGAAGGCGCCCTTGCTCTTGGCCATCAGCGAGCTGAGCCGGTAGGCGCGGCCGCACAGGATGGCGGTGAGCGCGGCGGACATGGCACGACCGCGGTCGGAGTCGTAGGGAATGCCGAGCACCATCAGCAGCGTGCCGAGGTTGGCGTAGCCGAGCCCGAGCGGACGGTAATCGTGCGAGTTCTTGGCGATCGCCTGCGTCGGGTAGCTCGACAGATCCACCAGGATCTCTTGCGCCAGGAAGAAGATCTCGGCGGCGTGGCGATAGCCCCACACGTCGAAGCTGCCATCTTCTCGCAGGAATTTGGTCAGGTTCAAGGACGCCAGGTTGCACGCCGAGTTGTCCAGGAACATGTACTCGGAGCACGGGTTCGAGGCGTTGATGCGGTCCGTGTTGGGGCAGGTGTGCCAGCGATTGATCGTGGAGTCGTACTGGACGCCGGGATCCGCGCAGCTCCAGGCCGCCTCGGCGATGATGTTCCAGAGGTTGCGCGCATCGAGCGTCTCCACCACCTCGCCCGTGGTGCGCGCGCGCGTCTGCCACGTGCCGCCGGCCAGCGCGGAGCGCATGAACTCGTCGGTCACGCGCACCGAGTTGTTGGAGTTCTGTCCGCTCACCGTATGGTAGGCGTCGCCGTTGAAGTCGGAATCGTAGCCGGCGCCGATCAGCGCCTGGGCCTTGCGCTCCTCGCGCACCTTCCACTGCACGAAGTCGGCGATCTCCGGGTGATCCATGTCCAGGCACACCATCTTGGCGGCCCGGCGCGTGGTACCGCCGCTCTTGGTGGCGCCCGCGGCCCGATCGAGCACCTCCAGGAAGCTCATCAAGCCGCTGGAGGTACCGCCGCCGGAGAGCTTCTCCTGACGACCGCGCAGTGAGCTGAAGTTGGTGCCCGTCCCGGAGCCGTACTTGAACAGCCGCGCCTCGCTCTTGGCGAGATCGTAGATGCTCATCAGATCGTCGTTGACCGCCTGGATGAAGCAGGCCGAGCACTGCGGCCGTTCATAGGCGTGCGCCGTTTCGCCGATGGTTTCGCCGCCCCCCGAGGCGTCCGGCATCCAGGCCCAGTTGCCGCCCGAGCCTTCGATGCCGTACTCGTGGAACAAGCCGC
Organism: Polyangiaceae bacterium; assembly: GCA_025936205.1. Next base: position 1,918 of record JAICTU010000641.1, on the reverse strand, counting down.
AGTTGAACCAGACGGGGGAGTTGAAGGCGCCGTACTGATTCACCATCAGGTACGTGAGCTCATCCTCGAAGGTCTCGGCGTCGCGCTCGCTGGCGAAGTAGCCGCCGAAATTCTCGCCCGCCTTGCGGATGGTACGGGCGATTCTGCCCACCACCTGGCGCACGCTCGTTTCCCCCACCTTGGGGTCACCGCCGATGCCGGCTTTGCGGAAGTACTTGGACACGACGATGTCCGTCGCCAGCTGCGACCAGCCCGCGGGGATCTCCGCGCCATCCATGCGGAAGACCTGAGACCCGTCCGGGTTGTTGATCATGCTGCTGCGACGCTCCCAGACGAGCTCGTCGAAGGGCTTGCGATCGCTCGACGTATAACGCCGCTCCAGCGTCAGCCCGGAGGCACGGCGGCTGGGCGTGCGAGAGGTACCCGAAGCCTTGGCTCGGCTCGACGGCTTGCGCGTGGAGGCGCCCGTCTTGGTCGCGCCATCCGGAGTCACAGCGCCATCCGGAGCAACAGCGCCATCCGGAGTCACAGCGCCATCCGGAGTCACAGCGCCATCCGGAGCAACAGCGCCCGAGAGGGCCGTCGCCGGGGCGGTGTCACTGCCATTCAGCCCTTCGACAGGGGCCGACTCGTCGGCAAACGCGCCTTCGGCAGCGCCCGGCTGAGAAATCGGCTGCCTCGCCACGTGCGTGCTGCTCGCTGACTGATTCTGACCCACGACTGTCGGCTGTGCCATCCGCATATCCTTCCTCGCCGCTCCACGCCGGCGCTTCCACGCTGCTTCAATCTACTGTCGAAAAAAGGGCCCCCAACGGGGTGCGGCAAAGTCGCAATCCCCGGGCTCGCGGGCGCAATGATTCCGCCCGCGCCAGCCTCGCTGCCGCTCTTGGTTTCAGCTCGTTTCGCTCTACTGAGGACTGCTGCTGAGGGCCGTCGCCCGAAGTCCCATTGACGGAGCCGATCCCCCGGCACTACCGAAGGCGATCCGCCCCTCTGCCGGCTTCCCTGAGCACTGCTCTTCTGCTCAGAACCTCGAAGCCGCTGTGTTTTCAGTGTCCCGGGAAGACGGTGAGTATCTGCTCAGGGTTATCTGCTCAGGGAAAAAACTTACCAAGAACAGCCGTATACCCCAACCTATTGTGGTCCAGCAAGTTGAAAGCCCCAATCCCTGGGAATCTGGGAGGAGAAGGTGGGCGGTGCACTGCGCAGATCACCAGTTATCCACTGCTCGTCCACAAGCATCCAACAACTGATTACATGTTCCCGGAGTATGGGCCGACCTGGCGCCCGAAAACCCTGTCCGCAGTGATTTCGGGAGCATCCTCTTTCCTGGCAAAGGTGTGGCAGGGCCAGCGGAGCCCGACGGGGTCCCGGCGCAGGGTCAGCCCTCTCGTTTATCCACAGGACCGGTCATCCACAGCCTTCAGTGGACGAGCGCTCCAGGCCCCCCGGGCGCAACCTCGATCTCTGCACCCGGATCCTGGCTCAGGACGCGTTCGACCTGCAGGCCTCGAGCCGCGCTCGATACCTGCACCTGGCCAAAGTGTCGGAGCGGCGTGACGAGCCGTTCCGCATCCCCCACCATCACCACGATCGGCGGCGCTTTCAAGTAGCGGAGCGCCGTGGAGTGGAGCTCGGCGGGGCTGGTCCGGGCGAGCGCTGCACGAAACTCGTCGAGCGCGCCCTCGCTCGAAGTTCCCACGCCGAGCCGGCTCAGCAGATCGGCGGCGCTCGCGCCCGTCTCCAGGCCGAGCAGGACGCGCCCGGAGAGCTGCTCGGCGGCTCCGCGCAGAGCGCGCTCCGGCGGCGGGCGCTCCGTCAGCGCGGAGAGCGCGTCGAGCAGTGCAGCGAGCGCGCGCGGCGCTCTCTGCAGCCCGACGCGTGCGGAGAGCAGCAACGGAGTCGCGCCGTAGGCCAG
>JAICTU010000568.1 GCA_025936205.1 Polyangiaceae bacterium | reverse complement strand
CTGTACGCGGCCGTCGAGGATGCCACGGTGCATTTTCACCTGTTGCACGCCAAGGACCAGGAGCGGGTCCAGCAGCACCTGCTGAACCCGAACACGGGCGAGCTGCGGGAAGGCGACCAGATCCACAAGGGCTACGAGGTCCAGCGCGGTGCGTTCGTGCTGCTCTCGCCGAAGGAGCTGGCCCAGCTCGAGCCGCCCGCCTCGAAGTCCGTGGAGCTGTACGCTTTCGTTCCCGCGAGCGAGCTCACTCCCGTCTGGTACGAGCGCCCCTACTACCTCGGGCCCAGCGGCAAGAGCCCGGAGTACTTTGCGCTGGCTCGGGTGCTCTCCGAGCGCGGGCTGGTGGGCCTCGCGCGCTGGGTCATGCGCAAACATGCTTACCACGGCGCCCTGCGCGCCCACGGCGACTACCTGACCCTGTCCACGCTGCACAGCGCGGAGGAGGTGGTGGCGGCCCCGCGCGTGGCCGCAGCAGCGCGCGGCGCGGATGCCAAAGAGCTGGCCATGGCTGAACAGCTCGTGAGCGCACTCGCCGGTGAGTTCGATCCAACCGAGTTCAAGGACGAGCACCGAGAGCGTGTCCTGGAGCTGATCCAGGCGAAGGCAAAGGGTAAGAAGCTGAAGCTCCCCGCGAAGCCCCGCGCCCGTGCTGCGAAGCCGCTCGCTTCCGCGCTGGAGCAAAGTTTGAAGCTGGTGCAACGCCAGCAACACGGGGAAAAGGAGCGCCTCAGTGCCTGACAGCGACGTACGAGAGGAAACGCGCGCCCGCGCCTTCTGGTCGGGCACCCTGAGCTTCGGCCTGGTCAGCATCCCGGTCGACTTGCTGCCTGCGCATCGCAGCGCCGAGGGCGCGCTGCGACTGCTGGACGCCGACGGGACGCCGCTGGTGCGGCGCTACTTCTGTCCCCGCGAGCAAAAGCAGCTGGAGCCGGACGACCTGGTGCACGGCTATGAGCTGGGCAAGGGCAAGGTGGTGGTGGTGACCGATCAGGAGCTGGAGGCGCTCGCTCCCAAGAAGAGCCGCGAGATCGACCTGCGGCGCTTCGTCGACCGCGACAGCATCGATCCGCTGTACTTCGAGCGCAGCTACTTCCTCGTGCCGGGCGCGGACTCGGGCAAGGCCTACCGCTTGCTGTGCGCGGTCATGGAACGGTCGGGCCGTGCCGGCATCGCCACCTTCGTCATGCGTGAGAAGGAGTACCTGATCGCGATCTTCGCCGAGAGCGGACTGCTGCGAGCGGAGACGCTGCGCTTCGCCGACGAAGTGCGCTCCAGCGCCGATGTGGGCCTGCCCAAGCGCGCGAGCCCGGATCCGCGTACCCTGGACAAGGTCCGGCGGGCGGTAGCAGGGCTGGAGCAGAAGAGGCTCAGCTTCAGCGAGTTCAGCGATCCGCACGAGCCGCTGCGCAAGCTCGCCCAGCAAAAGTATCGAAGCAAACGCGACGTGTTGCGCGCCACGGAGAGCAAGTCGGAGTCGGGCGGCGAAGTCATCGATCTGATGGAGGTCCTGCGCCGCAGCCTCGCGGAGAGCGGCATCGCCCAGAAGGCTCCGAAGCGCGGCGGCGCGCGGCGCAAGCGCACCGCTCACGGCTGAAGGAACTCAGGCGGTCTTTTCCATCGTCGTCGCCGCCCGCTGGCCGCGCGCACGCTCCCCGACTGCTCGACGGGCGATCCAGGCCGTGAAGGTCGTGCCTTCGCGCTGGTTCGAAGCGACGCTCACGTTGCCGCCGTGCGCCGCGGCGATCTGCTGCGAGATGAACAGGCCCAAGCCGAGCCCGTGGGAACGCGACGACCGGTTGGAGCGGCCCCGGAACGGCTCGAACAGGATGGGCAACAGATCCGGCGCGATCACTCCCAAGTTGTGCACGGAGACGGAGATGTCTCCCGCGCGGCCGTCCACCATGACGGTGATGGGCGAGCCGCTCGTGCCATGCTGCAGGGCGTTGGCGAGCAGGTTCGAGAACAGCTGCAGCAGCCGATCGGGGTCGCCACTGGTGACGCTGTCCCCGTGCAACTGCACCGTGATTTCCCGATCGGGGTGTGCCACGCGCAGCTCTTCGACCGCGCGCTGGACCAGGTTCCCCACGTCGAGACGGGTCCGCGCGCCGACAAACCCGAGCCCCCCCGCCAGGCGAGCGCGGGTCAGATCGAGGAGCTGCTCGATCATGGCCGTCATGCGTTGCCCCGCCAGCGTCATCTGCCGCAAGGTGTGGCGACAGCCTTCGTCCGACAGCTCGTGCTCCAGGACATGCGTGCCCGTCAACATGGCGCTGAGCGGCGTGCGCAGATCGTGGCCGAGAATGCCCACGAACATCTCGTTCAAGTGCAGCGCCTGGGAGAGCTCACGGCGCTGCTTGGAGAGCTCGAAGAACGTGTCGACCTTGCCCTTCAGGACCTGGGGATCGATGGGCTTGTACAAGAAGTCGACCGCGCCGGCCTCGTAGCCCTTGAACAAACGCTGCGGGTCGTGTGAGCCGGCGGTGACGAAGATGATCGGGACCTGCTGGGTGCGTGCAGCGCCGCGCATGAACTCCGCCAGCTCGAACCCATCCATGTCCGGGAGCTGGACGTCCAAAAATGCGAGGTCCACGTCGTGCGCGAGCAGGAGCTCCAGCGCCTCCGAGCCGGAACCGGCCTTCAGGATCTCGAGGCCATCACGCCGCACCAGGGATTCCAGAGCGACCAGGTTCGCTGGTGTGTCATCGACGAGCAGGAACCTGATAGGCGCGTCCATCATCTGCCGACTCTGCTCCATCTCCACCGAGATTTGCTGGGAGATCCGGCGATGCTCTCATGCCCGCGCGCGCTGGTCCAGCCGTGACAGCTTGCCACGCGCGCGACCCGGAGCGGCCCTCGAGGGCGCCGCGCCGGGTCACGTTGCAAATTGCAGCAGGGAGCGCTGGCGCGCGCCACGATTCTGCAGGGAGCACCCCGAGCTGAGCCGCGCGTGCATGCGGGCCCCAGCTGTGGCGGCATGCCCGCCCCGCTGGAAGGTCAGGCTGCGGAGCGCTGGCGCTTGGCAGCGCGCTTCTTGGACTCGTCCGAGGAGGTCTTGGTCATGCCCTTCGGCACGGCTGCCTCGAAGCCGGCTTCAATGATCTCTTCGAAGCGCGCCTTCATCGTCTTGCCGAGCTCGGCGAGACGTTCGTCACCGAGCTTCTTTTCCACGGCGGGGAAGAGCTCCTCCTCTTCCTCCTCGACGTGGTGCTGGATCAGCTCTTTCAGCGTGGTGACGCGCGCCTGAAAGGCTTCGTCTTCCGGGTCTGTCGCAAGCAGGCGCTTCAGCTCCAGCTCCGCCAGCGCGTGCTCCTCGTACGACTCGTTCACGACGTCGGAGTCGATGCTCTTGACGGCGGGGTAAAAGATCTCCTGCTCGATGGTCATGTGACCCGCCAGGCTGTTGGCCAGCTCCTCGAGCACGGGCCCCGGCTCGACGCGGCCGTTTTCGAGCTTCTTGAACAGCGCTTCTACTTTCCGGTGCTGACTGCTGAGCAATGCTGTCGCTTTCACGGGCTGATTCTCCTGTGGCATTCCGGCGGACGTTCCACCGGCACTCCCGGAGCCACTGCAACCCGTGTGCCGACGCGCTCAGCCCATGCGAACGCGCGCCGAGTTGCGCTGGCGCGCGGACCGTTTCTGCTCGTACATGCTGACGTCGCCGGCCTCGAGCAAGCTGGTCAGGTTGATCGGGCGTTCCGGATTCCACACCGCGTCCCCCATGCTGATCGACAGACGAAAGGGACAGATGCGGCTCTCGTTGAGCTCCTCGACAGCACGCGCCAGTCGCCCACGGCTGGACGCCACTCCTGCCTCGTCACAATCTGGCGCGAGGATGGCGAACTCGTCCCCGCCCAGGCGGGAGATGATGTCGGAAGCCCGAAAGACCCGCTGCAGCAGCTCCGCCGTGCTGCTCAAGGCCTGATCCCCCAGCGCGTGGCCGAGCTGGTCGTTGATCTGCTTCATGCCGTCCAGATCGATGTAGAACAGTGCGCAGTGCCTGCGCTTGCGCTCTGCGGCCTTCAGCTCGTGCCCTGCGAGCTCGAGAAAGCCGCGCCGGTTGTACAGGCCGGTGAGCGCATCGCGCAGCGAGAGCGCCTGCAGCTCCGCCTCGCGCTGCTTCTTCTCCGTGATGTCGCGCACCACGGCGATCCGCACCTTCTCATCTCGGAACTGCAAAAAGCGCCCGCGCACCTCGACGGGAAAGGTCGTGCCATCCCGCCGCAGCATTTCTGCCTCATAGGCGGTCTCTGCGTTGGCCGCCGCGTGCGTCACGCGATCGCGGTGCTCGGGGCTGAACAGCTCGATCCCCAAGCGCCCGGACAGCTCGCGCGGTTCATATCCGAGCCAGCGCGCGAAGTTCTCGTTGGTGTCGAGGATGATGCCCGCCCTGGTGATCGCGACCCCTTCGAAGCTCGCGTCTGCCAGCACACGATAGCGTTGCTCGCTCTCCAGCAACTCGCGCGCGGCCGTCTTGCGCTCCGTCGAGTCGCGGAACACCGCCACCGCCGCCACCACTTGCCCATCGATCGCGATCGGCCGCGTCGTCACACTGTAGGAGCGCAGCTCGCCCGACGGGACACGAAACACCATCTCGACCGCGTCCGAGGATCGGCCCTCGAGCGCGCGCGTGAGCGGGCCTCTCTCGGGGGGAAAGAGCGTGATGCCGTCAGCGAGGTACGCGCGGCTCTGCTTCGACCAGTCCTCGGGCAAAATGTCACCCGACGCGAACGGCAGCATTTGCTGCGCGGCGGGGTTGATGACCAGGGCCCTTTTGGTGGGCTCGATCACCACCACCCCGTCCCCGATGTTCTCCAGGATCAGCTGCTGCAGCGCCGACTGCTGGCGCAGCGCGCTCTCCGCCTCGGCCCGGGCGGCGATGTCGCGAGCCAGCTGCTGGTTCAGCGCCCTGGCGCGCTGGGCCTCGCGCTGCGCCGCAGAGAGGCCGCCGAGCGCAATGGCAATGCCGCCGAGCAAGGCCAGCGCCGTCAAGCTCTCCAGCCGACTCGAGGCCGAGGCTGCCTCGCGCTCACGCTGCTGCAAGCGCTGGTCTTCGCGCGCCAGCATGTCGGCGATCTCGGCGCGGATCGCATCCATCGTACCTTTACCCTGCTCGAGCAGGACGAGGATGTCCGGGTCGACGATCTCTCCACTGTGACGCCGCTCGATCAGGCGCTGCAAGAGCGTGAGCTTTTGCTTCGACAGCGCCAGCACGTGCTGGGTCGAAGCCTGCTGGGCCGCATCACTCCGCGCCAGCTCCGCGAGCCTCGCCAGATGCGCCTCGATCCCCGGTAGAGCCCGCGCGTGAGGTTCCAGGAAGTTCGGGGCGTCCGTGAGCAAGAAGCCCCGTACGCCCGTCTCGGCATCCTTCAGGAGCGAGAGGGTCTCGGCCATCGCTTCACGGGCGCTCAGCGTCTCGCGCACCGCG
>JAICTU010000218.1 GCA_025936205.1 Polyangiaceae bacterium | reverse complement strand
CGATCGCGGAGCCCACCTGCAGGGTGCTGCCGCGGGCGACCAGGCACGCGCCGCGCGAACCGCCCGCCAGCACCTGAACCACGCGGAATGACGAGGGCCAGCGCGGCGACGAGTAGAAGTAGGTCGGGTGCGGATCCGGCGCGTCGTCGCTGACCGGGTTCTCCTCGATGCGCAGCAGCTGATCGCCGACGATGAACTCCTCGCCGTAGCTCATCACGACCGGCTTCTGAATGCGCAGGAACACGCCGTTGAAGCCGTCGAGGCGTTCGAGGAACAGCCGCCCCTCGCGATACTTCAGCGTCGCCTCGCGCGGATGGCAGAAGGTCTCGCCGGGCAGCGAGATCTCGCCGCCGCTGCCGATCACCGTGTCGCGCCGGCCGACGGCGTAGCGCCCGGGGCCGCCGCTCAGGCTGCGCAGCACGTGCAGCGTGTACAGCTCCTGTCGCACGGCCGCCATCTGCTGCGACGCGCCCGGCGCGACCATCACGGCGCTGCGCGTGCGAACGGGGCGGCCTCCCGCCGGGACCGATGTTGCCGGAGCCGCCGCTGCCGGGCGGCTCGCCGCCGAGACGTTGGACGGCAGTGCAGGCGGTCCCACGACCGGCGGCGGCGGTGCCGGGCTTGCCGGCGGCGCCCCGGCGGGCGTCGACTTCTCGGGCGTGGACCTCTCCTCGGCGGGTCGGTTTCCCGCACGGCCGGCACCGAGCTTGGTCAGGTCGACGTCGGGATAGTGCTCCAGCACATCCATCCCACCGACGGCCTTGCCTGCGAGGATGTCGTCGAATTGACCATTGCGCAGCGCGAACACCATCTCCAGGTGCTGCGCCTTCATCAGCTGACGCACGTAGCCCGCGATGTCCGACTCGCGATCGATGGCCGCCGCGTACGAGCGCTTGTAGCTCTTCACGACTCGCCCGCCGTCGGCGAACAGATGCGTGATCACGTGCGGCGCGTTCAACCCGGAGTCTTCCGTCTGGATATGAAACAGCTGATCTTTGGCTCGAATATTGTTGTTGAAGCCGATCTGCGCGCCCTTGAAGGTCGGCCCCTCGATGCCCTTCTGCAGGCGATCGAGCTCGGCTTGATCGAACCTCTGCAGCGCTTCCTCGAGCTCCGCGTGCTTGCCGCGGATGCCCTCCATGCGTTCGAACGCTTGTTGCGCGGCCTTCGCTCCCGGATCGATACGCAGGGCCTCGGCAAGCAAGCCTTGCCCTGCAGTGTCGTTGGGACCCCGCGCAGCCCAGGCAGAGAGCAAGGCGACCGCGTCCTCGGGTCGCTCCCTCTGCACCAGCCAGCGAGCCACGCGCGCGGCGACGCCGCGACTTTCCGACACATTCTGGCTCACCTCGGGATTATTTTCGCGGGCGCGCGGGTCGTGCAAGTGTTTCGATCTCGGTCAGAAGGCCGGTTTGCTTCCCTTGACGATACGAGAGGCGCAGGCTTCTATGAGCCGTGCCTCCGCTCGAGATCTACGACACCACCCTGCGCGACGGGACGCAAGGCTTCGGCGTGGACTTGAGCCTCGCCGATAAGTTGGCCCTGACCGAGGAGCTCGACGCGCTGGGCGTCGCCTTTATCGAGGGGGGCTGGCCGGGGTCCAACCCGAAGGACCGCGCCTACTTCGAAGAAGTGCGCGAGCGCGGCCTCGGGCGCGGAAAAATCAGCGCCTTCGGTTCGACGCGCCGCAACGGAGCGCGCGCCGACGAGGATCCGAACCTGCGCGCGCTGGTCGACAGCCGCGCCGACCTCACCTGCATCTTCGGTAAATCCTGGGACCTGCACATCGCCGAGGCGCTGCGCGTGTCCGAGGCCGACAATCTGCGCATGATCGGCGAGTCCGTCGATTTTCTGCGCCGGGCCACGGAGCGCCCGGTGTTCTACGACGCGGAGCACTATTTCGACGGATTTCGAGCCAACCCCAAGTGCGCGCTCGCCACGATCCGGGCCGCCCATGAGGCTGGGGCAACTCGCATCATCCTGTGTGACACCAACGGCGGCTCGCTGCCGTCGCAGATTGTGCAGGGTGTGCAAGAAGCGCAGCGCGCCTTACCCGGCGCGGTGTTCGGTATCCACGTCCACAACGACGGCGGGCTCGCCACGGCGAACACGCTCGCGGCCATCCAGGCCGGCTGCGTGCAAGTGCATGGCACGATCAACGGCGTCGGCGAGCGTTGTGGCAACGCGGATCTGACCCAGATCATCGCCAACTGCGAGCTCAAGCTCGGCATCCAGTGCTTGCCCGAGGGCCGCCTCACGCGCCTCACCGAGATCAGCCGCATCGTCTGGGAGCGCATCAACCGGCTCGGCCCCGACAATCAACCCTACGTCGGCTATGCCGCCTTCGCGCACAAAGGCGGCGTGCACGTGAGCGCCATGCAGCGCAACGAGCGCACGTACGAGCACGTCTCGCCGGCGAGCGTCGGCAACGCGCGCCGCATCCTGATCTCCGAAATGGCGGGCCGCAGCAGCCTGCTCGCCAAGCTGGAAGACCGCTACCCCGAGCTGCGCGACGCGAACACGGCGGCGGCCGTGCTCGAGGAAGTGCAAGACCTCGAGCACCAGGGCTACTCCTTCGAGGCCGCCGACGGCAGCTTCGATCTGCTGGTCCAGCGCCAGCTGGGCCGCTGGCGCCCGGCGTTCGACCTGAAATACTACCGCGTGCACGGCATCGGCACGGCGGTCCGCAATCACAGCATCAACGGCAAGAAGGGCGACAGCCAGCCCCCGCCCTCGATCGAGGCAGGGCAAGCGGTCGAGGCCACCGTCAAGCTCGAGGTCGGCGGCCAGCCCCGCCTGTGCGTCGCCGAAGGCAACGGCCCGGTCGACGCGCTGAGCCACGCGCTCGCGCAGGCGCTGGAAGGCGCCTTCCCGGTGCTCGGTCGCATGACGCTCACGGATTACAAGGTGCGCGTCGTCAACTCCGCGGACGGCACCGGCGCGCGCGTGCGCGTGCTGATCGAGCACGAGGTCGATCGCCGTCGCTTCAGCACCATCGGTGTGCACGCGAACATCATCGAGGCCAGCTGGCAAGCGCTGGTCGACGCCATCGACTACGCCGTCGCGCGGCAGTGATCGATCGTGCTCGGCGCCGAGCCTATCGTCAAAGCGCGAGCGCTAGTCGAGCGACACGCGCAGCAGCGCGCCCTCGCGGCTCTGCCCCACCACCATGTACAGGCGTGTCGCGCTCGCGACCGAGTCCCGATACTCCTGCTCCTCGTAGCTCACCAGCTCCGTGGGCACGCCGCCGCCGATGGGCATGCGTAGCAGGTGCGCCACCCCGGGCTGGTTGGCGTCCTTGCGAGACAGCAACACGTCGCTCGTCGTGCGGGCGAGCAAGCGTGTCTCCGTGTCGAACGTCTGGATCGGCTCCGTCGCGCCTCCGCCCACGGGGACGCGCGAGTACACGTCCTGATACACGTGATACAGGTAGCCACCCTCCAGCACCATGCGCGAGTCGGCAGGGTCGTTGTTCAGCTTCGCTGCGGCGCCGGGTGCGTCCACTTGCATCGCGCCAATCTGGCCGTTCTGGTCATAGTAAATGGTGCTGCCCCCGACGACTGCGTTGGACACGCGCGCACTGCTGAGCTTCTCCGCCTGGCCGCCTGCTCTGGCGACCGTGTACAGATCGTAGTCGACGTCACCGACCCCGAACACCAGCCGGTCGCCCGCGGAGCGTACGATCCGGATCTTTCCGGCATTGAAGCGCTGCGATAGCACGCGGAGCACCGAGCCGCTGGTGTCGACGCCATACAGCTCCGTGACGGGCGGATGGTCGTTGTTCTGCGCGCCGAAATACACCATGTCGCCCACCACGCAGAGCCCATCGGGATCGTTCAGGCCCCGCATCAAGCTGGTGTGCATCCTGGCGCCGAGGTCCAAGCGCAGGATCTCGCGATTGCCGGCAGTGTAGTAGAGCGAGTCGTCGCTCAGCGTCACGGATGCGGCCTGCTGGATACCCAGAACGACGATGCTACAGTTACCCGCGCTATCCCCCGGCTTCTCGAGGCAGCTGCCGTTGCAGTAGATGCCCGAGCCTGGACAGAGTACGCCGGGCCCGGACGCCTCGAGAACGAACTGCCCGTCGAGGATGGACGAGCCGTCGCTGGTGATGACGCGCGGCACCTCCGGCGCGGGGCTGGAGCCGCCTGCTCCAGCGCCGCTGCTGGTTCCTCCCGAACCGCTCGCGCCCGCCGAGCCACCGCTACTCGCCGCCTCCCCGCTCCGTCCTGCGCTGCCGCCCGTGCTGGCCGAGCTGGCCGCAGCGCCGCTGCCCGCGTTCGCGCTCTGCTCTTCGACGGGCTTGCCATCTGCTCCGCACCCGCTCCCGAGCCAGGCGAGGCCGAGCAGGACGGTGGCACGAGACACGTTAAGGCTCGAGTTCATGTTGAATCTGCCTGCATGGAGCGGATGAAGCTCCCCGGTGGAGCTACGGGCGCGGAGCCCGAGTCCTATAGCCAGCCCGGACCATCCGCACCTTTCCGGCGATCGGGGGTAAGGCTCGCCAACGTTCGCCGCCAGTACGCACCAGTATGTGCCCGACGTGGCCAGTGCTTCGCCAGCGGGCAAGCGCTGGTCGGCACGATCACGCCTGTGCCGATGCGCCGCGCCCTCGGCGCGTCAGTCGCGGCAGCAGCGGATGCCCACGTCGGGGTCGTGCTCCAGCGGGTTGCGGCGGATCGGCACCGCGGGGTCGGCGTCCGCCGGATTGGGGGCGCACTGGGAGTGCGCGGAGCCAGTGGTCAAGTACTCGCCGCCACGCACGCCGCACACCACCTCACCGCCCATCGCGAACCTGCAGAGCAACACCCACTCCGAGACGTTGCCGCTCAGATCCAGGATCCCGGCCGGGGTCGAGCACTCTGCAAAGCTGCCCACTGGAGCGACCGCGCCCGTGTTCACGTTACAGCGCCCCTCTTCGTAACGAGTGCCATACGGGTAAGGCCAGTGATCCGGCCCGCGGCAGGCGAGCGACCACTCGTCGTTGCCCACGCTGTTCGTTACAGCTCCGCCGGGGCCGCCGCACAGCCGCTTGCCCCGGGACAGGCAATACCCACGTGCTTCGCACGAGTTGACGCAGGTGGCGGGCAGATCCGGGTCCAGGTCGAGCTCGTACAGGCCCATGCAGTCTGCACCGCCGCGCGGCTCGAGCTCCTGGCCTGCGCAGGGATCGTTCGCCCGCAGCGGAGGGACCGGCGCGAGCGGGCCGCTGCGCACGAACTCATCAAACTCGGCGCGTGTGGTCTCCAGGCGGTCGATGCAGAACGTCGTGCCGTCTCCGTACGAGACCTCCCGCATCTCCTCGGGGCAAGGCGCCGCGCGTGGGGAGCCCGGGGGCGACTCCAGGTCATCTACGTCGCGCAGCGAGCAAGCGAGCGAGCTCGCCGCTAGCACGGTAGCGAACGACGCAGCCGCGGCGAGCTTCAAAAGGCCCCCTGCCAGCGCACGCTGCCCGGCCCGATCGCGAGCGTGGTGCTGGAAGGTGACGGCTGCCAGATCCAGAACGCGGCCGCCGCGATGCCGGCGGTCACTCCTACGCCCAGCGACAGGTCCGCCCAGACATAACGCGTACGCACCGACTCCACGTCGGCAGCGCGGCAAGCGCCGGCGCAGTTTTCGCGCAGGTGTTGCTCCGAGCTGTAGCCGCTCGCGGCCAGTGCCGCGAAGCTGGCCATGCCAGCGAGGCTCAAACCGCCCAGCACGTAGCTGACCACCGGCGGCGACGCTGGCGGGGCCTGAGAGCTCGGGGGCGGGGTAGAGGCGAGGGTTGGCTTCGAGCCGGGTAATGCATCGAAGCGCACCTGCACGGTGCGGTACTTTTCGGCTTCGTGGATCAGCGCGTGCGCTTCCACGACCTGCTCACCGTGCTGGATACGCAGCACGTATTCACCTGGATCCAGCTCCAGCGCGCGGCCGTCCCAGTGCTCGGTGAGCAGCTCTTTGTTGGCTTCGATGCGCAGGTCCGCGATCGTGGCGCCACGGGCGTCGCGCGCGTCGATCACCAGCGTGGGCAAGGCGCGCTCGATGTCCCCGAGCCAGGTAATACAGTCGGCTCGTACCGTCTCGGAGCAGCTGTCCTGCCCGCAGGTGATGGCCTCGCGCCGCGCCTCGCGCACGCGGGCGGCGCGCTGCAAGCGCTGGGTCGCCACGTACGCGCTCTGGCAGGCATCCTCCTGCGCGTGTGCGGCGCCCGAGAACAGTGCCGATGCCAGCAGTGCTGCCGGAGGCCAGTGCCGCCGCGGTGAAATGGCAGCAGACCGCGCCGTCGCCGGACCCGGGCTCACTTGCACCCCGGCTTCATGTGACGGATGCCCTCTGCATCCAGCGAATACGGCGGCGAGCAGTCCCGCAGCGCCGAGCCCGCCTTGCCGCCTCCTGCGCGCGTGGCGCCTTTGGCAGCCGCGGCGCGGACGGCGTTCCGCAGGCGCTCCGCTACGCTCGGCACTGGGTCACGCCGGGGCGCGGGCTCACGCTCCAGGGCGAGGGGACGCTGCGCCCCGCCAGCCTCCGCATCCGGTGCTGTGTACGCGGGAGCGGACACGGTTCCTACCGGCCGTGGCTCTGTTGACGCGCGGCTCCCCGCCATGAACGATGACGCCCCCATCACTTGCTCCGCTCGAGTTTCGCCGGGTTTAGGCTGCGCGTGCGGCCACAGTCGTTCCCCGAGCAGCCACACGAGCGCGACTCCAGCAGCCAACGCAAACGCTCGGACGAATCCATGGCGCAGCTCCGCATGCTTAGACGCCACGAACCGCACCCGGTCGCGTCGCAGGCGGTTCCCTTCGGGCGCAGCCAGCACCGTGGGCTCCAGCGCCGGAGCGAGCTGGTCCGGATGGCGTTGGCTGGGCGTGGTCTCCGATTCGGCTTCAGACACCAGCCGCTGGCGCGCCTGCAGCGCTTCTGCGGCCAGCTGGCAGATCCAGTCTGCCGTGGCCTCCACGCGCGCGGGCGCTACCACCGCTTCCAGTGCGGTTGCCATGACCAGCGCCGATTCGTGGCGCGCCGACGGGTCGCGCGAGAGCGCACGCAGCACCACCGCATCCAGCGCCGGTGGCAAACACCGCACCAGGCTCGAGGGCGCAGCGAGCTCGCCGTGCAAGAGTTGAGCGATCAGCTCCGCGGCCGTGCGGTTGCGATACATGCGCTCGCCGGTGAGCAGCTCCCACAGCACGACGCCCACCGCATACAGGTCGGCCGCGTACGTGAGCGGCCGCAGCTCGACCTGCTCCGGCGCAGCGTACGTCAGCTTGCCCTTGAACTCGTCGGAATTGCTGAGCCCCACGTCGCCCGACGCCCTCGCCAGCCCGAAGTCCGCGAGCCGTGCCACGCCATCGACGCCACACAGGATGTTTTGCGGACTCACGTCGCGGTGCACCAGCCCGAGCAGGTCGCCGCGCTCGCTCCGAGCCTGATGCACCGCTGAAAGGCCGCGCAATACGCTGCCAACCAGCGCCACCGCGATCTCCAGCGGCACCCGCTCGCCCCGCTCACGAGCCAGGCTGACCAGTGTGGAGAGCGTCGTGCCGTGCACATACTCCATCACGATCAACAGCTCTCGCCCGGAATCGACCACGTCCAGCGTGGTGACCACATTCGGGTGCTGCACGCGCGCCGCGAGCAGCGCCTCGCGGGTCGCGAGCCGGCGGAAATCGTGATTTTGCTGCAGGTTGGGCAGCGGGCGCTTGATCGCAACGGTGCGCGCGAAGCCCACCGTGCCGAGAAAACGGCCCAGGTGCACGCTGGCCATGCCACCGGCCCCGATCTCGGCATAGATGCGGTACTCTCCACGCGCCCCGCGCTGCACGGATTCTTGCACCCGATGGAGCCCTAGACAGGAATCAGTGATCCGCACGATCGATTCCGGGCTTTGTGAGTCTTGCCCATGTCCACCAGCGTCCTTTCCTCCGTCCCTGTCGACGCGCAACCTCTCGCCTTGTCGCCTGCCGACGCCGAGAAGCTACGACGGCTGGTCGATCGAAACTTCGCGTTCGTCTGGCGGTGCTTGCGCCGAACAGGGATTCTGGAAGCGGATACTGATGACGCCGTTCAGCGTGTGTTTCTCACGGCCGCGCGCCGGCTCGCCGATATCCGCGCAGGCGCGGAGCGCAGCTTCCTGTTTGCGTTGGCCCGGGGCGAAGCGGGCCACCTGCGTCGCTCCTACCGGCGGCGTGCCGAGGTCGGTTCGGACGCTATGCTGGACAAGTCGACCGGGGCGCTGCGCCCCGACGAAGTGGCGGGGCGCCAGCAGGCGCTGAACTTCGTCAGCGCGGTGCTGGAACAGATGGAGGAAGACTTGCGCACGGTGTTCGTGCTCTGCGAGGTGGAGGGACTGTCCTCTGGCGAAGTGGCCGAGGCGCTCAGCATCCCCGTGGGCACCGTCAAATCCCGGCTCAGGCGCGCCCGCGAAGATTTTGCGGCGCGAACCCAGGTATTGCGCACGGGAGACCGATCATGAAACACCCGCTCGTGGAAACCGGCTTGCGTGCTCTGCGCGAGGAAGTGCCGACAGAGGAGTCGAAGCGCGCCACGCTGGCGCGGCTCGGGATCGGCGCTGCGGCGCCCTCTACACCGCCGGCTGCCACCGTGCCACCCGTCGCGCGCGTGAGCAACGGCGCACTGCGCTGGCTGCTCCTGGGCGTGCTGCTCGGCGCGATCCTGCTGTTGCTACGGCACTGGTGATCCAGGGGTGCGCTGCCGGGCTTTGGCAGCAGCATGGCCCGCGACGCACAGCAGGAGACGTTTGATCCCGGCCTCGACAACTCTGGTGAGATCCTGCTGAGCCTGTACGAGAGGCTGCCCGGGCTGCCGCCGAGCAGTGTGCCGTGGCAAGTCCGGCTGCTCGAGAACCCGCGCAGTCCCTGCGCGCTGCCCGGCGCGATGGACCTTTTCAGCCACGATTGCGTGCATCTGTTGCTCGGACGCGGCCTGTTGCCGCAAGACGAAGCGTTCGTGCTCGGCTTCACCATGGGCACGAACCCGCGCTGCGCGGACTGGCACGTGGAGCTGTACTGCTGGTGCGCACGACAGCTGTACCCGGGCGACTATCGCTTCTCCGTGACCGACACGCAGGTCTTTCGCTTCGCTGTCGATGCAGCCCGCCGCTCGTGCGCCGCGATGCTCGAGGCGGTCGACTTTCAGCGCTGGCTGGAGCTTCCGCTCGGGCAGGTGCGCGCTGCGCTGGGTATCGAGCCGTGCTACCTGCGCCGCGTGTACGCCGCCGAAGCCGCGCGCTGGCCCGGCACGGTCGTGAGCCGGCGCTTGCCGCGCTCGACGCCGCCGCGCCGCAGTCGCGAGGATCCCAATGCTCGCTGCCGGGCCTTGATCGCCAGCGGCCCGCGATGACGCGGAGCGCGCTCAGTGCTCAGAAAGGTGAATTCATCATGCAACAAAAATTGATCCGTCGCTCTTCCCTGGCATGCGCGAGCATGGGCTTGCTGGCTTCGCTGGCGGCCATACCGGCAGCGCAGGCACAGGCCGCGCCCGCGGTGCCCGCCGCATGCGGACCGGTGCCCGCGGGGGCCAACGTCGTCTTCGTGAACTCCAACCCGTTCTTCGTTCCGCTGGTGGTCAACGCCTTCGTCGTCGGGACAGCCGGCGCTGACACCATCATCGGCAACGACGTCGGGCAGACCATCTGCGGCCTCGGAGGCGACGACACGATCGAAGGCGGAGGCGGCAACGACATTCTGCTGGGCAATGGCGGCAACGACTTCATCGAGGGCTTCGAAGGGAACGACACCATCGATGGTGGCAACGGCGACGACGTCCTGTATGGCGAAGACGCTGCCGGCGCAGTCATCTTCTTCGGCAACGACACGATCACGGGCGGCCGTGGGGATGATGAGCTGTTCGGAGGCGGAGGCAACGACGTTCTCCGGGGCGGAGCAGACGACGACGCCCTGTGCGGAGACGACGGCAACGACACCCTGGACGGCGGCTCTGGTGCCAACACTGCCGACGGCGGAGCCGGAACAAACACCCTCACCCCGGCGACCATGCCCTTCAATCCGAATTGCTGAGCCGGTACGCTGGCGCGCACTCCAAAGTCGCAGAGTGATTGCATAAACCTCGCCGCTGCGCTTCGACAGCGCTCGAGTCCGGCCGGATCGGGCGCTCGAGTCGAGTAGTAATAGGTCACGCCACGGTGGCTCTTCGCGAGCGGAGCGCTGACGCCGCGCGATGGCTCCGCGACTCGCGAGGCGCGGCCCGTCAAATCCAGAAGAGCCCGTCTGTAGCAGCCCTCTGGCGGGCGCGGGCCGGGGGGACGCAACCAAGCAACGCTTCCGCAGCAAGCGCACCGGAAGCGAGGGGAATGAACAACATGTGCGGGATCACAGGTTTCTTTTCACTGGAGCGACCGATCTCGGCAGAGACGGTCCGTCGCGCGACGAGCGCGCTCCAGCATCGCGGTCCCAATGGTCGGCACCAGTGGCTCGGCCCGTCGGGCCGGGTTGCCCTGGGCCATGCTCGACTCTCGATCATCGATCTGGAGGGGGGAGATCAGCCGCTGAGCGACGAGGCTCGACAACTATGGGCAGTGGTCAACGGCGAGTTCTACGACTTCGAGCGCATCCGAGCCGAGCTCGAAGCGCGCGGGCACGTGTTCCGCACGCGCTCCGACAGTGAGATCGTGCTGCACCTGTATGAGGAGTACGGAGCCCAGTGCGTGCATCACCTGCGGGGAGAATTTGCGCTGATCCTGTGGGACGAGCGACGGCAGAGGTTGTTCGCGGCGCGCGACCGTTTCGGGATCAAACCATTGTTTTATGCGGACATCGACGGCGTGCTGGCCTTCGCGTCGGAGGCGAAGGCACTGTTTGCCGCAGGTCTGCCCGCGCGCTGGGACCGGGAGACGTTCGGTCAAATGGTTTCCATCTCCGCTTACTCACCGGACCGCTCACCCTTCGAGGGCGTTCACCAGGTGCCGCCGGGCCATTATCTGCTGGTCAGGGGCCCTGAGCGCCGCCTGGTTCGCTACTGGGACTTCGACTATCCGACACACTCGGGAGCAGCGGCTGATGTTGCTGCGGATGCGGCACAAATCGAGGGGTTTGGAACCGTTCTCGACGAGGCAGTGCGGTTGCGCTTGCGCGCTGATGTGCCCGTGGGCTGCTATCTGAGCGGCGGCCTGGATTCGTGCGCCATCCTCGGCATTGCGGCTCGCCACGCAAACCGACCGATCCGCGCGTTCAATCTCTCCTTCGATCGCGAAGAATACGACGAAGGCCCGATCGCGCGTGAGATGGCGGCCCACTGCAACGCCGAGTTCGTTTCCATCCCCATCTCTCAAGCTGACCTGGCCGAGAGTCTGCCGGACGCGATCTGGCACGCCGAGCAGCCGTTTTTCAACAGCCATGGTGTCGCGAAATACCGGCTCAGCCGCATCGTGCACGAGCAAGGCTACCGAGTGGTCCTCACGGGCGAGGGCTCCGATGAAATCGCGGCAGGGTACCCGCATTTTCGCCGTGACCTGCTGTTGCATGAATCGGCTGGGCAGGACCCGAGCGCAATTCGCGCGTTGCTCGGCGAGCTCGACAGCCGCAATCTAGTTTCGCGCGGCGTGCTCTTGCCGCATGGTGACACACTGCCGCTCGACACCGTCCGTCGGGTGCTGGGGTTCGCGCCGAGCTGGATAGAGACTCTCGCTGCGAGCGGGTTCAAGGCCAAGACGCTGCTTTCCGCTGACTACGTCACACAGCAAGCAAGTCGGGATTACTTCCTCGATCTGCTCGAGGGCCTCGATATAAGGGGGCAGCTGCGCGGCCGCCCACCGGTGCATCAAGCCCTGTACCTTTGGTCGAAGATCGTGCTCCCGAACTACATCCTGACTGTCCTGGGCGATCGCATGGAGATGGCCAATTCGGTCGAGGGGCGCTTGCCGTTCCTGGACCATCACGTCGTCGAGTTCGCGCGCTCGCTGCCCGTGTCGACCAAGATCCGCGGCATGACCGAGAAGTACGTGCTGCGCGAAGCGGCGCGCCCTGTGCTGACCTCGACAGTCTACCTGCGCCAGAAGCATCCGTTTCTGGCGCCGCCTGCCGCGGCTGCGCCAGAAGGTGCGCTGCACGAATTGCTGCAGGCCACGCTCCGCGGTCGCGCTCTCGAGCAGGTGCCGTTTTACGACCGGACGGCGGTGGTAGAGCTACTCGACGGCTTGCCCGAGCGGTCGCGCGCCGAACAAGCGGCACTCGATCCGCTGCTCATGCAGATCCTGAGCGCCTGTCTGATGGCGTCTCGCTTCGGGCTCAACTGACAACCCCCAGTGCTGACGAAGCTTCGGCGATCTCCGCGCACCGAGGCGTCGTCTCAGCGGCTTGCAACCGAGCCCGGCGGGCATGCCCCAGTGGGCACATTCTAGTGGGCTCGTTGCCGTGCGGCTCCGAGCCCATCAGGATATGCCCAATGGAGCGCCAGCTCTGAGCCGATTCGCGCATCGAAGCACTGCCGCAACAGCGGGCTTGTGGACGCTCGGCGCGTCGCAGCCCGCTCTCCACTTCATCTCCGCGCCAGCGCCTGGAACCTCGAGAACGTCAAGCCGCGCCGTGCAGCTGGTAATTGCCGGCAGCCGTATCCAGGGAAAGGAACTGGAAGCGGCCGTGAGCGCAGCTGCCGCTGTTCATGAAGAGACAGGAGTCGAGCTCGGCGCGGGCCGGGACGTGAGTGTGGCCCGTGACGATGATGTCCGCCCGCTCGCGCCCGGCGTGGGCCTCTGCCCAGCGCCGCACCACGCAGCGGGCGCCTTTCTCCAGCGCGCCACCGCGCCGTGCATCGAGCTCACTACACAGCCGGTAGAGATTGCGCCAGCCGATGCGGCACGCCCAGGCGCCGAGCCAGACCCCCAGCTCGGACAGCCAACGATGGCGCACGATGAGCGGGTCGCCGAGGTGGCCGTGGCTGAATATGATCCTGACCTTGTCGATGCATAGCTCATGCTGATCGGGCACTCCCTCCGCGGCAGCCACCGAGTCATGGTTGCCGTGCACGTAGATGTATTGATCCATCTCGAAGCGCCGCGCGATTTCCGGGTGTTGCTCGCGCGCAGCGCGCAACTGCCGGCGCGCGCTGCCCGGACTGGTACCGGTGAGCGTTTCCCAGATGTCGCCGAGCAGCACGATTTTTTCAAAGTTGCCCTCCAGGAGGTCCAGGAACTTCGAGAACTCGGCATCGCAGTGGCCAAACTGGTCGGCAGCTCCCCCTGCGCCCAAGTGTAGATCCGAGATCACGGCCAGCTGCATGACTTCCTTCCCGCGCTGGAGCGCCTGAAACGGCTGCTCGCGTGCGCCTGTAGTTGACTGGACCACTGCCACGCGTTCTGAGCTCGGCGCGTGACAACTGCGCGGCTGCACGGCAAATTCCGTCGGTTGCTGCACGCAAGGTGGCATGTCCCACCCCCGTCATGCGCGTGCAGCAGGATCGCTCCGCCAGTGTCGCGTGGCTGTCATGAGGCGGGGCGAGGATGCTGCTCCGTGCACGCATCCATCGCAGACATCTGGCTGGGCGTCTTCGGGCTTCTCAGCGGCGTCTCGCTGCTGAGCACGTTGAGCATGCAAGTGCTGGGCTACGCAGTGGCACGGCGGCTGGCGACACGGCAGCGCAGCGAGCCCGGCATGGCGCTGCTGCCCTCGCCACCGCTCTCCGTACTCAAGCCGCTGCTGGGTGCCGAGCCGGCGTTGCTCGACAATCTGCGCGCCTTCGCGCGCCAGGACTATCCCGAGTATGAGCTCGTCTTTGGCGTCGCCGATCCGCTGGACCCTGCCGTGCCGCTGGTGCGCCAGTTACAGCTGGAGTTTCCCGCGCTACGGATGACCTTGGTCACCGGCGGTCCGCTGTGCGGGGCGAATCCGAAGGTAGCGAACCTGGCGAATCTTTCGCGCTTCGCTCGCCACGAGCACTGGCTGATCTCCGACGCGGACGTGCGGCCCGACCCCAGCTACTTGCGCGCGATTGCCACGGAGCTGGAGGACTCGCGCGTGGGGCTCGTGCACAGCTTGCTCTGGTCGCGCCCGGTGGGCCGCATCGGGGCCATGCTGGAGAGTTTTCACGCCTGTTCGTTCGTGTTGCCTGCGATCGGTGTAGCGAGCTGGCTGGGCCATTGCTGCGTGATCGGCAAGAGCATGCTGTTTCGATCTCGGGATCTGGAGCGCCTCGGTGGCTGGAGCTCGGTCGCAGACGTGCTGGCCGAGGATTACGTGCTCGGGCGGCTCTTCGCGGAGCGCTCTCGCGTCGTGCTCTCGACGCATCCGGTGGAGACGTGCCTGCCCACGCGGACGCTGGCCGGCTTCTTTCGGCGCCACCTGCGCTGGTGCCAGATGCGCCGCCGAGTGCACCTGCGCGCCTACTGTGCCGAGTTCCTGGCGCACCCGGGCGCCTGGTGCCTGATGCTGCTGCTGAGTGCGCTGCTCGCTCCGCGCACGCCGCTCGCGACCTGGTCGCTGGCGGGGGCCGGCGCTGCCCTGATTGTGCGCTGCCTCGCCGACGGCGCGCTCGGCGCTCTGGTGGCGCGGTCCCTTCAGGCGCTGAGCCACCCTCATCTGATTCTCATGAAAGACATGCTGATGTTT
>JAICTU010000320.1 GCA_025936205.1 Polyangiaceae bacterium | reverse complement strand
GGCGAGCGTTGGGTCGAGGACCCGAACAACTGGATGAAGACCGAGGACCACACCGGATCGCTCGTCTCCGTGCTCTACCTCGCCGACTGAGCGACCGGGCTCGGTCGACGCGGGAGAGGACCGAAGCGACGCGAGCCGGCGCCTCGGCAGTTCGTGGAGTTCGAGAGCCCCGATCAGGTGGACGCGGCGGCCCTCGAGCAACTGAGCTGCCTCGAGAGCGTCGAGCGGCGAGGGGAGCACTACCGGCTGCGCATCGATCGCAGCCTGGGCTCGCTCGCGACGGTGCTGCAAGAGCTGGAGAGGCAGCAGGTGACACCGGTGGGGCTGAGCGCGCAGCAGGCCACGCTGGACGACGTGTTCCTGCAGCTGACCGGGCGCGCCCTGGCGACCGAAAACGGCAACGCCGGCGCGGCGGGGCAAGGTTCATGAGCGATACCTCTCGCATCGCGGAGACACCCAGCAGCTCGGGCCGCGCTGCTCCGTCGCTGGCGTCGGAGTCGCGCCCCAACCCGCTCTGGGAGCTGACCAAGGCGCGGCTGCGCGAGTTCGCGCGCGAGAAGGGCACCATTTTCTGGGTGTTCGGCTTCCCCTTGCTGATGGCCATGGCGCTCGGTCTGGCGTTCCGCAGTACCCCGCCCGAGCGGCCGCGGGTCGCGGTGGTGCTCGCGCCGGCGCTGGCTGGCGAGAGTGTGGCGGCGCGCGCGGCGCACGGCTTGCTGGAGAGCCCGCGGCTGCAGACCGAGCAGCTGAGCCGTGAGCAAGCCCTGCGTGACCTCGCCCGCGCGAAGGTCGATCTGGTGGTGGAGTGGGACGGCGACCGCCCCGTCTACCGCTTCGACCCGATGCAACAGCGCTCGGCGCTGGCGCGCGCGCTGGCCGCCGACGCACAAGAGCGCGCGCTCGGGCGGCAAGATCAGCTGCCGATCTCCGAGGCGCCGGTGAGCGAGCGAGGCTCGCGCTACATCGACTTTCTGCTGCCGGGCTTGATCGGCATGAACCTGATGAGCAGCAGCATGTGGGGCATCGGCTACGGGCTCGTTCTGGCGCGCAAGCGGCGGCTGCTGCGGCGCTTCGCCGTCACGCCGATGAAGCGCTCGCACTTCCTGCTCTCGTATTTTCTGTCGCGCAGCTTCTTCTTGCTGCTCGAGATCGTGGTGCTGCTGATCTTCGGTCGGCTCGTGTTCGGCGTCGAGGTGCAGGGAAGCCATGCCCTCGTGCTGGGGATCGCCTTCCTGGGTGCAGCGGCCTTCGCCGGGCTCGGATTGCTGATCGGCGCGCGAGTGGAGAACACCGAGGCTGCGAGCGGCTGGATGAACTTCGTGCAGCTGCCGATGTGGCTGCTGTCCGGGACCTTCTTCTCCTACGAGCGCTTCCCCGACTGGCTGCAAGCTCCGGCGCGCCTCTTGCCGCTGACCGCGTTGAACGACGGCTTGCGCGGCGCCTTCCACGACGGCGGCACACTCTGGGAGCTGCGGCAGCCGCTCTTGGTGCTGGGGGTCTGGTGCGTCGTCACGTTCGTGGCGTCGGGGCGGCTGTTTCGCTGGTATTGAGGCGTTGATATCGAGCCGCAGCACGAAGCGGCAGTGGGCTCATCCTGGGGCCGCGCGGCGCCGTGCAGCACGAGCCAATCGATTCTCGAACCAGGCTTGAACGGTCCGGCGTGCGGTGGTCTACTCCGCGGATGTCAGTCGTACTTTATCATCACCCGTTTTCGCGCGCGGCGAACGTCGTCTGGATGCTGGAAGAGGTGGGCGTGCCGTATGAGTTGCGGTTCGTCGACTTGCTCAGCGGCAAGCACAAGCAGCCGGACATTCTGGCGCTGAACCCCATGGGCAAGCTGCCCATTCTCACGGATGGGGAGGCCGTTGTCAGCGAGTCCGCCGCCATCGCGCTGTACCTGGGCGATCGCTACGCGGCGGGCAAGCTCGCGCCGGCGCTCGATGATCCGCGGCGCGCTGCGTACTTGCGCTGGTCGTTCTTTGCGCCGTCGGTGATCGAGCCGGGTCTGATGGCGAAGGCGGCAGGCTGGACTTACAAGGAGGGTCAAGCCGGCTGGGGCAATCACGATGCGATGCTCGCGGCGATGCAAGCGGCGCTGGGCGATCGCGACTATCTGCTGGGCAGCGAGTTCTCGATGGCGGACACGATCTTCGGCGGCACGGTGCGCTACATGCTGCAGTTCAAGATGCTGGAGCCGCTGCCGGTGTTCGTGGCGTATGCAGAGCGGCTCTCGGCTCGTCCGGCGTTGAAGCGCGCGGATGCGCGCAATGCGGCCGTGATCGAGCAGCAGGGGATCAAGCGCTGAAGCGAGGGCGCCGCGGGTGTTTTAGCCCGCGGCGTCTGGCTCGTTTCCTGCGTCGCCATTCCCGGCGTCGTCACCGCCCGCGTCCCCGGACGAGCCAGCATCCTGCTCTTCCGCCCCACCACTGCCGCCCTCCGGCAGTGGTCGGGGCATGAGCCCATACGGGGGCGTCATGGCGTGGCTGCCGCCCTCGCCCGACGAGGCTCCGCCGCTGCCGCCCGTGCCCCCGCTGCCAGCTTCGGGCACCCCATCTGGACTGATGCCATACGGCGGTGCGATCCCGACGTTGTCCCGCTGCTTGCCCTGGTCTTCCTTGCCACCGCAAGCCTGTCCCGCCAACGCCAGCCCGAGCGCGATCAACGAGGCGCGCTTGGCCTCGCGCAGCAGCGGCGCTTCGTGGGACGGGGCTGCCGCTGGCGCACAGGCGGCGCCGCAGAAGGGACATTGCGCTTCACTGCGGCGCACGTGACGTTGGCACTGGGAACAGAGAACGAGCGAAGCCATGGGTCTCTCCGGGCCGAGCTAGGGGCTGGGCGGCGTCGGTTCCAAGGGCTCGCGGATGAGCTCGAAGACGCCATGGTCGAAGGGGTTGCCCGGCGCGCGCTCGCGCAGCACCACGCGCTCGCGCCAGCCCGCGCGCTGCAACTCCAGCGCGCGATGGTGGCAGTACGGGTTGTTGCCGGGCTTGCCGAACAAGCCGTGCGCCATCCAGGTGCAGCCGCCCATGCACTCGCTGGCGTAGTAACAATCGCGGCAGTAGCCCCACAGGTCGTCGAGCGTACGGTCGCGCGTGTAGCGCAAGGGAGCCGCGCGCTCCCACAAATCGCGCAGCGAATGCTCGCGTATCGTGCCGCCCGCCCACTCGGCGGTGGGCAGAGAGGGGCAGCCCTTCACCGTGCCGTTGGCCTCGAGCCCCAGCACGGACTTGCCGGCGCCGCACGAGCCGCGGTGCTGCTCCGGCATGTAGCGGCGCAGCAGGGCTTCGTGCGGGCCGAAGTAGCCGACGTTATTGCCCGCGAAGATCCGTACTCCGTGCGCCTCGGCGCGCGGGAACAGGCTCGCGATCAACGGAAACACCTCCAGCAACTGATACGGCTCGAGCAAGAGCTCGGGACGATCGGCGGCCCGCCCCATCGGCACGGTCAACTGCAACTGCCAGCCGTAGGCCCGCTGCTGGATCAATACCTCCAGCAACTCGGGCAGCTCCCGCCAGCTCCAGGCATTGATCTGCGTGTTGACGGAGACCGGGATGCCCGCCGCGCGCAGGTGCCCGAGCGCGTTCACTCCCGCGCGGAACGCGCCGTCCAGCGCGCGCTGCCGGTCGTGTGTGGCGTCCATTCCGTCCAGCGAGACGGCTGCGTATTGCAGACCGGCCGCCGCCGCTTGCTCGGCGCGCTCGCGCGTGATGCCGCGCCCGCCCGTCGTCATCGAGCAGTCCATGCCGTGCTGGCGCACGGCGGCGACGATGCTCAGCCAGTCGGCGCGCAGATAGGCTTCGCCGCCGATCAGCGTCACCTCCTTGATGCCGAGCTCGGCCATCTGCGCCACCAGGTCCAGGCACTCCGCCGTATCGAGCTCGTCGGAGCGCGCGTGCCCGGCGCGGGTGCCGCAGTGGTGGCAGGCGAGATCACAACGGCGCGTGATCTCCCAGACGCAGTAGATGGGCCGCACACGGTCTTGCTGGCGCACTTCGCCGGCCAGCGGCAACTGCGCTGCGACTGTCCCGATCAGGGGCAGATGCAGCCGTGAATTGCGAGCGGGACCACTGAACGCCGACATCGTGTTGCGACGGATCGATCAACGATACGTCCGGATCGGCACCCGGTCCAGGCGGGGTCTTCAAATGGTTCCCCGAGGAGAGACCCGTGGCGCCGGGCTCCGCGGCGAACCGACGGAGCCCGACGCCGTTGGGTGCGGCGCACACCGTCGGGCAGCGGAGCTGGAGGGGGAGGCGCTCCGCGGGCAGCGATGGAGGGGGATATGGGCGCTGGCAACAGCGCGCGCCGCGCGAGCTTTAAACGGAAGCTAAGCTAAGGCTAAGCGAGAAATCTGGGGATCGGAAGGGGAAGCACGACAAAGACTCAATTACCCGCGGCGCCGGAGCCACCCGCGCCACCGTTTGCTGCCGCACCTGCATCTGGAGAAGCGGTGCTGCCACCGACGTTGGTCGAGTCGCTGGCCTCGTCACTGCATGCGAGCGCCAGGCCCATCAAGAGAGGCACGAGGCCCCGAGCGAAGTTGTTCATGCAGCGCGATGTAGCCACCGCAACTGGCTGCGTCCACTCGCCGAACCCGCGGGGTGGTATGGCCCGCGCTGCGTGAAGTGTCGCTCTGCGAAGACAACGAGTGTCGTCAAACGAACACAGTCTCGCGTGCAAGGCTCGCAAGCGCGCGATTGCTGGAGCGTGCCGCTGCCGCACACGGGTAGGCAGTGCCAATGAAGCTCACCCGGCGGGGTGGAGGCGTGTCAGCGCCACACCGTGGACGACAACCAGCCGAGCCCCACTCCCACTCCCGTCACACCCACTCCCGCTAGCCCTAGCCCCACCCCTTCCTCCAACACCCAAACCCCGTCCGGGAGATGAGGTCCTGAGAGACCTCCGCGAATACGCGCGCAACGAGGCATCAGCGCGCAGGGGTGCATGGAGTCGCAATTGAGGTTTCCATGGAAACCTCAACTCGACGCCGCGGAACCCCCACCGGGTGTGCCCAGCTCCGCACCGCCCGAAGGGAGGCGGCGCGCCCGTACTTTCTCACGGGCATCTCCTCATGGAGAATCGCAATGGGCTGTGTGTCGACGTCAGTGTAGGAACTGCCGACGGCCACGCGGAGCGGGAGCACGCTCTGAAGATGCCGAGAAGGCTGCGCCGCCGAGGCTAGCCGTCGAGGGCAGGCTTCATCAACCCAGGCTCACTCGCCGGCCCTCTTCGGCGGAGACATACGCGGCGAGATGACGTCCACGCAATCGACGGCCAGCTGGATGCTGGAGAGCGGCTGCTTGCCCGCGCGGATGCAGGCGACGAAATCGCTCAGCTCCTGAGAGAAGCCGCGAAACCAGTCGTCGTCGCAGCTCGGCTGGTTCCAGCCGGCGCGCGTCTCGAGCCGGTCGGGAAAGCGCTCGTCGCCGAAGCGTTCGGCTCCGGGGAGAAGGTCTTCACGGCGTCGTTCTGCGTCATGTTCACCTTGATCACCCCGTCCGTCAGGAACGCGGTCACGCGCGTGTCGAGACCGCCCAGGCCCGTGTCATGCACGGTGACCGTCGCGCGAGTCCCGTCCTCGAAGCTGATCACCACGTCTGCCCAGGTCTCGACGTCGATCGGGTTGGCCATGATCCCGATCGTCTTCATGGCCGCAGCTTGTACCGCGCGCCGGCCGGGAGGAACCACCAACCGCCTGCTCGCAGGGGGATTGCCATTCAATGGACCGGTGTCTATTTTATTAGACAAACGCTTCTCGAGAGACCCCATGAGCAATACCTCCCGCCTGTTCACGCCCTTCGCCCTCTCCGCGCTGCAACTGCCCCACCGGATCGTGATGGCGCCCATGACGCGCAACCGCGCCGGCGCGGGTAACGTACCCACGCCGCTCGTCGCCGAGCACTACGCGCAGCGCGCGTCGGCCGCGCTGATCATCAGCGAGGCGACGCAGATCTCGCCCCAGGGCGTCGGCTATCCCGGCACGCCCGGCCTGCACAGCGACGATCAGGTCGAGGGTTGGCGCCGCGTCACGCACGCCGTGCACCGCGAGGGCGGCCGCATCTTCGTGCAACTCTGGCATGTGGGGCGGATCTCGCACCCGTCGTTGCAGCCCGACGGCGCGCTGCCTGTGGCTCCATCCGCGATCGCGCCGGCGGGCAACGCGCTCACCCACCAGGGTCCCACCCCCTTCGTCGTGCCGCGTGCGCTGGAACAATCGGAGATCGCCTGGATCGTCCGGGACTATGCCCGCGCCACCGAGCGCGCCCGGGAAGCGGGTTTCGACGGCGTCGAGATCCACGGCGCGAATGGCTATCTGATCGAGCAGTTCTTGACGGACGGCAGCAACCGCCGCGATGACCGCTACGGTGGCTCGATCGCCAACCGCGCGCGCTTTCTGCTGGAGGTCACGCAGGCTGTCGTGTCTGCCTGGAGCCCGGACCGCGTGGGACTGAGGCTCTCGCCGCGTGGTACCTTCAACGACATCCAGGAGAGCAACCGCGCGGCGACCTTCGGCCACGCCGTGGACGCACTGAACGAGTTCGGCCTCGCCTACCTGCACCTGGTGGACCCGGTTGGCCCGGGCGGAGACGAGTCCGTGCCGCGACTCGCCCCGGACCTGCGCCACCGCTTCTCGGGCCCGTTGATCCTCAACGGCGGCTTCAGCCTGGAGCGCGCCGCCACCGCCATCGAACAGGACGAAGCGGATCTGATCGCCTTCGGCGTGCCGTTCCTGGCCAACCCCGATCTGCCCGCGCGCCTGCGCCTGGGCGCCGCTCTGAACACTCCGGTCCGCGCCACTTTTTACGGCGGTGACGCACGCGGCTACACCGACTACCCGACGCTGGAGCAAGCAAATGCCAAAGCGCCGGCGCTGGAGAGCTCCACGGTCTGAGGATCACCAGCTCCCGGCCACCCGGGTTGACTCTGATTTGGGTTTTCGTTACGAGCGCAAGCCATGAGGGCTGCGCGGCGTTCTGAACCACTCTCGTTGCTCCTCTGGAGTTGCCTCACGCTGCTCGCTTGCGGCCGTGATTCAAACACCCCCGTCGGCACGCCGATCGGCGCTGACGGGGGCCCTGCCAGCGACGGCGGCACCCCCACGCCGGTCGCCGCGAAGCCCGAGATCCTGACGCTCTCCCGCACCGGACACGATCGCTTCTACGGGGTGACCTACGCTCCATCGGGTGCCCTTTACGCCGTCGGACAGGTCACCAACTCGACGGAGACCGATGCAGACATCTCGCTCCTGGTCGCGAAGTTCACGGCGGCGGGCGAGCTCGATCCCCGCTTCGGGTCGAGAGGCGTCGTGACGCGCAATGTCTCGCCCGGCAGGAACGGCGAGATCTTTCGCAGCCTCGTCGTGCAGAGCAGCGGCAAGATCGTGGTGGCGGGCACGGCCGAGCACCTGGGCCGGGCGGACGCGCGCGATCGTGACATCGAGGTGCAACGCTTCAATTCGGATGGCACCGTGGATGATACGTTCGGCGCGAACGGCACGTGGCGCATCGATCTGAGCATCGGCGCGGTCAACGGCGCGGGCTTTTCTTCGGATAGCGCGTGGGGCCTGCTGCGCTATGACGACGACCGCCTGCTGATCAACGGCAGCATGGTGCGCAACGGCGGCGTTGACACGGACTTCGTGCTCTTGCGGCTCACGCCCGAGGGTGCTCCGGATCCGACCTTCGGCCTGAGCGGCGGATTCGCGCTGGATACACAGGTGGACGGCATGAGCAATGATGCCAGCCCCCGGAACGTCACGCTGCTGCCCAACGCTGCGGGACTGATCGGCGTCGGGGTTCAGCCGCTCCCGGGCGGAGGCACGGGACCCGTTGTGTACAAGGTGAGCGACGCTGGCGTGCTCGACACCAGCTTCGGCGACAACGGCGTCTTCAGCCAGAGCCCGCTGGAGCAGTTCGAGCTCGACACGGCAGCCGTGCAGCCGACCGCCGACGGCGGCTACAAGCTCGTCCTGATCGGCTCCGGGCGCGAGCAGGCGAGCGACACCACGGACCTGGTCTCGCTGCGCTTGACGTCGGATGGCGTGATCGATCCCAGCTACGGCAAGGACGGCCTGGTACGCGTCGACATCGGCGGCTTCGACGATCAGGCGCAGGAGCTCCGCATGCTGCCGGATGGGCGCATTCTGATCGTGGGCGGAGCGCGCCGCAGCACCTCGGATTGGGACGGCCTGGTGATGATCCTGAGCGCCGATGGTGCGCCCGACGAGAGCTTCGCGCCCGGCGGCTTCCGCACCTTCGATCTGGGCGGCCCCGCCGACTTCTTCTGGGGCCTCGCCCTCTCCAAGGACGCCTCGACAGCGGCCATCGCAGGCTTCAAAGGCGTCGGCAACGCGCCCCCCTCAGCTTCCGACAACGACGACGCGGCGCTCTTGTTGCTCCCGCTCTCCCGGTGACAATGTTGCAAAAGTGACGCGGCTCATTGGCACGCGCACTGCAAGAGCCGGTGCGTGGAAACCTCCCGCGAGTGGATCGAAAAGGGCGCGCGCTTCGGGCACTTCACCAAAGGCATCCTGTACGGCCTGATGGGTGCACTCGCACTGCAGGTCGCGCTCGGAACCGGCGGGCAGGTCGCTGGCAGCCGAGAAGCCGCGCGCCTGATCGAGCGGCAGCCGCTCGGCGCGGTGTTGCTTCTGCTGATGGCCGTGGGCTTCGCTGCATACGCGGCCTGGCGCTGCATCGTGGCGGTCAAAGACTCGGAGCGCAAAGGGCGAGACGCAAAAGGCCTCACCCAGCGCGCAGGAGCCCTGATCGGCGGCCTGGCGAACGCGGCGTTGGCCGTCGCGCTGTTCCAGATGGCGCTCGGTCGTTCCGGCGGTCAGAGCCACAGTGAAAGGAGCTGGGTGGGCCAGCTCCTGGCTCAGCCATTTGGAGCCGCGCTGGTCGCTGCCGTGGGCGCCGGCATCGTGATCGCTGCGCTGGTGCAGTTTTATCGAGCCTACACCAAGAAGTTTCTCGACGACTTTCGCTGGCGATCCATGTCGCGAGACGAGCGACGCTGGGTGGCGCGCCTGGGGCAAGCCGGCTATGGCGCTCAGGCCGTGGTCTTTTCGATCATCGGCGCCGGCCTGGTGCGCGCAGCGCTGGAAAAAGATCCCGGCGAGACGCGCGGCGTGCGCGAAGCGTTGCTCGACATCGCCCATTCCAGCGCCGGCCAGATCCTGCTCGGCGTGGTGGCGCTCGGCTTCCTCGCCTTCGGCACGTTTCTGGTCGCCAGCGCGCGCTACCGAAACATCGCCTGCTGAGCCGGTGCGGGTGGGCTCGGCGCTGCCGCGCGCTCAGCGACTGCAGAACTGCCCACTGAACGACTCGCGGGCCCGGGATCGCTTGCGGAATCCGGAGTGCTGGAGCGGGCACATTCTAGCGACGCACGCGCGGCTCAGGTGCCGAGCCATCCTCCGAATGCACCACCGCCAGCAGCGTGACGCCACCGAGGCAGCACGTGGGCCGACGCTTTTTTGGGTGACGTTCGCCTTCTGTTTCGTGTTAGCCGTGCCTGGACGACTCGATGCACGGGTAACCGTTTCCGGGTTGTTTCCAACCTTTGGGACGAGCCAGGGACGAGCCAATGAGTCGAAACGAGCTTCGGGAAGCGCCCCCCGTGTTGCGCGAGCAACTGCGCGGCGGGCAGATGTGGTCGCGGGTGCTGCGGCGCGGGCAGCGCTTGCGATTGATCGATGTGGAGGGCGGCGCCAGCCTGGCGGCGCTGTTCTACAACGCGGATGACCCGACGGAGCGCTACAACATGCCCGACACGTTGAAGGCGCAGCACATCGCGCGCTTGACGGAGGGCTTCGTGTTGTACTCGGACATGGGGCGCGTGCTGTGCTCCGTGGTCTCCGATAGCGTGGGCTGGCACGATACCATCACGGGCCACGCCACCAGCGCGCACGGAGAGCAGCGCTTTGGGAAGGGCAGCTATCAGAAGCTGCGCAATGACTGGTTTCGCAACAGCCGCGACAACTTCCTGACCGAGCTCGGCAAGTATGATCTCGGCAAGCGCGACCTGGTCGCGAACGTGAACTTCTTCGTCAAGGTGGCCGCCGATGAAGACGGCAAGCTGAGCTGGGTGGAAGGGCACTCGCGCGCGGGTGCCCACGTGGAACTGCGCGCCGAGCTGAACACGCTGGTGATCTTGTCGAACACGCCGCATCCGCTCGATCCGAGCCCGCACTACGCGCCGAAGCCGGTGGCGATCGAGATTCGCTCGGGCGAGCCGGCCGCGGCCGACGACCCTTGCCGCCGCTCGCGGCCGGAGAACGAGCGCGGTTTTCTGCTGACGGAGGCGTACTTCGCATGACTCTCATGGATAGCCGCCTGGATCCGAAGCGCGCGAGCTACGACGTCACATTGGAGTCCGGGCTGGGCTGGACGCACGTGCTCTCGCCGGGGCAGGCCTTTCGCATCGTCGATCTGGAAGGGAACCAGGCCGTCGACACGCTGTTCTACAACGCGGAGGACGAGACGGAGCGCTACAGCGCCGTCGATACCGTGCGCGAGCAGGGCAACCTGTACCTGAGCGTGGGCACGCGCTTGCTCTCCACCGAGGGCCGCGCGCTGTGCACGATCGTCGCCGACACCTGCGGCCGCCACGACACGCTGGGCGGCGCCTGTGCGGCCGAGTCGAACCAGGTGCGCTACGCGCTCGAGAAGAAGTACATGCACAGCTGTCGCGACACGTTCCTGCTCACGATCGCGCATCAGACGCGGCACTTGAGCAAGCGCGACCTGACCGCGAACGTGAATTTCTTCATGAACGTGCC
>JAICTU010000576.1 GCA_025936205.1 Polyangiaceae bacterium | reverse complement strand
TCGTAGCGCGCGCGATCCACCGTCTTGCCGGTATGCTCGAACTGCGCGTAGCGCGCCTGCAAGCCTTCGCGCGACACTTGCTTGAAGTGCGCGACTGGATCGAGTCCGTCCGGTACCGGAAACTCGGGCAGGCGCGGCTGGCCGAGCGTGAGCTTCAGCCCCGAGCACATCTCGGCGACCTTCAGCGTGTTGGAGAGCGCGCTGGGCAGCGACTGGAAGACCTGAGCCATCTGCTCCGGGCTCTTCAAATACATTTCGAAGCTGCCGTGATGCTCCTCGCGCGCCTCCTTGTATTGCCAGTTGCGGCGCACGCACTCGAGGTAGAACTGCGCCTCGCCGTCGTCGGGCCGCATGAACTCGACGTTGTTGGTGGCCACCAGCGGCAGCTCCAGCTCCGCCGCCGCCTCCAGCAAGATCGAGTTGACCACCGGCTGCTCCGGCAGGCCGTGGTCCTGCAGCTCGACGAAGAAGTGCCCGGGCTCGAAGATGTCGCGCAGCTGAGCCAGGATGGGTTTCGCGTGGTCAGGGCCCTGCTCCATCACCCGCTGCGGCACCACGCCGTTCATGCAACCGCTCAGGCCGATCAGTCCGCGCGAGTGTTGCGCGAGCTTCTCCAGGCTGATGCTGGGGGCCTCCTCCGAGGCGGTCTTCATGTAGCCCGCGGACACCAGCTGGATCAGGTTCTGATAACCTTCCAGATTGGTCGCGAGCAGGCCCAGGTGGTCGACCTTGCCGCCGTCGCCCGCGCGCGAGATGTTGAGCTCGCTGCCCAGGATGGCCTGGATGCCCTGCGCCTTGCACAGCTTGTAGTGCCGGATGGCACCGAACATGTTCTGGTGGTCCGTGATCGCCACCGCGCGCATGCCGAGCTCTTTCACTCGGGGCGCCAGCTCACCCAGCTTCACCGTACTGACCAGGAACGAGTACTGAGTGTGGACGTGAAGGTGGACGAACTCTGCCGGCATGTGGTTTCTGCAGCCTCGGGGCTACTGGCTCAGCAAGTACACCAAAGCCCGCCAGTCCGTCATGGTGAGCGGAAGTAGGTCCGGCCTGACGGCAAGCTCAGCCTGCCGCCAAGGGCCCGGAAAGCTTGCACTCGGGCCGCCAGTCGAAGTACCGGAGGTGGAAGAAAAGGCAACCTGTCGGCGTAAGCCCGCCGAGGGCGGGAGGAGATCCAGCGTGCTGAAAGCGACCCAGTTCGACGAGTGTTTGACCCCGATGTCGTTGCGCCGAGCGTGGCGGGTTGGGGCTCCGCTGGTTGCGGCGTTGAGCCTGTCACTGGGCTGCAGTTTCCAGGCGAGCATGCGTGCCGGCGGCGAGTCGAAGACCGCTGCAAACCCTCCTCCGGGCGAGCCGGCTCCGGCCACGGAAGCGCAACCTGCCGAGGCGCCTCCGGCGGAAGCCTCCGCCACTGCCGCCCCGGAGAAGGCCAACGTCAAGGTGAAGGGTGCCAAGCTGGAACTGCCCGGCGGCATCTTCTTTCAGCCGAACGACGCCACCTTCCAGCCCGGCGCCGGCAGCGAAGCCGCGCTCACCGAGCTGAAGAAGTACCTGGAGCAAAACCCGCGCGTGACGCGCCTGCGCATCGAGGGCCACACCAACAACTCGCGGACGCCCGAGCAGAGCCTGGCGCTGTCCGGTCAGCGTGCGGCCGCGGTCAAGCAATGGCTGCTCACCAACGGCATCAATCCGGGCCGCCTCCTGGCGGTCGGGTTCGGCGAAACACAGCCCGTGGCGAACAATTCCGATCCGGCGGGTGCGGCTCAAAACGAGCGCATCCAGTTCCGCATCGCCGAGCTCGACGGCAAGCCGTATCTGGGGGCTGACCCCTTGGCCGGTGGCACCGAGTTCCCCTGAAAACCAGTCCACAACGGAGATTTCCTTGCTATGCCGAGCGCGATGACGCGCTCGTTGCTTGGGTTTTTTGGGGTTCTCGTGTTCTCTCTGGGGCTCGCTTGCGACGACCCCGCGCATGACCTCAGCGAGTGGACGCCGGCGGACCACACGCATCAGACGGAGAAGGCGCAGCAGGCAGCTCAGAAGCAGCAGCGCCGCCAGGGTCCGCTCGGCAAACCCGCGTCATATAGCCAACCCTCCAAGCGCGGCGGCAACCTGCTCGTCGACGTGACCTGGGTGAAGCAGTGCGCAAACTGCCACGGCAAGCGCGGCGCCGGCGACGGCCCGCAGTCGCCGATGGTCAAGGCAAAGGATCTGACCGACCCCGCCTGGCAGGCGAGCGTCACGGACGCGCAGCTGGTGGAGGTGATCAAGAAGGGCAAAGGCAAGATGCCCTCCTTCAATCTTCCGGACAGCATGGTGACGGAGCTCGTCGCCAAGATCCGCGAGATGCCGAAGAAGGGTCAAAAGGGCTTCCCCAAGAGCGACAGCGACCCTGCGCCCACCGCTGGTGCCCCCGCGGCCGGCGCCGCTCCTGCCACAGCGCGAGCGCCGCGGGCAGCGGCCGCCGGTGCGACCGCCCCTGCGCCCTCGGCGGCGCCCCCGCCCCCGCAGGCGCCGGCACCCGCCGAGGAAGACGAAGACGAGAACGAGGGCGAGTCCCCGAACGCGCACTGAACGATCCGGCGGCGCCCGCTGCTTGGCCACTCCATCGCCCCCCGCTCCCGAAACTGCCGAGCCCGCGCGAGCACCTCGGCTCCGGGCTGCATACACCCGCATACTCGTGGCTGCGGCCGTGGCGTTGCTGGGTTGGCAGCTGTTGCCGCACGTTCCACACGACCAGACGGTGATCTTTGCGCTGGGCAGCGGCGCCGCGCGGATCTCG
This sequence comes from Polyangiaceae bacterium, assembly GCA_025936205.1. The sequence continues at coordinate 2,488 of JAICTU010000576.1, read as the reverse complement.
CAACTCGAGGTGGTCTGGGAGGCTGAAGGGCAGCCCGGGGAGGGCCGTCTTGTCCTCAACTTTCCCGCGCCTCCACCAGAGCGCCTGGTGCGGCAGTTTCGGCTCGCGAACGGCGAGTACGAGTTTCGGCTGGCCGCGCGCTTGCGCACCGAAGCGGTCGAGCGGACAGAGGTCACCCGGCGGGTTACGCTTGAAGGAAACGCCGTCACGCTACGTCTCGAAGAGTTGACCCAGTGAGCGTACCCGCCCCTACAGAGATCGCGACGCGTGCGCTCGGCAGTGAGCGGCCGACGGCCTGTCACACGCTGCTCGTGGTCTCGGGGCAGGCGCGGGGCAGCCGCGCAACGATCCACGGGCTGCTCCGGATCGGCAAGGCACCGGACAACGATCTGGTGCTGCCCGACGCCTCCGTCTCGCGTTACCACTGCGAGATCGAAGCTGGTGCGCAGGGCATGGTGGTGCGCGACCTCGGCTCGACCAACCACACGCGCATCGGGCGCTCCAAGATCCAGACTGCGACGCTCGAGCCAGGCGCGACGCTCACGGTGGGCGACGTCGAGCTGCAGCTCGCCCCGGAAACCGAGCGCTTGCAGGTCCTGCCGAGCGCTTCGCCGCGCTTCGGGCAGGCGGTGGGCCCGAGCCTGGCGATGCGCCAGGTGTTCGGGCTGTTGGAACGCATCGCTCCCAGCGATGCGACGGTGCTGCTCGAGGGTGAAACAGGCACCGGCAAGGACGTGCTCGGGCGCTCGATCCACGAGCTCAGCCAGCGGCGAGCCGAGCCCTTCGTCGTCGTCGACTGCGGCGCGGTCAGCTACAACCTGATCGAGAGCGAATTCTTCGGCCACGAGCGCGGAGCCTTCACCGGCGCCGTGCAGGCGCGCCCGGGCGCGTTCGAGACCGTCGGCAAGGGCACGCTGTTTCTCGACGAGATCGGCGAGCTGCCGCTCGACGTGCAACCCAAGCTGCTGCGCGTGCTGGAGGCGGCCGAGTTCCGGCGTGTCGGCGGCAACAAGGTGCAACGCTGCGAGGCCCGCATCATCGCTGCCACGCGGCGCGATCTGAAGGCCGAGGTGGCGCGCGGCAAGTTCCGCGAGGATTTGTATTTCCGGCTGGCGGTGGTGCCGGTGACGGTGCCCGCGCTGCGCCAGCGGCGCGAGGACATCCCCGCGTTGGTCGAATGCTTTCTGAAGCAAGCGCGCGAGCGCGATCCCAAGCTGGCGCACATCACGCTCACTCAGGCGACGCTGGACGGGTTGATGGCGCACGATTGGCCCGGCAATGTGCGGGAGTTGCGCAACGTGCTCGATCGCGCGCTGTACATCGCGGCTGCGACGGAGGAGCCGCAGCTGCGCCTGCTGGACCTGCCGGTGGTGGCGACCGCCGGCGTCAGCAGCGTGGCGAGCTGGCAGTTCGACGAGAATCAGAGCTATCGTGAGGTGCGCAGCCAGTTCGAGCACGAGTTCGAGCAGCGCTACATCCGCTGGCTGCTCGACAAGCACGCCGGCAACGTCAGCGCCGCCGCCCGCGCTGCCAAGATGGATCGCAAGCATCTGCATGATCTCGCGCGCCGCCATGGGCTCCGCGAGCGCGGCGGGTCGAGCGAGTGAGGCGCGGGCGCGGCACGGCCCGCTGCGTGCGCCCCGGCTGCATCGGGGCGCTGCTCGTCAGCCTGGCGCAGGCGGCGCCGCTCGAGGCCGCGCCTCCTCCCCCCGAGCTGAGTGCGCGGCTCGAGTGCCAGCGCCGCCCCACGCCAGGGCGCGTGCTGTGCGAGGCGGAGCTCGAGCTCTCGAGCGGCGTGCTGCGCTGGGCGGACGTGCTGGTGGTGGCGGCGCCGGACTTTGCACGACCGCTGCGCGCGCGCGTGGGACCGAGCGCGTTGTTCATGAAGACGGAGCGTCGCCAGCGGCTCCAGCTGGCGCTGGCAGCGACCGAGGTCGGCGAGGGAGCTCTCGTAGTGCGGGCCCGGGCGGTGGCCTGCCCCGACGCCACGGGCCGCGACTGTCGCTCGCAGGTGCGCGAGATCAAAGCCAGCGTCGCCGTCGGACCGATCACGCGCTGAGCCGAGCTCCGCAGGCTATCCGCGCGCGGTCGCCGCATTTTTGGCCCGCCGCGTCGCGGCTCGCTACCGTCCGCGCGATGCTCGAATTGCCTGGCAGGCTGGAGCGCTCGACGCTCGGGGATGTGCTCGGCGCGCTGCACCGCAGTGGCGCGACGGGTGCGCTGCGTCTGGAGGAAGCAGGGGCGGACGGCTCGCGCCAACACGTCATCTATCTGCGCGACGGCTTGATCGCCGACATCGACTCGCCCGCGCGCTCCGTCGCACGGCCCCCACAGCCCACGGAGCGTCAGCACTGCCTCGAGCAGCTGGAAGCCCTGTTTGGTCTCACCAGCGCGCGGCTCAGCTTTCGAGTCATGGGGCAGCGCACCAGCCGAGCACCGCAGCCGCTGCAGCCGCCAGAATTTCTGCATGGCCGCCAGCGCCGCCGCG
>JAICTU010000647.1 GCA_025936205.1 Polyangiaceae bacterium | reverse complement strand
TCGATCTGTCGCCGCGCGCCCATGAACGCTTGCCGGCGCTGAGCGAAAAAGACGGCGAGGTGGTGCCCGCGGGGCGCCTGCAGCTCGCAGGGCGCAAGTGCCTGGCGAGCGGCGTGAGCATCACCTTCGAAAGCGACGCGCGGCTCTGCGACCAGTGCGCCGCGCTCTACCACCGCGATCACGTGCCGGCAGAATGCAAGAGCTGCGGGCGCGCGCTCTCCAGCGCGGCGGACGCCCGCGCGGTCGGGAGCTGAAGCGCCGCACCAGGCGGATTAGAAGCGGCCGGCGCAGCTGAGCTGCGCGAGGCCAAGGCCGCAGCGCAAACTCAGCTCGGGCTCCTGGGTGCGCTCCTCATTGCCCAGCCAGAGGCTCGTGATGGCGGCTCCCGTGAACGCCGCCATGCTGATCCCGCCCACCCACATCCAGGTCTGCGCCTCCCGGCCCGACTCGAGCTCCTTGCCGCACAGCTGCTCGCGAGTCTGCGAGGGGCTGGTGCAAACGCTGTCGTCGTTCCAGCGATCAGCGTGCTGCTCCCGCACGATGTAGGCGCCGACCGTCAGCGCGCCGGCGCCGAGCGCCAGGCCGCCGAACGTCCAGGTCAACCAACCCACGCCATTCCTGGCGCGCGGAGGCTCTTCCAGCGCTGCCGACGGCGCCGATCGGTCGAAGGGCGGGAGTGAGATCGACTCGCGCGACAGCGCGCCGCCGGTCAGGGTCACGCTGCGTGTGATCGAATAGTGACCGGCCAGACGCGCCTCGAGCGTGTAGATGCCCGCCGCGAGGCGCACGGGCTCGCGCATCGGCAGCGTGGCGATGGTCCGTCCATTCAAGCGCACCTCGGTGCCAGGCGGCCCGCCGGAGAGCTGCAAGGTGCCGATGTGCCGATCGATCACTTGCCGAGCGGTCGCCAGGGTCGAGCGGTACCTCTGCACGTAGGGGTCTGCCGGGTCTGCGAGGGCGGCCGAGAGGTAGTGATCCGCCTCTTCCCATTGCCCGAGTGCTTGGTAGGCCGCCGCCAGATGCACTTTGACGCGCATCGAGTCCGGGGCGAGCTGTTCGGCGCGCCGAAAGAGGTCCAGCGCTTGCTCGTCGTCATTGGAACGCCGCAGCGCGATTCCCTGCTCGATCAGCGCATCGGCGGAGTCCTGCTCCCGCGGCGTGCCCGCGGGCTCGGCAGCAGGTATCGGCCCGGCGAGGCTGAGGCCGATCAGCAAGCAACTCGCTACCGCGGCGACTGCACCGTGTTTCATGCGTTCGTTCTCGACTCTCAAGGTGGAGGGCGTACGTCCGCGTAAACGATCGTCCCCAGGACCGACTCCACGGTGGCGCTGCCCATGGGGCGTGAGCCGTCGGAAATGGCACCGTTGATCAAAAGAAAACCCCTGGGCACGTTCACGAACACGACGAGCCCTTCAGAGCCGGTCGTGTTGACCTGGATGGGCAGACCATCGATAAACGCGAAGGCCGGTCCGGGCGGATCACTTTCGAACGCGATGCCGCTGCTCAGCTTGCCCTGACAGTCGAAACCCCGAGCGAGCACTACACCCGTGTCGGGGGCCAGCTGGAAGCCGGCCGTTTCAGCCAGACCGACGACAGAAGGCTGATCGATCAACTCCAGCAGACCGCCGTCTTGATCTTCGACCAGGAGACCGTCGAGGTATAAACGTGTGGGGAGCGTGACGTCGCTCTGGATATTCAGGAAGCCATCAAAGCCGGGTGACAGTGAAACCCGCACCCGACCGTCCGGGCTCACGCCTGTGCGCGATGAGACAGGTCGACTGCAGTCCACATCCACGTCGTCGCACGCTTGCACCACGAGGCCGGGTGGTGGTGCGTTCGTGACCGTGTTCACGATCGTGACCGTGTAGCTCACCGTCGCTCGCTCGGAGCTGGCGGGCGGCGGCGCGTTCAAACAGGCCCAGGCTGAATTCACGGGCTCGACGCTGCTGGTATCCCCGAGCGCCCGAGTCGTCTGCTGCAGGTCGCCTCCCGGCTTGAACTCCGTGCAGGCCACGTTGCTCATCCAGGCGGGCGCGAGGAATGAAGCTGCGAGGCTCAGCCGCTGAAGTGCAGCGGAACGCAGACGGAACGCACGTGGCGTTTTGCCTGCCAATCCGGCATCCGTTTCCACCAGGAACCTCCACCGCACCAACACGGAAGCGAGGCGCCCCATCCGCCCGGCCCGACCCATCTATTGAACCATGTTGCCTGTCTGTCTGCCGAACGTCACGTCCAAACTCCGCGCGGGACGTGGAACGTTTCGCAAACGCAGCACACAGGCCTTTGGGCCGCGGTGAAACGAAACTCTCGCGAGCGCCGCCGCACTCTCGGCAGCGCGTGCTGCTCGACAGATCTAACGAGCGGAAAATAGAAGGCCAAAGTTGCGCTGCGTGCTTCATAGCCGCTGGCAGCGCGCCCCGCACGATGCATGGACCGCTACGTGCATCCCCCAGAGACATCAACAGATTTTGGGGGCTCACTCGATGAATGGGCGCGGCTATCGCGAATTCGTCAATCCAGATTTGGGCGAATTGCTCGAACGACTGCATCTCGACAAGTGCTTTACCCGCGGCCAAGGCAGCCTCTTGTACGACTCTGAGGGGACAACCTATCTGGACGCGATCGCCGGCTACGGGGCTGTGCCGTTCGGTCACAACCCGGAGTTCTTGTGGCAGGCCCTGCGCGAGGTCGAAAGCAATCGTGAGCCGGCGATGGTCCAACCCTCGCTGCTTCCCGGAGCCGGGGACCTCGCCGAAGCCCTGATCCGGCATGCCCCGCCAGGCCTCAAATACGTGACGTTCGCGAATAGCGGAACCGAAGCCGTCGAGGCCGCCATCAAGGCCTGCCGCCTCGCGACGGGGCGGCTCGGCATCCTCTCCACGGAGAACGCTTTTCACGGCAAGACCCTGGGCGCCTTGTCCGCGACCGGGCGCGATCAATATCAGCTGGGCACGGGCGCACCCGTGACGGGCTTTTCGTCCATTCCATACGCTAACGCGGATGCGCTCGAAGACGCCTTGAAGCGCTGCGCGGCGCAGACGGCGGCGGTCATCATCGAGCCCATCCAGGGCGAGGGCGGCGTCGTGGAGCCTCCGGCCGGCTATCTGAGGCTGGTTCGCGGGCTGTGCGATCGCTACAACGTGCTGCTCATCCTGGATGAGATCCAGACGGGGCTCGGGCGCACGGGAGAGCTGTTTGCGTGCGAGCGGGAAGGCGTGTCTCCCGATGTGATGACCCTGGCCAAGGCGCTGGGCGGCGGTCTGCTGCCGGTCTCGGCGTGCCTGCTGTCTGCGAGAGCTCATTCGAGCGCGTTTGCTCGCAAGCATTCCTCCACATTCGCGGGGAATGCGCTGGCCATGCGCGTCGGACTGCAGGTGGTCAAGAGGCTGGTGGAGCCCGACTTGCTGGAGAACGTGAATCGGCGCGGCAACCAGCTGCAGCGCGGTTTACGTGCGCTGCAGCAAGAGTTCCCGGCCGTCATTCGCGAGGTGCGCGGCCGTGGCTTGATGCTCGGCGTGCAGCTCGGCTGCGTTCCCGACAGCATCCGCCGCGGCCAAGGCTCGCTGCTGGAGCTCCTGGAAGATCTGCAGGGGCTCGGTCCCATCGTGGCGAGCTACCTGCTCAACGTCGAGCACGTGCGCTGCGCTCCAACGTTGCACGGCAGCAGCGTGCTGCGCGTGCAGCCGCCGCTCACGGTCAGCAGTGCCGAGGCGGACCAGATCCTGGATGCGTTTCGACGCCTGGCGCAGCTGCTGGCAAGTGGCCGCTCCGACCAGATCGTTGCGCACCTGTTACGCCCGGACGAGGAGAGCATCACCGGCGTCTTTGGCCGGCCCCAACCCACCGTCACTCACCAGGAGGAGACGGAGGAAGGCCGCTTTGCCTTCATCGCGCATTTGCTCGACAGCCAGAGCTTTGCAGATTTCGACTCCTCGCTCCGCTGCTTTGGCGCGCTGGAGCTGGACGCGCTGGCCGAGGGCCTCGAACACATGGCGCAGCCGGTAGCGGTCGCGGGCGTGCGCGTCCAATCTGCCGCGGGTCGCACTGCCGTCGGGGACTTCATCGCCATACCTAAGACCGCCGAGCAGCTGCTGAGGCTGTCGCCACAGCAGGCGCTCGATGTGGTCAGCTCCGCGGTGCGCCTGGCTCAGCGGCGCGGCGCTCGCATCGTGGGTCTCGGCGGCTACACCTCGGTGATCACACAGAACCTGCGCGGGCTGCTCCGGCTCGGCGTGCCGCTGA
>JAICTU010000125.1 GCA_025936205.1 Polyangiaceae bacterium | reverse complement strand
CTCCGTCGCGCGCGAGCCCCACGAAAGCTCCGGACGGAGCCACCACGGCAGCGCTCGCCTGCGCGCTCGGCGCCTCACCCGTGCTCGGGAAGAACTCGAGCGAATTGCTCCCCGGATCGCTCACGAACACGCCGCCCGCTCCGGCGATCGGCTGCGCCGCGGGTGAGAACCCCACATCTGCGTGCGCCACCGGCGCGGAATAGCCGTCCGCGGAGCGCTCTGCCGTCGAGAGCCAGTAGAGCGAAGATACCTCTGGATCCGGCGTGAGCAGCGCGACGTGCGTGGCGTCGTACCAGGACAGGCGGCTCGGCACGCCGGCCACGGCGCGGCTCTCCAGCAAGCGGCCGCCCCCGGCCACGTCCACGCCGCCCAGACGCGGCTGCTGAGCGCGGGTATAGGCCACCGCCAGCGTCGCGGAGTCGGGAGACCAGGCATACGCTCCGACCGCTCCGCCCAGCTCGAGCGCCTGCGCCTCGGCGCCGGCCACGCTCGCCAGCTCGAGCCGTGCCGATCCCGCCGCGCTGGCGATCCGGTAGGCGATGAAACGCCCGTCAGGCGAAAATTGAAAATCGAGCACCGGGTCCGCGCCCTGCTCCGGCAGCTCGCGCCGCGCGCTCTCGGGCTGCCGCTCGAACAACACGGGGTCGACCAGCTCGAGGCGCGGCACGGGCTCCGAGGCGAGATACGCGAGCCAGCAGCGCTCGCGTGCATGCAGCTCATAGCGGCGCTGCAACGTGCGCCCGCGCTGGTCGCTCAGCTGCAGCTCGAGCACGCCGTCGCCCTCGGGCACACCCGAGAGCAGCGCCGACTCGGCGTCGAAGTGCAGCCCCGGAGGCACCGAGAGCGCGCTCCAGAGATACGGCGGCTCGCCGCCGGCTGCCGTCAGTGGCTCCGCGTAGAAGTTGCCGAGACAGGCGTCCGGCAGCGCGTCGGGGGGCGTGCTCAGCTGCACACTGGGGCACTCGGCGCTGTCTGCCGGCAGCACCTCGAGCTCGACCTCGAGCGGCGCGGAGCTGCAGTGTGCATCGCGCACCGCGAGCGCGACGCGCGCAGCGCTCTGCTCGGCGATCGGCGCGCTCGCCTCTGCCGACAGCGTCGCGCCCTGCAGCGACAGGCCGAGCTCCGCCAAGCTGCCAGGCGAGCCCGCAGCGGGCACGAGCTGCGCCGACCAGACGTAGTCGTCGGAGTTGCCGCCGCTCGCCAGCAATGGCGCCGCATACGCCTGGCCCGCGCACAGGGCCGGCAGGGAGCCGATCAGCCTTGGGCTCTCGAACACCTCGAGCACGAGCGAGCTCACGTCCCCGGCGCCGTCTTCGAGCGCGACCACGATGCTGCCCGACTCCTGCGGTACGCCTGCCAGCTGGACCTCGCTGCCGCTCTCCGACGAGAGCGCGACCCCCTCCGGCGCCGTCACGAGCTGCCACGCGTACGGGCTCACGCCGCCGCTGGCGCGCAGCGCCGGGTGCAGCTCGGAGCCGCTGCACAGGCCGGGGGGCATGGAGTCCACCGCAATGCCCAGCTCGCGCACGGGCACCTTGGCGCCGGCATCGACGCCCGACTCCGGCAGATCGGGAGCTCCGCCCGCGCCCATCGTTGCGGGGCCGGCGTCGATGGCGTCCGTTCCGCCGCTGGACGCTCCGGAGAGCGCTCCATCCGTGGCCTGATCCGGCTGGTTGGGCTGCGCAACCTCGCTCAAACACGCTTCCCGCGTGCCAACCGGCACGCACAGCTGGCTGGAGGCCTGGCACTCGAAGCCCCCCGGGCAGGCGCCCTGCTCACCACAGGCGAGGGCGCACGCCTCCGGCGCTGGAAACCCGCAGGCTTGCAGGGCCAGCACGAGCGGCGCCAACCAGAGCGCGGGGCTCGTGGCGCGAGCTCTCGACTTCGATTCCATCTTCACGATGCAGGCGGGCCGCAACCTGAGCGGGCGGCCCTGCAGGCGCGCGGAGTATGGCGGCTCGGCAAGCCCCTGGCGAGGCCGTTCCGAGCGGGCTCGGGGTGTCCTTCGAGGCCGTTTCCACCCTGCCTGAACATCGCGCCACGATTTCCATCGTGGCAGCGGCGCTTCGAACGCAGCACGAGAACTTTCGACCAGAACAGACGGGTTGCGGCCCCACGAAAGGGGCGTAGGCTGCGCGCTTCTCATCGAGCACGCGCGTGTCCGCCCAGCCTCCTCCCTCCAAGGCCGATCCGGCGGCGAACACGCTCCTGAGCCCCTCACCGCCGGAGTACCGGCCGCAGTCCTCGTCCCCCGCGGAAGGTGCTCGGCCGATCTCCGACGAGCTGGTCCGTTCCTCCGAGCTCAGGAGCTTGGATCAGGCGGCGAGCCTCGCTGAATGTCTGAGCCGGAACGAGGTTCGATCTTACCTGGACCGGAGCTGTCCGCCGGCCATCCTCGAGCGAGTGAGCAGCCACATTGCGGGCTGTGTTTCATGCAAGCAATGGGTTTGTCACCTGGATGACCAGCTCCTCGAGTACATGGGCGGGCAGCGCCCGGAGGCGGAGCTCGCACGCATGGACGCGCACCTCGACGTGTGCGTCACCTGCCGTGGGTTGATGCACCACGTGGTGCAAGGCATGGCCAAGTCCTGGGATGGCGAAGCTCGGGACGACGTGAGCTCCGGCACCACCTTCGCCCTGGGCAGTGTGGTCAACTCGCGCTACCGCATCCAGCGCTTCGTAGGCCGCGGCGGCATGGGCGAAGTCTATGAAGCCTTCGATCAGCTGATGGATCGCCGCGTGGCGCTCAAGACGGTCTTGTCCACCGTGCCGGATCGGCCCCGCGCCTCGCGGCGCTTCAAGGAAGAGGTGCGCAATGCCCAGCGCGTGGCCCACGCGCACGTGTGCCGCATCAACGAGCTGCAGGAGCACCGAGACGGCAGCCTCGCTCCGGCCCTGCCCTTCTTCACCATGGAGTTCATCGAAGGCGAGCGCCTCGGCCGCCGGCTGTCCGCGGGCCGCCTGCCGCTCGAAGACGTGCGGACCATCGCGCTGCAACTGCTGTCCGGGCTCGAGGCGGCGCACGAACGCGGCGTGCTCCACCTCGACTTCAAGAGCGACAACGTCATGCTGCGAGAGGGCAACGGCGCGCCGGACGCCGTGATCATGGATTTCGGCCTCTCGCGCGTGCTCGGCAGCGAATCGCGCGTGCGCACCAGCGAGCGCCGCCAGTTCGCGGGCACGCTCTCGTACATGTCCGTCGAGCAACTCGAGTGCCGCGGCGACGTGGGCCCCGCCACCGACATCTATGCCTTCGGCGTCGTGCTGTACGAAATGCTCACCGGCGAGCTGCCGTTCGCCGGCGACACCCTCGGCGCTGCCCTGCTCAAACAGCTGCGCGAGCGGCCCCGCCCTCCGAGTCACGCCCGCCCCGGCCTGGCAGCGGCGCTCGACCGCTTCGTGCTCAAGTGCCTGAACAGCGATCCCCTCCAGCGCTACGCCGACGCGAGCCAGGCCCTCGCCGCCCTCAAAGCGGTGGACTCGTGGTCGCGGCCCCACGGCCTCGCGCGCGCCTGGAAAATCGCCCTGCCCATCGCCCTCGGCGGCCTGCTCACCGTGCTCGTCCAGCGCAGCACCCGGCACACCACCACAGTCAGCGGCGCGCTCACGCCCGCAACTCCCATCGCTCCCGTACAGCCCGAGCCCCCCACGCCGCCCGCCCCGGCGGCGCCAACAAGTCCAACGCCCGCTACAGCCGGCGCTCCGCCGCAACCTCCGGCGGCTCCAGCGGCTGCGAGCAAACCCAGGCCAGCACCGAGCAAACCAGCGCACTCCCGGGCTCGAGCCAGCGTTGCGCCCCGATCGGAGACCTCACCTCGCCCGCCGTCCGCGAGCGAAGGCCCGAGCAGCGAATCCCCTGCCCCGAATCCCACCGAGCCCGCGGACCCCGGCTGGAAACCGGCGCACGTCCCGAAGCGCCTGAGCGCACCCAACCCCTGAGAATAGGGATCGCGGCTCGGCCTGCACGGCACCCCCCGGCGCCAGGATGAGCCCAAAAATTCGCTGAGAGGAGCCAGCCACTCACTCGTGGCCTCCCCGATGCTGAAGTGAGAGCGGCAGCGGGCATATCCTGGCGACGCGCGGGGAGCTGTGGGGCCGAGCCCTGTCTGATTCTCACCACGCGCGGCAGCCCGTTTTTTTGTGAAGGTCTCATGTTCCATGTGGAACCTCACTTCGCACAAAAATGAGGGGCACCTCGCGTAGGGCTGTTCGTCGAACCCGTATCCGCGCAGCGCGGATCCTCGCGCCAGCCGCGCCCCTTCAGAAGCTGCGCCGGTATTGCAGCGTGGGCGCGCCGCTGGCGCTGACTTCGACGGCGGCACTGGAGCTGGCGCCGAGCCACCAGAGGGTGGCGCCGATGCCGGCGAAGGCGCCGGCAGCCACCGCGAAGCCTTGCCAGAGTCCCTGGTAGGTGGGGCCCGCGTGCTCGCATTCGTCGATGTAGCGCTGATCGTAGGCGGTATGGTGCCGGCAGCGATCGGCGCTGTGCGCCGCCAGCACGCCGAACACGACGCTGGTCGCGGCCGTGGCTCCGGAGAGCGCAAAGGAGCCGATCATCAGCTTTCGCTGGAGTGGATCGCGTGCCGGCGGGCTCATGCCAGTTTCGCCCGGCGTCGACACGGCAGGCGGAACGAGCGCCGGTGGGCTCGAGAGCTCCGGCAGGCTGGGGAGAGCCGGGATCGGCGGAGCCTGCTCGCTCGGGCGCGTGCCGCACTGGGCTTCCACCTCGTCGAGCGCCGTATCGACTTCAGAGCGGTGCTCGCCGTTCGGGGCCAGCTCGCGGTAGCGCCGGTAGTGGCCGAGCGCGGCCTCGCAATGGCCGAGCCCGTGCTGGATGGCGCCCAGCGCAAAGGCGCACTCCGGAAGGTCCCTCGAGCCGCAGACAGGCTCCAGGATCTGCAGCGCCCCCAGGAGGTCTCCCGCGACGAAGCGCTGATCCGCAGCGGCGAGGGCGGCCGCGAAATCGCCGGCAGCCGCGCTGGCTTCAGCGGCCAGGGACGCGCGGCTCGCCGTCAAGACCAGGAGCCCGGTGAGCCAGTGCCGCGCGTACATGGCGCCCGGCATAGTACAGCTCTGCGACCAGGTCGAAGCCGTTAAGTCCCGCTGGATTTTCGCTGGTTCGTCCGCTGCCGAGGGCGGCGCGGCGCTTGCCTCGAGCAAGCCCGGACCTTACATCGTCGCGCGCATGAAGACGTCGGTATTTGCTGGGTTCCTGGTGCTGGGCCTGAGCTCGATGGCAGCTCCCGCGCGAGCCTGCGGCGTGTCGGCGTCGGGCGTTGCGTCCTGCAGCCTGGCGGAACACCGGGAGCAGACACGCCCGCATTGGGCGCTCGGCGCGAGCGGAGTGTACACCTCGACCCGCTTGCGCTTCAGCAGCGATCTAGAGGGCGATGAAACACGCTGGGCGGCGCTGGGCGTGCTGGCGTGGTTGCCGGCGCCGGCGCTGGTGCTGCAGGCGGGGCTGGGCGGCGCGCTCGATGGCTCGCTGCGCTTGCCGGAAGGTGAATATGACTTCTCGCCGGGCCCGGTCGCGTCGCTGGGGCTCGATTGGCGCGCCTGGCAGAGCGGGCCCTGGTTTGCGCTGCTGACCTCCACCCTCTCCGCGTCGTTTGCGCGCACGCACCTCGCCGGCAGGCCGTCGGAGAGCTACTCCGCGTTCGATCTGCGGCTGGGCGGACAGGTCGGAGTCGAGCTGGCGAGGCTGCTGCAGCCGTACGCCCTGGCTCGCGTGTTCGGTGGGCCCGTGTTCTGGCAGCGGCAGGGCGAGCATGTGACGGGCACGGATACACACCACTATCAGCTCGGCGCTGGGCTCGCGGTGCGGCTCGGAGCGCGCGGCAACGTGTTCGTCGAGGGCGTGCCGCTGGGCGAGCAAGCGCTCTCCGCAGGGGTGGGGCTCGCCCTCTGAACTCGCCTTACTTCTGCCACATCCAGCGCAGGATCTCGGGCAGGAGCGAGCCGCCGTGCTGGTCGGAGTGTGCGCCGTCACCCCAGACGTGGCGCACCTGGTAGCGAGGGCCCGGCGTGTGTTTGCGGTCCGCCTCGGCGTTGGCCCATTCGAGCGCAGAGAGCATCTGCTGGTTGGCGAGGAACCAGTTGCCGTGCTCGTTGTTCAAGTCGTTCGAGTCGTCTTGCAGGAAGATCTTCAGCGGGCGGATCGGGCTCTTGCGGATCAGGCCCGGGTACAGGTCGCCGCCCGGCACCAGGGGCTGGCCGTTCTGCGCCGGTTTGAAGCCGATCGAGGTGTAGCTGCCGATCATGCTGATCACCTTGCGAAAGGCGTTGGGGCGCTGCCACGCGACGGTGAAGGCGCAGATGGCGCCGCTGCTGGTGCCGCCGATCGCGCGCTGTTCGGGGTCTTCGCTGAGCCGGTAGCGCTTGCTCACCTCGGGCAGCATCTCCTCGGTCAGGAAACGGGCGTAGGTATCGTCGAGCGCGTCGTATTCCTGCGCGCGGTGGTCCGGGTTCTTCATGCCCAGATCGTCGGGGTACCTGTCGCCGCCCGGGCCCGGCTTGATGGTGTTGCCGGGGGTGATGAAGATGCCGATCGTGACCGGGATGGCGCCCTTGGCGATCAGGTTCTCCAGGACCTGCGGCACGCGCAGCGAGCCCTCCGGGTTGGTCGCGCGCTGCCCGTCCTGAAAGACCAGCACGCTCGCCGGCTTTTCGGGTTTGTATTGCGCGGGCACGTACACCCAGTAGCGGCGCACGGTGTTGGCGATGATGCGGCTCCTGAACTCGAACGGGCCCTCCAGCTTGCCCTTGGGCACGTTCGGCTGCGGCAAAGACTCGGCCGTCAGCGCGTAGTCGCCGGGTTTGCGATCCGTAGCAGCGGGTGGATCCGCCGCGGCAGCAGCAGAGGTGAGCGCGGTGAGCAGCATGATGGTGCGAAGTCTCATGGGGGGCAGCGCCGGCTCGAAGTGAGCGCGGCAGCGCGAGCCTAGCGGCCGTGACCGTCAAAATCCACGCGCGCGACTCGACTCCCTCACGGCATTTTTCTACGAATGCTGGCGCCGACGCGTACCGATGCGCGCGGAGAGGTGAGCAGCGCGCCCTCCTGGGGTCGCACAACGTGCGCAGGGTCGAGCCAACAAAGCTCAGGACGCCGGAAAAATCCGAGGGCGTGCGACGGATCCGTGCCGGAGACGACCGTTTCGTGCGCGCGAACAATCGCGCACGAAGTGAGCACAGTCGGCGAAGAGTCGGCTGACTCAATCAGTTCATGCTCTATCGCTCACCGTGGTTCGTGTCCGTCGTGGTTCCAGCTGCTGCCTTCATCGCCTGCGGCAGCCCCGCTGATCCCGCTCCCTTTCAGAAGTCGGGATCGACGCTGGGTAACTCGTCCTCGACAGCGCCGCAGAGCAGCGGCTCTGCCAGTTCGACACCCAGCAGTACCGGAAGTGGCTCCTCCGCCCCGACGAGCAGCGCTGCCAGGGGTTCCGGCTCCCCCCCCGCGGCGGCTGCAGCCAGCGCCAACGAGGCCCCCCCGAACCCCGTGCTGAACCCCGCACCCGACCCCGCACCGCCGGCCAATGTGCCGCCGGCGGCGCCCGCCGCGACGCCGGCGCAACCGGCTCCGCCCGCGCCCGCCGCGAACCAGTGCGCTTCGTACGATGGGGATTTTGTCCCGCAGTTGTTCCAGCCCGTGTGCTCGAGTTGCCACACCGGGAACAGCCGTCTGCCGCAGCTCTCGCCCTATGCGCAAGTGGATCGGCTCTGCACCACGATCGGCCGCGAGGTGGCCAGCGGCAGCATGCCTCCCAACGGCAGGCTGAGCGCCGCGCAGAAGGCGATTGTGGCGAGCTGGGTCGCCGGGGGCTGTCCAGAGACGGCAGCGGATGCGGCCCTGGCGTGCACGCCCGCGGCCGCGAATCCGCCCGCCGGCAACAATCCGCCGCCCGCCGCCAATCCCCCGCCGGCCGGTGGTGATGACAATGCCGACGACGACGACGATGATGACGACGACGACCGCAGGGATCGCGGCGGCGATGACGATGACGGCGACGATGACGGCGACGACGATTGACGCGGCCTGATGCCGCCCCTGGCCAACGTACCCAGACCGGGTACGCTGCGCGTCCATGGAAAAGCTGGATGCGCAGGTGTTTGTGGTCACGGGCGGCAAGGGGGCGATCGGGCGGTCCGTGGTGGCGGCATTTGCCGCCGCCGGCGCCAAGGTCGTCGCGGCAGACCGACCCGAAGTGGATCTGCTCGACGCGGGGAGCGCCGAAACTCTGGTGCGCGATGTGATCGCACGCGAAGGGCGCCTCGACGGGCTGATCCACACCGTGGGCGGTTTCACTCACGGCAAGCTGCACGAGGCGCCACTCGCCGACTACGAGCGCATGTTCGATTTGAACGTGCGCTCGTTGTTCCACGTCGCGCGCGCGCTCGTGCCGCACTTCTTGCAGACCAAGCGCGGGTTCCTGGCCGCGTTCTCCTCCGAGCCCGGCTGGAGCGGCGCGTCACCCGGCTCGGCACTGTACGGGGCGGCCAAGGCCGCCGTCGCTACCCTGCTGCGCTCCCTGGATGGGGAGTTCAAGGGCACCGACGCTCGCGTCGCGGTGGTGTATCCGATGGGGGCCGTCGATACGCCGGCAAACCGCCGCGATATGCCGGGGTTCGAACGTTTCATCGATCCCGTCGAGATCGCCGAGACGCTGGTCCATGCCGCTCAGCGTTCGCGCGCCGGGCGACTGATCGAGCTGGCGATTTTCCCGCCGCGCTGAGACAGTGCCGCCCTGCATGCTGCGAAGAAGTTGGGCTGTCTGTCTATGGAGCACGATCGTGCTCTTCTGGTTCGGATGTGAGGAGTCGAAGCCGGATCGCTGCGTTCCCGGAGAGTCCGTGGCGTGTCAGGGCGCGGATGCCTGCGAGGGTGTAAAGATCTGCGATACCAACGGTCTGGTCTTCGGCAAATGTCAGTGCCCGGTGGAAGGCAACGGATCGCCCAGTCAGCATCCCTCGGTCACCGCAGTGGCCTGCATGCCGGGGGCAACCCGCTCCTGTCTGGGTGCGAACGAGTGCCCGGGAACGGCGACCTGCAACGACACGGGCACCTTCAGCAACTGTCAGTGCTCGGCGCCTCCGGCGATGCTGCCCTCCAAGAACCCCAACCTGCTCGGAGCGCCGTGCCGCATCAACGCGGACTGCGGCACGAGCCTGATTTGCTGGGCGGAAAACGAGACGGGCCCCGCCGGTTCCACCGGGGGCCCTGCCCGGGGCTACTGCACGGCCGCTTGCAGGACCACGGCGGACTGCATGCTGTTTCAGGAAGCCGGCGACTGCGTTCACTTCTCGGACCCGACGTTCGGCGTGTGCTTTGCCAGCTGCAACACCGCGGCGCCGGAGTGCCAGCGGCGCAGCGACCTCGCTTGCACCACGTACGCCGCGCTGTCGCTGACTGCTCCCAGCAATATCCCGGGAACCGGCGATGGCCTGTGCGCCCCTCACTGCAGCTCGGACGCGGACTGCGTCGGGGGCGGGCAGTGCAACCTGGCGCAGCCGATCGCCAGCTGCACCGGCGAATCGCCCGATGCCGGGCCTCCCGATGCGGGCCAGTAGCTAAATCCCAGCTGAACGCCGTACCGCTGGCGCGTAGACCTATGCGGCATTGATCCGATCTCGCACCACAAAAGTGCGATAAAGTAAGACATGGCGCGCTGGAGCTGGGGTCTTTTTGCGGCGCTCGTCGCAACCGGCTGCGGAAGCTCCGAGGGGGATGCGCCGAGCCCAACGCCGGCTCGCGCGCCCCGTCGTGAGACTCCGAATCAAGCCTCTCTGCTGGGCTACAACCTGGACTTCCCCGGTGATTGGACGGATCTGCCCCCGTTCATCGACCTGATGCAGAACAGCCGGGTCCCGGAGGGCAAGTGCTCCGAGGACGATCCCGAGTGCAGCGGGCGCGCGCACCTCGATCTGGCGCCTGACGGGTGGCCGCGCAGTCTGCGCTATCGCGATGACTCGTCGCGCTCCTACTCGAGCATCGGCATCGTGATCAGCTCGGGCAGCCATCGCTCCGACTTTGGGCAGCGCTTCATCGTGACCTGGGAGGGCAGCGGCCGGCTCGAGATCGACAACGGCAAAGACGTGCGCTCCGTGCAAGGCGCGAGGCGGCTCAGTTTCACGCTGCAACCGGATGCGACGTACCTGCGCCTCACCGAGATCGATCCCGACCGGCGCGGCGACTACCTGCGCAACATCCGCGTGTTCCGCGCAGACCAAGAGCAGCTGCTCGAGCAGGGCGAGGTCTTCAGCCCCGACATGCTCGACTTCCTGGCGCCGTTCCGCAGCCTGCGCTTCATGGATTGGATGGCGTCCAATGAGTATGGCGTGTGCAGCGGCGGCCCGCGCGCGGGCGATGAGTGCTACGCGCTGACTGACGATGACTGCGGCAGCGGGCGCTGTGTGATGCCGGGTCACTGGGACGAGCGCCCCACCGAGAGCGTGCCCAGCCGGCTGTCCTCCGGCCAGTACCTGGATCTGAAGCGCCCGGAGCTGGGCACGCGGGTGGGCGGCTACCCGCTGGAGACGCTGGTCGCGCTCGCCAACCGCGTGCCGGCGGATCCGCACTTCAACCTGCCGGTCGACGCCGACGACGAGTACGTGAAGAAGTTCGCCGAAACGCTGAAGGCGAACCTCGATCCTGGCCTGGTGGCGAGCGTCGAATACGGCAACGAGGTCTGGAACTGGGGCTTTCCGCAGGCGGAGTACGCGAACCAGAAGGGCCAGAAGATGTGGCCGGATGAGGGCTCGGCCTGGGTGCAGTACGCGGCGGGCCGCACCGCGAGCGCGTGCCGCGTCATCAAGCAAGTGTTCGGCAGCGACTCCGATCGCGTGCGCTGTCTGCTCTCGCCGCAAACGGGCTGGCGCGAGCTCGCGCCCAAGGTGCTCGATTGCCCGGATTGGGCCGCGGATCATCCGAGCGATGGGCCCTGCTACGAGGCCGTCGATGCCGTCAACATCACGGGCTACTTCGCGGGCTGTCTGCCCAGCAACGAGGACGTGCTCGCCGACTGGCTCGAGGACGGTGAGAGCAAGGCGCTCGATCGCGCATTCCAGCAGCTCGAGCACGGCGGCCTGATCGACAGCTGCAGCGGCGACGACGAGGATAACCTCGACTACACTATCGAAGGCTACGGCTACTTTGCCAGGCTGGCCCAGGCGCGCGGGCTCGGACTACAAGTCTACGAGAGCGGCACGCACTTCAACTACGAGGGCAACGACAGCAAGGTGCACGACCTGCTGGTGGAAATGACGCGCGACGATCGCATGTACGACCTGTACATGAAGAACTTCACGGGCTTCCGAGCCGCGGGCGGCGAGATCATGAACGTCTGGGGCTGGGTGGGCCCGGACGACATGTGGGCCAACGCCGATTCAGCCATGGATCGCCGCCACCCCAAGTACCGCGCGATCATGGACTTCGCGAGCTCCAATCAGTAGCGGTTCAGCAGAACCTCCCGATCGTCGCCAGCATGCGCTGGAGGTTCACGGGCTTCTTGAGCAGGAGCACGCCGCTCGGAGCCCGGGAGGCGTCCGACGTGGACATGATCACCGGCACGTCGGCGAGCTTGGGGTCGGCTTGCATCGCGTCATACATCTCGTTGCCGGTCATGATCGGCATGATGAGATCGAGCACAACGACGCAGGGCCGCTCGCCCTTCAAGGCATCCAGCCCCTCGCGGCCATTGGCGGCGCAGCGCACCTGATAGCCGGCGTCCTCGAACGCGTCGCGCAGCGATTCGCGGATGTCTTCATCGTCATCCACGACCAAGACCGTACCATGGCTCACTTCACATTCTCCTCGGGCTGATCCTGGGTCTGCTGCGGGATTGGCGGGGTCCTCGGGAGCTCCACGCAGAAGCGTGTATGGTCTGCTCCAGGCTCGGAGTCCACTCGGATCGATCCACCGTGCGCCAGGGCGATCTGTTGCGAAATGTACAAGCCCAGCCCCAGGCCGCTCGAACCTTTGCGCTTGCCGCCCTCGCGACCGCGCAGCGGCTCGAAAATCACCGGCAACAGCTCGGCGGGGACCGTGCCCCTGTTCTCGACACTCAGTGTGACCTGGTGGGGCAGTGAGCCATCGATGCAAATCGACACCGGAGTGCCGGGCAGGCGGTGCTGGAGCGCGTTGCCCGCGAGGTTGGAGAGCAGCTGTGCGAGCCGATCCTCGTCCCACTCGCCGCGGGTTTCCCCGCGGAGCACGAGCCGCGCCCGCCGATCCTCGTCGCCTTCGCTGCGCAGCTCATCCAGGACCAGGCGGCAGACATCGGCCAGGTCCAGCGGCTTGCGGCTGAGCGGAATGCCGCCGCCCAGCCTCACGCGCGTGAAATCGAGGATCTGATCGATCATGCGGCTCATCCGGTCCGCGCTGCTCAGGATGCGACTGACCGGCTTGGCGACGCGATCCGAGTCCGAGCGGCTCAGCACCACGCTGGCGGCCGTGGTGATCGCGGACAGCGGGTTGCGCAGGTCATGCCCCAAAATGCCCACGAACATCTCGCTGAACCGCACCGCGTGCTCCAGCTCACCGACCAGGCGCGCTTGACGTTCCTCGCCTTCCCTCGCGGCCTGAAACATGCGCGCATTGTCGATCGCCAGCGAGGCGTGATTGGCGAGCACCCTGGCGATCCGTTCGTGTTGCTCGGTGAAGCGGCCGGGCGACGAATGGCCGAAAAACAGGCCGCCGATCACCCGCCCGGTGCGGGACACCACCGGCACGGCGAGGTAGCTCGTGACGGGAAGGTGGCCCTTGGGCATGCCATGATGCGGGGCCATGGTGCCGTAGCGCGGGTCCTTCTTCACGTCGTCGAGCCGCACGACGCCCTGGCCGGCGAAGGTGGGTGCGAAGATCGGGGTGTTGCGGGGCAGCCCGAACTTCTCGAACGCTGCGCGCGGCGCGCCGGACAGGATGTAGAGCATGTACTCCTCCCCTTTTGCGCCCACCACGTTGTAGAAGAACGCGCCAAAGTGCGCCCCAACCAGCGCGGTGGCTTCGTCGGTCACGCGTTGCACCACGGCATCCAGGTCGAGCCCGGCCTCGGACAGCGCCTGGGCCACGCGCGCGAGCGCCTCGGCTTCGGCGCGCGCGCGTTGCTCCGCCACATAGAGCCGCTCGGCCGTCTGGCGAGCCTCCTGCGCTTCGCGGTACAGCCGCGAGTTGTCGATCGCCAGGCCCACGCGATCGGCGATCTGCTGCGCGAAGGAGAGATCGCGCTCGTCAAAGGCCGGACTCGGGCCGATCCGGACGCACGCCAGCGTCCCGACGATGCGCCGGCGAGCATGCATCGGCACACAAACGTACGAGGTGATGTCCATGGCCCGGAGCGCTGCGAGGTGCTCGGAATTGACTGCCGTCTCCACCAGAATCTGGTCGCTGACGCTGGGGAACCATTGAGCCTGGCCGCTGCGCATCACTGCGAAGTGCCCGTGCGGCGTGTCCGGATTCGGGCGCCAGCGCGTCGAGAAGGCCTGCGTCCAGCTCGTTTTCACGGATTTGGCGCGGGCGGCGATGCGGCGCGCCTCGCCGGGCTCCGCGACATGGATCACGCACCAGTCGCCAAACCCCTCTGCGATCAGGTCGGCGACCTGCTGCAGCGCGGTGACCTGCCCCTCGGTGTCGGTGATGTCACCCAGCGCGAAGCTGATCTCTGACTTCAGCCGAGCCACCTCGCGCTCGCGCTCCGCCGCCAGGCTGGCACGCCGCTCGCTCTCGGGACGCGGCGGAAGCGCGTCGCGCTCGGGCTGTTCGTTCGCCGCTGGGCGGCTACGTGCGGGGTCGTCGACCTTCATGGGCGGCTGCTCTTCAAATGACGAACGTCGCCCGAGCCGGCGCGCGGCGGCAGCCCCCGCGGCGTGCAGGCGCCCCCTTTCCGCCCAAGCGTCGCAAATTGCGACGCCTGTTCCAGCGCCCTGTTCCAGCGCCGCAACTCGATGTTCCTGCCGCGCGCGGCAGCGGCGGCAGGTCAGCGCCGCCCGGCGACGCGCGCCAGCGGCGCCTCCGAGGCGCGCCGGCGCAGCCGCTCGAAATAGCGATCGAGCTCGGCGCGAGCCGCGTCTCCGCCGTCGATGCCGTGCCACGTCTGACGGACCAGCGCGACCAGCTCGTAGCAGAGGTCGAGCGGCACCATGTACGCTTCCAGCGGCCCGCCGCCGGCGCCGCGCACCATCAGCGCCTCGACGTCGGGTCTGATCTGCCGGGCGATGCCGCTCTCGCGCAGGTATGCCGACCAAGCGCTGGTGGGCAGCTCCACGTTCACCGCGCCGGCAGGGCTGGGCGCTACCGCCACCCAGCGCGCGTGCCGGGACAGCCAGAGAAAGAATCCGAGCCTCAGCGGCATGCCGAAGCTGTCCCAGCGTTCCCAGCTCGGCGCCCATTCGGGCTCGCTGCGCACCAGCTCCGGGATCAGCCGGCACGGCCCGAGCACGCTGCGCTCGACCTCGGACGCACACGCCTTGCACGAGCACAGGAGCTGGTGAGCGGCGAGCTCGATCACGTGGCGATGCTGGCGATGCAACACCGTGCGGCAGCGGTCACAGCGCAAGCCATCGCGCCGGCGATTGAAGGTCTGAACGAATCGTTCGAGCTCGCCCTGCGCTGGCATGGAGCGGAGAATGACCTCGACGGCGCCGCACTTGAAAGGGTCGGAAGACTACACCTCTCACTTCTGCCTACTCCGCGGCGCGCGCCGGCAGGCGTGGCAGCAGCGTTCTGAACAGACGGCGGGCGTGCGGTTTTGCCGCCATTTTCGTACCATCAGCGTGAGCGCCACAGGCGGCGCCGCCCCTCGATGCGGCGCGACCGGCGCGCGCGCACCAGCTCGGGATTGGCAAAGAGCCGGATCAGCAGCGCGCCCGCCGCAAATCCTCCGACGTGCGCCCAGACCGCCACGCCCTCGGAGACATCCGGACGCACCGCGACCAGCTCCGGCAAGCCCGTCAGCACCTGCATTCCGAACCAGTAGAGCAGCACCAGCCAAGCGGGGATCGCTATGAGGTCGATGAAGAAGAACAGGAACACGAGAAGGTAGACGCGCACGCGCGGGTAGAGGACCAGAAAGCCCCCCATCACTCCCGAGATGGCACCGGAGGCGCCCACCATCGGCACCGGAGACGCGGGATTGACGAAAACCTGTGCCGCGGCGGCCGCCAAGCCGCAGATCAGATAGAAGGCCAGATAGCGCGGCCGCCCCATGCTGTCTTCGATGCTGCCGCCGAAGACCCACAGGAACAGCAGGTTGCCGAGCACGTGGCCCCAGCCGCCGTGCAGAAACATCGAGGTCAGCGGGGTGAGCACATTGATCGGTTCCCGATCCACGATGCACGCCAGCCCAGGACCGAGCGGTACTGCGGTGCCCACGCTCGCCTGGTGCGTCAGCTCTCCCGGGACGAGGCCCCAGTTGCAAACGCTGGCCGCGAGCACGTACGGGTTGAGCCCGCCGGTCTGCAGGAAGATCCACACCGCGCCGACGATCAGCACCAGCGCGATCGTGACGAGCGGCGCTCGGAGCCGGGGATTTTCTGTGTACAGGGGGAACATGGCGCTCCGGGACCTTCGCTGAAGCGGCGCTCAGGCCGCGCGCACGACGTGCGCCAGCCAGCCCAGCCCGGCCCCGCCGAGCACGAGCCAGGTCGCATTCAACTTGTAGCGCAGCAATAGCAGGGCGGACAGTGCCGCAATGAGCACGGTGGGGAGATCGATCAGGGCGGCGGCCCCGAGCTGGAACGTCACCACCGCCATCAGGGCCAGCGATGCGACGTTCACACCGTCGAGGAATGCGCCGGCCCCGGCCGACGCGCGCAGCCTGGGAACGAGCGGACCGCTCAGCGCCACGAAGATGAAGGCGGGTAGAAAGATGCCGAGCGTGGCCACCACGGCTCCGCTCGGTCCAGCCAGCACATAGCCGATGAAGGTCGCCGTCGTGAACACCGGACCCGGCGTGACCTGGCCCACGGCGATCGCGTCGATCAGCTGAGCTTCCGTCAACCAGCCCAGCCGCTGCACGAGATCGGCCCGCAAGAACGCCAGCAGGACGTAGCCGCTGCCGAACAGCACCGACCCGATCTTCAAGAACACGCCAAACAGCCCCGGGAGCGTCGGCGCCCCGGCTACTGCTGCCAGGCCGGCGAAGAGTGGGGCGCTCTGGCGCGACGGGCTGCTCGAGCGAGCCGAAAGCGCACCGCCACGGGTCAGGACCAGCACCACGGCGCCGGCCCCGAACAACACCAGCAGCTCGTTCACTCCGAGCGCTGCCAACGCCGCGCAAGCCGCGGCCAGCACGCGCAGCAGCGGCGTGCGCGCGGCCTTCGGCGCGAGGCCCCAGAGCGCCTGCAGGATCACGCCCAGCATCACCGGCTTCACCCCGTACAGCAGCCACGCCGCTGTCGGCAGCGAGCCGAAGCGCACGTAGGCCCAACCGAGCAGCCCCGTGATCAGCATGGCGGGGATGATGAAGGCGGCCCCCGCCACCACCAGCCCCGCCCAGCGGCGGCGATCCCAGCCGATGTGGATCGCCATCTCCGTCGAGTTGGGGCCCGGGATCAGATTCGTCGCGCCCAGCAGATCCAGGAAGCGCTCCTCGCTGAGCCAGCCGCGCCGGTCGACCACCTCGGCTTTCATCAGCGCGATGTGCGCGGCGGGCCCCCCGAACGCCGTCGCGCCCAGGCGCAGGAACAGCGCCCCGAGCTCGCTCAACCGCGTGCGCTCGGACGGCACCATCAGGCCGTGAACTTTGCCAGATCGGCGATGCCGAAGCTCTGTTCCAGCTTCGCCACCTCGATCACCGTGCCTTCGAAGCCGTGCTCGCCCAGGAGCTTGTGCTCATTCTCCTCGAACTGCTCGCCGAGCTCCTCGTAGCCGGAGCGGCCCACGACTTCGCGAAAGGCGGGGAACAGCACCGTATCTTCCCGCGCGGCATGCGGGCGATACATCCGTGCGAAGCTGCGCAGCAGCTGCGCCAGCTCCGGCGATGGACCCGTGCCCGCCTTTTGCACGATTTCATCCGTGAGCTGCCGGCCGCGCTGGTGCTGGACCAGCAGCGTCGCGACCAGCTCCTGCTCGCGTCCCGCAGCCTTCAGGCGCGGAAATACCGACTGCTCTTCCTGGCGTTCGTGATAGTCCTCCACGAATCGCCGCACGATGCCGGCGGCGCCGGTGACGATCGCGAGATCGATCGCCTCTGCCTTTTCGATCCGGCGCGCTCCCTCGTCGTAGATCAGCAAGATGCGCTCGATCAGGCCGTGCTCCTGCATCAGATCCTCGCCAGGAGTCACCTCGGCCTCGTTCTCGTCCTCCTTTTCGTCCTTGTCCTTGCCGCTGGCGGCGTGCTCTCCGCCGGCGGCCTGCGCCGTGGCACAGCCCGCGAGCGTGACACCACCTACGAGGGTGACGCCTGCCGCGGTCGCCGCCCTGAGCAAGAACGCTCGGCGCTGCTCGACTGCCATCTCTCTGTCGCATCCTGCTTTCATGTTCGCTTCCTCCTGTGGCTCGCCTCTGCACGTCGCTCGGCGTCCGCAGGAATGCCCGATCCACGCTCCGGACGCTACGTCCGAAAAGCACCGCCGGGCGGTCAGAACTGGGCGATCACCGGCCAGTGATCGGAGCGGCCCCCGCGCAGCACCCAGGCGTCGAGCGCCGGCAGCGAGGGCTGAAACAGGATGTGATCGAGCGTCGATTCGTAGAGCCCGCCGAGCGCCCGCGCGGTAGGTTCGCCCGGACGGTGACGGCCGAGCGCGTCCACGAAGCCGCGGCGTTCCAGCCACTCGACCGCAGAGCCATTCGGCCCCTCATTGAAGTCTCCGACCACCAGCGCCGGCTCGGCCGCGCAGGCTGCGACGAAGCGACGGATCTCGAGCTCGTGATCGGCGCTCATGCTGAACAGGCCGGCGACCACGTTCTGGTGCGGGCGGCGGGTCGCGCGCAGATGCACGTTCAGCACGCGCAGCTCGCCTCGCGGGGTCTGCACACCGATCAGCCAGGCGGGATGCTTCCACACGGGAGCCAGGAGGCCTTCATCCCGGAGCGGAAAGCGTGAGATCACCCCGAGGCCGCTCGCGGCACCCGCGGCCGCAAACAACATCTGCGGGTATGCGTCGCGGTAGCGGCGCCTCAGCACGCGCTCCCACTCGTGGGACACCTCCTGCAGGAAGATCACGTCGGCGCCGGTGAGGCCGACCAACTCGACCGTGCTCGCGTCGTCCCAGGCACCGAAATACAGATTGAAGGTGGCGAGCGTGAAGCGCTCGCCGGCATGATCCTGCGCCGGGGCGTGAGCATCGTGTCGCAGCGCAGGGCCGCAGCTGGACCCGCCGAGGGCAGCGAGCAGCAGGCTCGCTGCAGCGCCGAGGGCGGCCAGAGAGCGAGTGGGAGCGCGCGACATGCGGGCCAAGGTAGCACCCTCCGCACCCTCGTGGGGCCGGAGGCGCACACTGGTGCCCGCCCCCGGCGCAAAGCCTGCGCCCCGCCCGTGCAGGCGAAAGCCTTGCGCCGAGAAACGCGCTCGGGCGGCCAATTACCGCAAATTGCCGGTGGCAGCGAAGTTGCAAAGCAGGGCGCCCAGAGGGGCTGGAGCTGCATGGATACGAGATTGGATCGGTTCAGTTACGACGACGATGTCGTCCGCAAGTTCACGTTTGCCACCGTCATCTGGGCTCTGGTCGCGACGCTGGTGGGTCTGTTCATCGCGCTGGAGCTGGTGCTGCCCGGGCTGAGCGGCGGGCTCCCGTTCCTGAGCTTCGGCCGCCTGCGGCCGCTGCACACCAACGCCGCCATCTTCGCTTTCGCCGGCAATGCGGTGTTCGCCGCCGTGTACTACTCGAGCCAGCGGCTGCTGAAGGCGCGCATGTTCTCCGACGTGCTCAGCCGCATCCACTTCTGGGGCTGGCAGGCCATCATCGTCTCGGCGGCACTCACGCTGCCCTTCGGCGTCACACAGAGCAAGGAGTACGCGGAGCTGGAGTGGCCGATCGACCTCGCCATCGCGCTGGTGTGGGTGGTGTTCGCGGTCAACTTCTTCGGCACCATCGCGCGCCGGCGCGAGCGCCACCTGTTCGTGGCCATCTGGTTTTACATCGCGACCATCATCACGGTCGCGATCCTGCACATCTTCAACAACCTGGTGGTGCCGGCGGGGTTGCTGAAGAGCTACTCGCTGTACGGCGGCGTACAAGATGCCTTCATGCAGTGGTGGTACGGGCACAACGCGGTCGCGTTCTTCCTGACCACGCCCTTCCTGGGCCTCATGTACTACTTCTTGCCCAAGGCGGCGGAGCGGCCCGTCTTCTCCTACAAGCTCTCG
>JAICTU010000646.1 GCA_025936205.1 Polyangiaceae bacterium | reverse complement strand
GGTCGGCGTGCGGCTCGTCCGAGCCCTCCCGCGAGGAGCAGCCGCAGGCGAGCTCGAGCCCGGCGTTGCCCGCGCAGGAGCCGATGCCAGCGGCTCCAGAAGCTCCGGCGACAGGCAGCCCCGAGCCCGAGCAGACGGCGGCGCAACCGGAAGCGACGGCGAACAGCGGCGAGATGCAACCCTCAGCGCTGCCGCTCGGCGACGCACCGGCGCAGGCCCCCGCCCCCACGACGCCGGAGCTGCCCGCGCAGCCGGCGCTGCCGCCCGTCGACTCCACGCACGGCAGCGGTGGCCCCACCGGTGCCGCCAGCCTGACGTCCGCCGGCGGGCTCTCGTATCTGATCGATGCTCCCGCCGCGGCGGGACCGCACGGCTTGCTGGTGCTGCTGCACGGCAGCACAGCGTCGAACTACACGACGTTCATCGGCATGATGCGCGAGGTGAGCCGGCGTTACGACTTGATCCCCGTGAGCGTGCTCGCCCCGAATGGCCAGGGCTGGAACGAAGGCAACCAGGTGCGTGCCGCGGAGCTCCTGCACCGGCTGGTACAGGAGGATCTGTTCCCGAAGTACGATATCGACAAGGCGCGCGTACTGTTCTCGGGCCAGTCGAGTGGCGGCGGCTTCCTCTCGTCGAACTTCATCCCCGCTCACGCTCAGGACTACCGCGGTGGGGCGTTCCTGCAATGCGGCGCGGCTCCGCCCAACATCGCGTTCACGCCGAACGCCGAGACGCGGCAGGATTTTCGCATGCATTTCGAAATCACCACCGGCGACCCAATCTGGCCGGACTCGTACGCGGCTGCACTCCGGGCCTACGGAACTGCCCAGATGCAGTTCACGATGGATGACACCAAGCCCGGCGGGCACTGCCAGTTCGACCAGCAGCAGGTGATCCTCGATCACATCGACTTCGTGCTGAACCAGCCGGCGCCCCAACCCTGAGGCGCGAGCGCGCCTCTCGCGACCTCGTCGCCAAAGGTGAGGTCCCGCTGGAGAATTTTCGCTGGACCACACGGCCGGCCCGTGTATACGCTTCTCGCTCCGGGGGGCTACTCGTAGTACTGCGCGGGCCGAACTAGAGAACTAGAGTTCGCCTCCGGAACCCAGAGCACCATGCGCCTCTTCTCCCTGAGCAAAACCTACCACTTCATGCGGGTCGCCCCGTACTGCGCCCTCGTCAGTTTGCTGGTGACGATCGCGACCTTGGTGGCTCTCTTTTACCCGGGCCCCAACCTGGGCACCGACTTCGTCGGTGGCACCGAGATCGAAGTGGCTTTCAAGGCGGAGGTTCCGGCCCAGAAGGTGCGCGAGGCGCTGGAGACGTCGGGCTTGCGCGATGTCGACGTGGTCGAAGTGCGCACCGGCACTCGCGCGGATCACTACATCGTACGCGTCCCCGAGGTCTCGACCATCTCGGAGGAGACGCAGCGCCGCGCGGAGAGCGTCTTGTGTCTGGCGGGCACGGCAGCGCCGGACTGCGACGACAAGCATCGCGCCACGGAGGTCAAGTTCAGCCCCGGCGGCGATAGCATCTCCGCGCGCTTCGCCGACACGCCCGACCCCACCTGGATCCGCCAGCGCCTGAGCCAGGTCACAGGCCTGGAGCTGAGGCCCGGCGACAACAACCCCGAGATCGACCAGCGCCACCCGGACAAAGCCATCGTGGAGCTGTTCGGTACGGGCGACAAGATGTTCGGGGCGCTGACCAAGTCGCTCGGCAGCGAGGTCGTGCCCGGAGCTCCGCTGCGCGTGGAGTGGGTGGGCCCCAAGGCGGGCGCTCAGCTGCGCAACGCCGCCGTGGCCAGCATCTTGATCACGCTGGTAGCGATCATGCTGTACGTCGGCATCCGCTTCGACATGCGCTACGCGCCGGGCGCAGCGCTCTGCTTGTTGCACGATGCCATCGCTGCCACGGGCGCGCTGATGCTGGCGGGCAAAGAGCTGAACCTGGAAGTGATCGCAGCGTTGCTCACCATCATCGGCTTCTCGGTGAACGACACCGTGGTCGTGTACGACCGCGTGCGCGAAAATGCGCGGCGCCTGCGCGGCGCCACCTTCCCCGAGCTCGTGGATCTGAGCGTGTCCGAAATGCTCGGGCGCACGGTGATCACGACCGGCACGGCCATCATCAGCCTGGTGCCCTTCTTGATCTGGGGCACCAACGCCCTGCAGGACTTCTCCTACGTGCTGATCATCGGCATGACCACTGGTGCCTATTCGACCGTGTTCGTGGCGCTCCCGCTCACGCACTGGCTCGATAAGGTGATCGCCGCGCGCCGCAAGGCAGCGCCGCCGCGCCGCCGCGCCCCTGCCCCGCGCGCCAAGCGCGAGCTCAATCCGCTGTAATACGACCCGTTCGAGCACGATGCGCTCGGCTTGGCGGCTTCGTGCGGCCAAGGCCCGGCTCATGTGTGAATGCGTCGTGTCCCATGTGGAACTTCACCGCGCGTTAGAAATGGAGCACCTCGCGTTGCGAGATTTGGTCGAACGCTGTGCCGTCGGGGTCACAAGCGTGCTCGTCGTTCCGCCATTGCTTTGATAAAGTCGGAACCGTTTCCAGTCGGTCTGGGCTCCTTCAGCACCGGGTGTTTCTCCATGCGTCAAAGCTTCTGTTCCATCGTCGCGTTGCTTTCATTGGTCGGTATTGCCTGTTCCAGCTCCAGTTCGGATGAACCGGCGGCAGGCGCGCCTGTGCCGGCGTTCGGCGAGCGCCCGCAGCCGGTGGCGGACCCCGCAGGCGATGAGACGAGCAATGCGCCGCCCGCAACTCCGGAAGCGCAGGTGAATCCCACGCCGCCTTCCGGCGAAGGCACGCCCGCCGTGAGCGGGCTGGAGCCGACCACTCCACCCGCGGGTGCTGGAGCAGGCGAAACACCGACCGCGGCGCCCCCCGCCGAGATGACCCCGCCACCGGTCATGGATCCCGCAATGGGGATGCAGGACCCCACGCAGCAGGATCCTATGACGCCTGCATCACCGGCAATTCCGACCAGCGCGGGTTGCGGCAAGGCCAACCCGCCGCAGGGCGCCGGCGCGCTCACCATCCGCGGCGCGCAGGCGCAATACGTGGTGACCTTGCCCCCCAATTACGATCCGAATACGCCGGTGCCGCTGATCTTCGGCTTCCACGGCCGCGGGCGCACGCATGTGCAGTTCCAGACCATCGACGCGAGCAACATCCAGACGGAGCTGGGCTCGCGCGCGGTGATGGTCTACCCAAAGAGCCAGGGCGGTGACGGCTGGAACTTCGCCGCCGAGGTGCCGCCGAGCGTGGAGTTCTTCGAGGCGCTGTATCCGCAGACCTTGAACAACTATTGCATCGATACCTCGCGCATCTTCCTGGTCGGTCACAGCTCGGGGGCCTATTTCACTGAGATCCTGGCCTGCCGCTTCGGCGAGCGCTTCCGTGGCATCGGTGCCGTCGCGGGCAATCTGCAAGAGATGAACTGCAGCAACGCGCGCTTCGCCGCGCTGCTGGTGCACGGCACCATGGACAGCGTGGTCTCGTTCGCCGGCGGCATGCAGGCGCGCGACTATTACGAGAGCCGCAACGGCTGCGACAACAGCACCGTGCCGGGCGCTGTCTCGCCGTGCGTCGCGTATCAGAACTGCGATGCGGGCTTGCCGGTGCAATGGTGCCAGCACACCGAGCCCACCTACACGGATGCGAACACGGGTCGCCCCACGAATCACGGCTGGCCTTCGTTCGCGAGCCGCGCCATCAGCCAGTTCCTGTTCTCATTGCCGCCGAGATGACCGGGTCCGGGCGGACTGTGCCGATCCGCGACGGAAAACGCCCGCCCTGTTCATAATTCTGCCGCGCGCCGAATACCCACTTCGAACGCGAGCTGCGGCTCGCGCTTGGGACGAAAGGGTGCTGCATGCGGAACTGGACGACGTTGTGGGTGTTTGGGATGGCTCTGGCGTGCACGGGGGAGCATCAGGATTCGGCCACGCCGTATTCGCTGGGTCAGGCCCTGCGCATCGGGCCTGACAAGGGTGGGAGGCCGGCGCGGCTCGACGAGGTCTGCGAAGGGGGCTCCGATCCGGAGGCGTGCAAGGCGGAGGTCGAACGCTGCGGTGACGATGCTTACGCAGATGTGGTGCTCGACGAGGATCAGCGCGCGCTGGATGTGATCTGCTACCCGGGCCACGTCTCGGTGCAGGAGGTCGGCGCCGACCCGGTGGCGGCCGCGAGCGCGGGCAATCACAGCGTTCTGGTCCTGGACGACCTCGACGATGGCGCGGACGTCC